>JBQCCG010000066.1:0-24338 GCA_051962455.1 Sphingomicrobium sp. | reverse complement strand
AAAGACGAGGACGGCGACGACGAAGCTCCAGAAATAGAGTTCGCGGCCGTAGCCGAAGGGATGCAGCCGGTCGGGCGGCTTCTTCGCTGCGTACCGCCCCCACATCAGCAACAGCTGGTTGGTCGAATCGACGACGCTGTGCACGCCTTCGGTCAGCATCGCCGACGAGCCGGTGATCGCGGCGGCGACGAACTTCGATGCGGCGATCCCGAGGTTGGCGAGCAGCGCGACGACGAGCGTCCTTGTGCTGGTCGTGTGCGCGCTCAACGGTCTGTCCCCCGCAGACTCCCGATCATCAGCAACAACTAGCCCGGCTGTTGAGGTTCATCCAGATGGGGCCTGCACCATCGCCTCATATTCGGACGGCGCGGCTGGCAGAGTCGACCGGGTGATCAATCCGCCGGCGATCATAGCTGCAATGAGAAGCGCGGATCCGACCCAGGCGGGCCGGCTGAGCCTCAATCCTCGAGACAGGAGGATCAGCGCGAGCGGCACTGCTGCAACGGTCCACAGGTGATAGCGGAAATCCGAGGCAATGCTGACCACCAGGAAGCTGGCCTCCAGCACCAGCGCCGATGCGAGCAGCGCGAATGCGAGACCGCCCGCGGCTTCATTGCGCCGCCGCCATCCAACTGGGGCGAACAGCAGAGCGACGACCGTCCAGACAATCGGCCAACCGAGCGGCGTTCCGGCTTCCGCGGCGGCCACGCTCTGCCAGGCCGGCATGAGCGGGCTGGCCGTGTTACGAAGTCCGACATCATTTTGCTCCGATTCGTCGGGCGGCGCGGCTTCGGGAAGGTCGGGCGGCACCAGCCAGCGCTCGGTCGAATTCCAGTGCTTCAGGCGATGCCCGATATAAGCGAGCGGATGGGCCGCGATGGCGACGGCCAGATCAATGTAAAGCGTCCTATCGGACTCCTGGTTGAGGCGATCGGTGACCGGCCCGCAGGCGATCGGATCGCCCAGCGGGTCCCAGAAGAATGACTTCACGCAATGCTTACGGACGATTTCTCCGCGTTCGTGTCGTGTGAAGGGGCTCGGAGAAGCCGGCGTGGCGACTGCGATCGCGGCAAGATCGAACAGCGGCAGACTCTTTTCGACCCCGCTCGGCGCCGCGCCCAACAGCCGGTGATTGATGGCGGGGCTCGCGGCAACCACGACAAGGATCGATGCTGCGGCAACGACGGCGGAGAGGAGTGGCCGCTTCCCTATCGGCAGAAGCAGCACAGCCAGCGGCACTGTCGCGAACACAGCATTGGCCCGCACCAGGGTCGCGTAGGCGAGCAGCAGCGCCACCGCTCCGGCCGCAAGGATCGGAACGGGTCGCCCCGACAGCCGATAATGCGCCGCGATTCCGAACGCCGCGAGGAGCGCACCGAGCATCTGCCCGTCCTTGAGGACCACCATCTGCCAGCCCAGCAGTAGCGGCGAGAGCGCGAGAATGGCGGTGGCGATTGCAGCGCGCCAGTGGCCGCTCCGCACCAGCGCCGCGACGATCAGCGCGAACCCTGCGGCGTAGAGCGCGACCTGAAGCGTGAACATCGGCGCATCGCCCGTGGCCAACGGATGCAGCGCCTGCCACAGCCGGACCATGATCGGCGGGTGCCAATCGTCGACATCGTTGCTCAGCACCTGGCCGTACTGGGCGACGGTGTCGTACATCGCGACGCCGGGCCAGAAGATCGCCGCGACGGCTCCGATCAGCACCAGCAGCGCGCCGGTTGCAATCCACGGCGCGAACCTCGCTGCTGACCGCGATCGCGTCAGATGTGGATCACCCTTCCGAAGGCCGCGAGCACGCTCTCGTGCATCATCTCGGACAGAGTGGGGTGCGGGAAGACCGTGTTGATGAAGTCGGTCTCGACCAGCTCAGCGGTCTTCCCGATCGTATAGCCCTGGATCAGCTCGGTGACCTCCGCGCCGATCATATGCGCACCGAGCAATTCGCCGGTTTTTGCATCAAACACTGTCTTCACGAAGCCGTCGACCTCGCCGAGCGCGATCGCCTTGCCGTTGCCGATCGCCGGGAATTTGCCGACCTTCACCTGATATCCGGCCTCCTTCGCCTTCGCTTCGGTGAGCCCAACGCTGGCGACCTGTGGACGGCAATAGGTGCAGCCGGGAATGTTCTTGGGGTCGGTCGGATGCGGGTGCGCATCCTTGTTGCCGAGCTCCTTCGCGATCGCCTCCGCCGCGGTGACGCCCTCGTGACTCGCCTTGTGCGCCAGCCAGGGAGGGCCGGTGATGTCGCCAATCGCCCAGATGCCCGGGAGATTGGTGCGGCAATAAGGATCCGTATCGACATGGCCCTTGATCATCTTCACGCCGAGCGCCTCGAGGCCGATGTTCTCGGTGCTCGGAACGATTCCGACCGCGACGATGCAGTGGCTGAACCGCTGCTCGCTCGTCTTGCCGTTGCTCGTCTTGATCTTCGCGGCGACTCCCTTCGCATCCGCGGTCAGGCTTTCGACGCCCGCGCTGGTGAGGATCGTCAGCCCCTGCTTCTGCAGGCTTTTCGACAGCTGTGCGCTGACTTCGGCATCCTCGACCGGCACGACCCGGTCGAGCATCTCGACGACCGTCACCTTGGCGCCGAGGTCGGCGAAGAAACTTGCGAACTCGATTCCGATCGCACCCGAGCCGATGACCAGCAGCTCCGTCGGCATCTCGGTTGGCGTCATGGCGTGGCGATAAGTCCAGATGCGCTTGCCGTCCGCCTTGGCGAACGGCAGGTCGCGGGCACGCGCACCCGTGGCGAGAATGATGTGCTTTGTCTGTAGCTCGGTCGCCTTTCCATCCGCGCCAGTGACCGACAGCTTGTTCTTCGCCGTCAGCTTGCCCTCGCCCATGACAACCGTGATTTTGTTCTTCTTCATCAGGTGGGCGACGCCCTGATTGAGCTGCTTTGCGACCGCGCGGCTTCGGGCGACTACCTTGGCGATGTCGTAGGACGGCTTCTCGTTGCTGAGGCCGTAGGCTTCGGCGTTCTGCATGTAATGGTAGATTTCGGCCGTGCGCAGCAGCGCCTTGGTCGGGATGCACCCCCAGTTGAGGCAGATGCCTCCGAGCAACTCGCGCTCGACGATAGCAGTCTTGAGTCCTAGCTGCGCCGCCCGGATCGCAGCTACGTAGCCGCCGGGGCCCGAGCCGAGGACGATGAGATCGTAATTGTTGTCAGCCATTGCGGAAACGCTCCGAATAGCCCCTCTCCCCTTCAGCGGGAGAGGGGTTGGGGAGAGGGGTTCTCAACGCGTCCAACACGACCGTGAGAACACCTTCCTCATTGTTAAAGATCTCGTCGTTCCAGAAACGCAGGACTCGAAAGCCCTGTTCACTTAAATACGAATCGCGCCGTGCATCGGCACGGCTTTCCGCATGCTGCCCACCGTCTGCCTCGACGATGAGCCGCCGCTCCAGGCAGGCGAAATCGACGATGTACCGGTCGATCGTCAGCTGTCGCTTGAATTTGTATCCGGCGAGCCGTTTCGCGCGAAGGATTTGCCACAGACGGTGCTCGGCGGGAGTAGGCTCCGAGCGCATCCGCTTTGCCCGTTGGCGCAGAAGCTTTTTTCTTTCCCCCCTCTCCCCAACCCCTCTCCCGCCCTTTGGCGGGAGAGGGGCGGAGTTGGCGCACTGACTAGTCCCTCCCCCCTTTAGCGGGGGAGGGTCGAATCGCGCGGAGCGCGAGCGGGGAGAGGGGTCACGCATGCTCAACTTCCCTGGGCTTCCCCGCCCGATCGAGAGCGACGAAGGTGAACTCCCCCTCCGCCACGAGAGTTTCGCTGTCGCTGTCGCGCTGACGGGCGATTGCCTCGGCCTTGAGGCGCAGCGAAGTGCGCCCCTGCTTCAGCAAATCGACATAGACGCTGAGCTCGTCGCCGACCGCCATCGCCCCGGGGAACTTGATCGCATCGGCCGCGACGAGAAGGGCTTTCCCGCGCGTCCGGCGCGAGACGAACGAGCCGCAGGCGAGCCCCATCTGACCCATCAGCCATCCGCCGAAGACACCTCCATAAGGATTGGTGTCCGATGGCATCGCAGTGACTCGAATGACCGGCGTGCGCTCCACTCAGGAGACTTTCGACGACTTGATCTCGGCGAAGTAGCAATCCTGATTGAGATAGGAGCAGTCCATCGCCACGACGACCTCTCCGGACGGCATCACCACCGGAACGGTCTGGTCCATGCCGTGGTTGATCCCCTCGATCGTGATCGGGACGACTCCCCGCGTCGGACTGACGATCCAGCCCAGCACCGGAACGCGCTCGAGGCTCAGCCGGTTGTCCTCGTCGACGACTTCCTGAAGCACATAGGTGTCGGGCGCGGCGGCGAACGGACGCGCGCCCGCTTCGGTGACGCGGGTTATCTCGCCCGCGACCAACTGCTCGGTGCTTCCATCCTTGAACCTGGCGGTTTCGATTTTCTGACCAGATTGATCGGTGCCTTCCGAGAGGCACTCGATCGAGCTCAAGGGGAAATAGGCGCCGCCCACTGTCTTCACGAACATGGCGAAGCTCCTATGCCAGCATCCCCAGCGGTTTCTCGATCAGGCGTTTGAAAGCCTGCATCAGCTTGGCTCCGTCGGCGCCGTCGATGGCGCGGTGGTCGAAGCTTCCGGTGGCGCTCATCACCGTCGCGATCTGGAGCGAATCGTTGATGACGTAGGGGCGCTTCTCGCCTGCGCCGATCGCCATGATCATGCCCTGCGGCGGGTTGATCACCGCCTCGAAATTCTTGATCCCATACATGCCCATGTTCGACAGGCTCGCAGTGCCGCCCTGATACTCTGTCGGCTGGAGCTTGCCGTCGCGAGCGCGGGCGGCGAGGTCCTTCATCTCGGTTGAGATTGCGGAGACGCTCTTCGTGTCCGCGCCGACGATGATCGGCGTGATCAGGCCGGCGGGGATCGAGACCGCGACCGAAATATCGGCACGGCTATACTTCAGCAGCTGGTCGCCAGCGAAGGCGACATTGCACTCGGGCACTTCGATCAGCGCCTGGGCAAGCGCCTTGATCAGCAGGTCGTTGACGCTGAGCTTCACGCCCCGGCTCTCGAGTCCGGCGTTGAGCTCGCCGCGGAGCTTCAGCAGCGCGTCGAGGTTGATGTCGACTGTCAGATAGATGTGCGGGATCTGCTGCTTCGACTCGGTGAGCCGGCGGGCAATCGTCTTGCGGACATTCGACAGCTTGATTGCCTCGTGCGGGATCGCCTGCTCGATTGGTCCGGGCATGACGAGGTGGGTGGCAAGCGCCGGAGCAGGTCCTGCAGGAGCGCCGGCCGGCTGAGGAGCCGCAGCAGGGGTTCGGCCCGCGGCAGCGTCGACATCGGCGCGGACGATCCTCCCGCCGGGACCGCTGCCCTGGATCGACGACAGGTCGATATTCTGAGCCTGGGCGAGCCGGCGCGCCAGCGGAGAGGCTTTCACCCTCTCCCCTCGTGCGGGAGAGGGTCGCTCAGCCGCGGGCTGAGCGGGGTGAGGGGGAGCGGACGGAGTGCTGGACGCCGGAGGAGTTTCGACGGGGGCTTTGGCTGGCGTAGTTCCGACCGGAACGTCAGGCTTCGGCGCCCCCTCACCCGCCGCTTGCTTCGAAGCGGCACCCTCTCCCGCAAGGGGAGAGGGTTTTGCAGCACTGGCAGCAGCGTCGCTCACCTCGCCCTCGCCCGCGAGAATCGCGATCGGCGCGCCGACCTTCACGCCTTCGCTGCCCTCGGGCACCAAGATCCTGGCGATCTTGCCCTCGTCCACCGCCTCGAATTCCATGGTCGCCTTGTCGGTCTCGATCTCCGCGAGGATATCGCCCGACTTCACCTCATCGCCTTCCTTGACCAGCCATTTGGCGAGCGTCCCCTCCTCCATGGTCGGAGAAAGGGCGGGCATCTTGAGTTCGATAGGCATGAGGAAAGGTCCTGTAAAAGGCTCGCGCGGCTCAAAGCCAATGCGGCGGGCGCGGTCAAGCCCGCGCTGAACAGACCCGCGCTCCGCTTGCACTTAAGCGCGGTTTAACGCAGCACGGGGGCAATGGGGGCCGCGGAGCAAAAACGCACCTACCTTGTCGTCGTCGACGACAGCGCGGAGTCGCGGGTCGCCTTGCGCTTCGCGGCGCGCCGCGCCTCGAAGACCGGCGGCCGGATCGAGGTCCTGGGGATCGTCGAGCCGCAGGATTTTGTGCAGTTCGGTGGCGTCCAGGCCGCAATCGAAGAAGAGCAACGGCTGAGGATCGAAGGTGTCGTCAGCGCTGCCGTCGGCGAAATCCTCGACGAATCGGGAATCGACGCCAACATCATCATCCGCCAGGGCGAAGCGGTGCGCACAGTGCGCGACTATTTCGCGGGTCGCGAGGAAATCGCCGCTCTGGTGCTTGGTGCGGCTCCGAGCGGCAATCCGGGTCCGCTGGTCGCCTCTTTCACGGGGCACGACGCCGGCCAGCTTCCCTGCCCGGTCATGATCATTCCGGGTTCGCTCAGCGACGAACGGCTCGAGCAGTTATCATAGCGGTCGAGCCGTCATCCCCGCGAAAGCGGGGACCCCCCTTCTTTTTGAATGCACAGAAAAGGAAAGAAAGGCGGGTCCCGGCTCAAGGCCGGGATGACGTTCATAAGATCTTGGAAAGAATCTCCCCCAGCCGAATGCAGCCAGCCTCGTCCTCTTCTGTGAACCGGCCAATTTCCGGGCTGTCGATGTCGAGCACGCCAAGCAGATCGCCGTCGCGGATCAGCGGAACGACGATCTCGCTCTTCGATGCGCTGTCGCAGGCGATATGCCCCGGGAAGGCGTTCACGTCCTCGACGCGCTGGACCTGCCGCGTCGCTGCCGCGGCGCCGCAGACGCCTTCCCCGAACTTGATCCGGATGCACGCCGGGCGGCCCTGGAAGGGGCCAACGACCAGCTCGCCTTCGACGTTTCGATAGAAACCGACCCAGTTCAAATCGGGAAGCGTCTCGAAGATCAGCGCGGAGGCGTTGGCCATATTGGCGATCGGGTCCGGCTCGCCGGAAACCAGGCCTTGAAGCGCCGATGCAAGGTCCCGGTAAAGGGTCGCTTTGTCCGCCGCAGCGATCTTGAAATCGTAAGTCAATCCAACGTCACCTTTCCGCGCGTCTGCTTGACCGCGCTGCGCTGCCGCTTTTTCTCGACACGTTCGGCCTTCACCGATTTGGGTACGCGCGTCGGTTTGCGCTTGCGCGGAGCGATATGGGCGGCGGCGATCATTTCCGCCAGCCTGCGCCGCGCATCGGCGCGGTTCGACTCCTGGGTGCGGAAGCGGCGAGCGGTGATCAGCAGCTCGCCCGCGCCGGTAATGCGCGATCCGGCGATCCGCTTGAGCCGTTCGTAGACGTCAGGATGCAGCCCGAGCCTGAACAGGTCGACGCGGAGCTGCACCGCTGTCGCGACCTTGTTGACGTTCTGCCCGCCGGGACCGGTTGCGGCGAGGAAGCTTTCGCTCAGCGCATCCTCGGGAATACTGACGTCCTCAGGCCGCATCAGACCAGTCCCCGAAATATCCGGGAAGCGGTGCAGCCACATCGATCACGGACTTGCGCTCGCGTGGAACCACCAATCTCGACGCATGGAGCAGCATCGGCCCGCCGGGCACGCCATAGACTCTATCGCCGACGATCCCGCGCCCGAACGCCTCGCGTGCGTGCGCGCGAATCTGGTGCGTTCGTCCCGTCACGGGACGAAACTCAACCAAAGTCGAGCCATCGCGGACAGCAATGCGGCGCCAGTGCGTTGTTGCGGCAAGGCCATGCTTGTCCGCGACCATCCGCCAGCCCGCCTCGGCGCTCGATTTTTTCGTGAGCGGCACGTCGATCACCCCCTGCTCGCCGGCGATCTCCGCCGCGACCACCGCAAGATAATATTTTTCGACCTTCCTTGTCTCGAACAACTGCTGGAATGTGGCGCGAGCCTTGGCGCTCCGAGCGAACAGCAGGCATCCGCTCGTATCGGTGTCGAGCCGGTGCATCGCTGCGGGCGGCCGTTTGAAGCCGCACTTCAGCTCATCCAGTCTGGTCGCAATCGAATCGCCGCCGCGTCTCGGAGCGTCCACCGGCAGCCCCGCCGGCTTGTCGAGCACGATCGCTTCGGCGTCGATGAACAGGATGCGGTCGGAGAGCATCTTGGTGCCGTTACAATAGCTTTCCCTCCCTGCAAGGGAGGGGAGAAAGGGTTGGGTTGCGTGCGAAAGGGCTCAATGCCCTTTGAGTACGCTTCTTCAGCGGCATCGAGCCGCTTCAAAAGCACCCACCCCTGCCCCCCTCCCTGCAGGGAGGGGTGGAGCGCCGCTGTGGACCCTTCTGTGACTCCTCTGCAACGAATCAAAGGAATTCAGGCTGTTACACAATATTAACCTTTTCCCTTCAGACCTCGAATGGTTAATGGACGCTTCAAGGCCGTTAAGAGCGCGTAACGCTTTCGGCCGCGAACGGGGGAAACAGCAATGCGCGTGCTGCTGATTGAAGACGAGCCGACCACGGCGAAGAGCATCGAACTGATGCTCGGGACCGAAGGCTTCAACGTCTACACGACCGATCTCGGGGAAGAGGGCCTCGATCTCGGCAAGCTCTACGATTACGACATCATCTGCCTCGACCTGAACCTGCCCGACATGCACGGCTACGACGTGTTGAAGAAGCTTCGGACGGCCAAGGTCTCGACGCCGGTCCTGATCCTCTCGGGCATCGGCGAAATGGATTCGAAGGTCCGCGCGCTCGGCTTCGGCGCCGATGATTATGTGACCAAGCCCTTCCATCGCGACGAGCTTGTCGCTCGCATCCACGCGATCGTTCGCCGATCGAAGGGCCACTCGCAGTCGGTCATCCGCACCGGCAAGCTCGCGGTGAACCTCGACGCCAAGACGGTCGAGGTGGATGGTGCCCGGGTGCACCTCACCGGCAAGGAATATGCGATGCTGGAGCTTCTGTCGCTCCGCAAGGGCACGACTCTGACCAAGGAGATGTTCCTCAACCACCTTTACGGCGGGATGGACGAGCCCGAGCTCAAGATCATCGACGTGTTCATCTGCAAGCTGCGCAAGAAGCTTTCGCTGGCCTGCGGCGGCGCGAACTACATCGAGACCGTCTGGGGCCGCGGCTACGTACTGCGCGACGCCGACGAGGGCGAAGCGAGCGAGCCGCAGGCGGCAGTCGCGTAACGTTTCACAACGGGGGCAACGGGGAGAAGGCGGGGCGCTTCGGCTCCCCGCCTTTTTTCGTTTTGATCAATACCCCGCCAGCCAGACCGGAAAGCAGGCCAGCCCGATCGCGAAAAGCTGCGCCATGATGACGAAGCGCGTGGAGCGCTTCCGCCAATCGGCCGTCACAGCAAACAGGAGCAAGAGCGGCACCTGAGCCGCCATCAGTAGCTGCCACAGATGCGCGCTCGCATTCTCGTCAGGCGCTGGAGGCACGCGGGCAAGGACATTCGCGATCACGATTCCAAACGCCAGCGCCGAAAAGACCAGCGGGAGGATTCCGGCAATGCGGTTCACTTTTGTCCGCGTCATTTTGCATCTCCTTTCGACGCCTTTCGAAATAGCCAGGAGGCAAGGAGGAATGGCGAAGCGATCATGGCGGAGCCGGCCGTCGTGACCAACAGGTTCCCGCCTTCCGCATCGGACTCATGCACCATCAGCAGCCGCAGGACGATCGGGAGCGCGGCCGCGGTCACCAGCATAGCCACCATCAAGCCGGCGGGCTTGAAACGGGCGATCGCGGCAATGACAATGCCCGTCGCCAGGGCTCCATAAAAATAAAGATCGTAGGGGCTGTGCTCGTGTCCAACCGCCAGATTGGCCCAGACGATCAGGAAAGCGCCGCCGACTGCGGCTGCCACGCCGAGGGTGTAAGCAATACCGCTGCCGCGGCGTGCGGCCAGATCCACAGTCCCGCATGCGGCGGCGAGCAGCACTCCCATCAGGAAGAAATCGAAGGCCGACCACGCCACCTCGTTGGTGAAGCGCATGGCGATGAAGGGGATCAGCAACAGGATTGCCGCCGCGATCCATAGATATTTCGTCCACCACCCGTTTCGCCGGTCGCTCGATTTGCGGTGATCGATTGCCATTCGCGCCTCTCCATGCATGACTGTGCCTGAAGGTTTGGCGGCAGCCGCGATGAGAGGCATGAGCAATCGATGAGGCTTTGCTGAAAAGTGGCCGCGTGCTTCGCCTTCGACGGATTCGTACTCGATACGCAGGAGCGTCGACTGATAGCCGGCGACGGAGCCGTCGAGCTCAACGCGCGCTATTTCGATGCGCTCGCGCTGCTGGTCGGATCGCAGGGCCAGCTCGTGCACAAGGACCGGTTCATGGCCGAGGTGTGGCGCGGCGTTCCGGTCACCGATGAGGCGCTCACCCAATGCATCAGGACTCTCCGGCGGCAGCTCGGTGACGAAGCGGGTCGCCCGCGGTTCATCGAAACCGTTCCCAAGCACGGCTACCGTTTCATTGCCCCGGTGGAGTTGCTCGACGCCGCCACGCCTCCATCGGCAACGGACATCGAGCGGTGGAGGAGATTCCTGATCGTTGGTTCAGCTGGAACTTTTGGCGGCGCGATCGCGGGCGTGATCGGAGGTTTGATCTACGGATTTGCCGCCGCGTCGGCGGGTGGCGGCGAAGCGATATCGGTCCTTCTGGTGCTTCTCTCGGTGAGCCTGCTCGTCGCCATTATCGGAGCGGCAGGCGTAAGCTTTGCGATCGCGACGGCGGCCTTCGCACCGGCTCGTTCCCGGTTGTGGACCATCCTTGGCGGTGCGGCCGGCGGGCTGATCGTCGGAGCATTCGGGAAGCTGCTCGGTCTCGATGCCTTCGCCTTGCTGTTCGGCCACTCGCCAGTCGCAATCACCGGCGCGATGGAGGGCCTGCTGCTCGGCGCTGCCGTCGGCGCGGGCGCCTGGCTGAGCGAGAGGAGCCGTTCGACTGGCAAGAGCGCCGCCCTCGCGGGATTCTTCGGCGGCGCGGCGGGGCTTCTGATCGTGCTCCTTGGCGGGCGACTGATGCTCGGCAGCCTCGCCGCGCTCACCCGCGATTTTCCGAGGTCGCAGCTTCGGATCGATCACATCAGCCGCTTGTTCGGCGATCCCGGGTTTGGCCCCGTGACCCAATTCGTCAGCGCTGCGCTTGAGGGCGCTCTGTTCAGCGCCTGCATTGTTGGGGCGATGGCGATTGTGCGCCGGAAATTACCAAGTGAACACCAGTGGGGCGTTCTCATTCGCTCAGAATAATAACGTCTCCGTCAGGACCGCGCAGGAGCCTGCTCAAACATTTAGATTGACGATCAATTTCGTCGCCGCGCTGGATACCAACGAGGACAATCATTCGATCTCCGGAACCGAGAAGATGAGCACGACAAATAGCTACGGCAGCTGAAAGGCTTTTTGGCGTGAGAAGCCACCTTGCGTCGGTATGTTTGGCTTGTGAGGTCGCGCAACTCGGCAACAGGCTGGCCAACAAAATAGGCGAAATTCTGCGGTGAGTAGACGCTTTCCGTCTCAAGCGTCGATCAGCAGCCGCCGGCGATCGCGGCGGGTGGGCAGCACCATCGGCTCGTTCAGCGGAAGCGTGCCCTGCTCTTCGTCCATCCGCCGCCAGCCGTCGCGGCCGAGCCGCTCCAGCGGCTGGAACCCGGTCTTGTAGGCCATTCGGCTTGAGCCCTCGACCCAGTAGCCGAGATAGACGTACGGGAGACCCGCTCTTGCGGCCCGGATGATGTGATCGAGGATGATGAAGGTGCCGAGGCCCTTGCGCGCGCCGGGCCCGACATCGAAGAAGCTATAGATCATCGACAGGCCGTCGCTCTGCTGGTCCGTCAGGCACGCGCCGACCAGCTTGCCGGCGCGGCCATTCTCCGACGGCTCTCGATATTCGATGACGCAGGTCCGCACGGGAGTCTGTTCGACCATGTCGGCGAAATCGCTCTCGTCCATCTCCGCCATTCCGCCGCCGGGATGACGCGCGGCGAGATACCGGCGGAGCAGCTCATATTGCTCATCGGTCGTCCACGGCTTGCACGCGCTGACCTCGAGGTTGGCGTGGCGGCGGAGGATCTTGCGCTGGGTCGCGGTCCCCTGGAATTCGGCGGCGAGCACGCGCACCGAAATGCAGGCCGAGCAATCGATGCAGCTTGGGCGGTAGGCGACGGACTGACTGCGGCGAAAGCCGATGCGGCCGAGCGCCTCGTTGAGCTCGCTCGCGTGGCGGCCGTTGAGTTCGGTGAAGACCTTCCGCTCGACCTTCCCGGGCAGATACGGGCAAGGGCTCGGGTTGGTGACGAAAAATTTGGGAAAGCGAAATGGTGCGCTCACCCGGGCCTCACTCCAATAGTTACGCAACTCTTTATGCGGCCGGTTAACGCCGAAGAAAAGACTTCGGACGCGTCATTTTCGACGAATGTCCCAAACTGACCCGATAAGGGACATGGAAGTGGCGGCGAACCCTACGCAATAATCAGTCGAGCGAGGCCCGTTCAACGCGAAAGCCGGCGGCCTCCAGCCGGGCGACGACGTCGTCGATCGACTCCGGGTCGCGGGCCTCGCACTCGACTTCGATCAGCGTGTCCTTGGCGGGAAGGCTGCTGAAGATACGGCTATGGTTGATCTCGAGAACGTTGACGCCGGCCTCATAGACCTTGCGGGTGATCGCTGCGAGCGCGCCAGGCTGATCATGGGCGGCGACCTGGAGCCTCGCGATCCGTCCCTGCCGCACGAGATCGCGAACCAGAACGTTGGCGAGAAGGTGCGTGTCGATATTGCCGCCGCACAGCAGGGTGGCGACCTTCTTGCCCTGGAAGCGCTCCTTGTCGCCGATCATCGCCGCAAGACCTGCCGCGCCGGCGCCTTCGACGACGGTCTTCTCGATCCCCACCAGCATTGCCACGGCGCGTTCGAGGTCGCGCTCGGACACCAGCGCGACGCCCACGCCGTAATCCCTCAAGATTCGCGACGTGAGCTCGCCCGGCTGCTTGACCGCGATGCCCTCGGCGAGCGTGTCGCCGCCAAGAGGCATGTGGCAGCCCTCGATGGCGCACTTCATCGACGGGTAAAGCTCGGCCTCGACGCCGATCAGCTCGATGTCAGGCTTGATCGCGCGCGAGGCGATCGAGATGCCGCTCATCAGTCCGCCGCCGCCGATCGGAACGACGATCGTGTCGAGGTCGGGCGCATCCTCGAGCATTTCCAGAGCGACCGTTCCGGCGCCGGCGACGATCTGCGGATCGTCGAATGGATGGACGAACACATAGCCCTGCTCGAGCGCCAGCTCGCGCGCCTTCGCGTAAGCGTCATCGAACATGTCGCCGTGGAGCACGACGGTGGCGCCGTGCCCCGCGGTTTGCGTCACCTTCACCGTCGGCGTCGACTCCGGCATGACGATCGTCGCCGGGATTCCCAGTCGCTTGGCATGGTAGGCGACCGCCTGCGCATGGTTGCCGGCCGAGGCTGCGATGACACCGCGGGCCCGCTCCTCGGGCGAAAGCTGGAGCAATTTGTTGAGCGCCCCTCGCTCCTTGTAGGCGGCGGTGAACTGCAGATTTTCGAACTTGAGCCAGACCTCGGCGCCGATGATCTCCGACAGGGTCCGGCTGACGAGCATCGGAGTGCGGATCACGGAGCCGCGAATTCGCTCGGCGGCGGCGCCGATGTCTTCGATCGTGGGTGGTTGCAAGGAAGTCGACTGGAGCATTGTCGAGCGGCCTAGCCCTTCAAGCGAGCGCAAACAATGCTATGCGGCCGTTCATGCGTAAGGCTCTTCTCGCGGCCGTTGCCGCGCTCCTCGCTTCCCCGGCGCTCTCCGACACGCTCATCGATCATGCCAACGGCATCCAGGTCGATGCGGCCGGACATCTGCAGCATTTCACAGGTCTGCTGATCGGCGACGACGGGAAGGTCGTGCGATTGCTGCACGCCGGCGATCCGCTGCCTCGGGCAGCCAACACAGTTGATGTGCACGGAAAGACGCTGCTGCCCGGCTTCATCGACGCGCATGGCCACGTGATGGACCTTGGCTTTGTTGCGCTGGAGCTCGATCTCACGGGTGCACATTCGCTTGCGGGAATGCAGCAGCAGCTTCGCGCCTATGCGGCTGCTCACCCTGACTACAAGTGGATCATCGGCTTCGGCTGGAACCAGGAGCACTGGCCGGAAAAGGCCTTCCCCACTGCCGCCGATCTCGACGCTGTCGTTCCCGACCGGCCGGTCGTGCTCGAGCGTGTCGACGGTCATGCGGTAGTGGCGAACAGCGCGGCGATGAAGGCCGCTGGTGTCACCGCCGCCACCAAGTCGCCGCCCGGGGGCACGATCCAGAACGGCCTGTCCGTCGATGCGGCACGAAAGCTGATCGACGACGCCGAGCCAGAGCCGACGACCGCCCAGATGGATGCCGCCTTCCTGAAAGCGCAGGATATCCTGCTTGGCTTCGGCGTGACCGGCGTCGGATCGATGAGCACGCTGGTCCGCGACTGGGACACCTTTCGCCGCGCGGGCAACGCCGGGAAGCTCCAGGTTCGGCTGATGGTCTATCTGCTCGACGATCCGGTGCACCTGAAGCCCGGCGTCGATCCACTCAAGGTGATCCCGCATCCGACAGGTTGGATGTTCGTCGATCGGCTTCGGGCTGTCGGCGCGAAGTTCTTCGACGACGGAGCGCTCGGTTCGCGTGGAGCGTGGCTCAAGCAGCCCTATGCCGACAAGCCCGACACGAGGGGGAATCAGCTTCATTCCGACGCTGAGCTTCGAGGACTTGAGGACAGGGCAGCGGCCGCAGGGTTCCAGATCGCGACCCACGCGATCGGCGACGCTGCCAACGCGCAGGTGATCCGAACCTACGAGTGGCTGGACAGCAAATATGGGCTCAACCGTCGTTGGCGCATCGAGCATGCGCAGATCGTCGACTGCGCCGACCTGCCACGGATCGGGCGCGGACATATGATCGCGTCGATGCAGCCGACCCATCAGACCAGCGACCGCCTGATGGCCGAGGAGCGGCTCGACCCCGCCCGTCTCAAATGCTCCTATGCCTGGCAATCGATGCTGAAGATCGGCGCAAAGCTCGCCTTTGGCACCGATTTCCCGGTGGAATCGCCGAACCCGTTCCCCGGACTGGCGGCGGCAATCAGCAGGCAGGACATCAATGGGCAGCCGCCGGGCGGCTGGTACCCGGCGGAGCGGCTGAGCTTCGCACAGGCGCTTCATGCCTACACGCGCGGTGGTGCCTATGCCGGTTTTGCTGAAAACAAGATCGGCGCGCTCGACCCCGGCAAGTGGGCGGATTTCGTGATCGTTGACCGCGACATCAGCAAGGCCAGCGTACCCGAGCTCTATCACACGCAGGTGCTGGAAACCTGGGTCGCGGGGAAGAAGGCCTGGAGCCGTAATTAAACCCCTCCCTGCAAGGGAGGGGAGAAAGGGGTGGGTTGCAGGTGAGCGGGCTCAATGCCCGCGAACATGCTCCTTCAGCGGCATTGAGCCGCTTCAGGAGCACCCACCCCCAGCCCCTCCCTTGCAGGGAGGGGAGGAATTGGCGCGGGAAATGAGCATCTCCGGGGTGAGCACCTGCGGAAGCTCCTCCGGTGCTTTGCCGGGCGCGTACCAGAGATAGTAAGGCACGCCGGCGCGCCCGCGGCTTTCGAGGAAGCGGGTGATCGCGGGATCGCCGTTGGTCCAGTCCGCGGCGAGGACCTTCACTCCGGCCTGCCTGAACGCCTCGCGAACTTCGTCGCGATCGATCGACGTCGCTTCATTGACCTTGCAGCTGAGGCACCAATCGGCGGTGAAGTAAGCGAACACGGGCTTGCGCTGCTCCACATAGCTCGCGACACGGGCTTCGCTCCACGGTTCGGCGCCCGCAACCTGGGGCACCGAACTTGCGCGCTCTGGCATCAGCGATATTCCGGCCACGACGAGCGCCAGGGCGGCCAGCGCTCCACCCCACGCGCCGCGCTTGCCGCGACGCTGCAACCGGCCTGCTTCGAAAGCTGCGAACAAGAGGCCGATGCTGATCGCGATTCCGATGAGAAGCGCTCCTCGCCCGGCTTGCCGGTCGAGCAGCCACAGCGCAGCGACGGCGCTCGCCGCCATCGGGATCGCCAGAAAGCGCTTGAGTCGGTCCATCCAGCGGCCGGGCTTCGGCAACTTGCTCCGAAGCGCCGGAACGAACGCGACCAGCAGGAACGGCAGTGCGAGCCCCAGCCCCAGCGCCGCGAATACGGCGATCGAGCCAACAAGTGGCAACAGCAGTGCGGTGCCGAGCGCGGCACCGAGGAACGGCCCAGCGCATGGTGTCGCGACGAATGCGGCCAGTGCGCCCGTGCCGAAGCTGCCCGCCGGCTGCGTGCGGCCGCCGAGCACCGGCAGCTCGAACAAGCCCAGCAAATTGGCGGTAATTGCCACGGCGAGAAGCGCGAGCAGCATGATCGTGCGCGGATCCTGGAGCTGGAATGCCCATCCGGCCTCCGCCCCCGCGGCGCGGATCGCGAGCAGCACCGCCCCGAGCGCTCCTGTGCCGACGATTGCTCCGGCGGTATAGGCGAGTGCGTCACCCCTCGCCTGTCGCGGTCCTTCGCCCGCGCGCGACAGGTGCAGCGCTTTCAGCGCGAGAATTGGGAACACGCAGGGCATCAGGTTGAGGAGAATCCCGCCGGCAATCGCCCCGAGCACTGCCCAGAGAACCGCGCTCCAGCCGAGCCCACCCAGCGGCGAGCCGCCGGTCGGCACCGGTCCCGGCACCGCCTGAAATTCGAGGCCGCGGCGGTCGCCAATCGCGATCACGCCGTAAAATTGCTTCGGCGTCCCCTTCGCTTTCAGCTCGGCGACCAGCTGGTCGCCGGCGCGGCGGAAGCTCTGCGGAGCATCGTAATCGACTGCGCCGTCGGTGATCGGGAACAAATATGGATTATGAACCGCGACGCTCGCCGGAAGGGGGATGGCGACGCGCAACAAGTTACCTTCGACCGCGAAATGGCCGACCGTCGCGATCGGCTGTGCGAGAGCGGTGCGCCATGCGTCGAACTCCGCGCGATTTGGCGCTCCTGTTCCGACCGGGAGATCGAGCGAAAGCTCACCCTGCTCGGGAACGCAGATCTTGTCGGTGCAGGCGAGCCAGCGCGCGTCCGCGCGGATCGGGATCGTCCCGCTCGCGTTGGCCGGCACCTTCAGCCGCGCGAGCACCGCATAATCCTTCTCGAACACGTAATTCATCAGCCCGGCGATCTCGAGCCGCATCGGCACTGGGTAGCGCAGCGCCCCGACGGAAAAGCCGTTCGGGAGCTTCCATTCGATGCTCATCGGCAGCCCCGCGTCGCCGGGGTTGAGCCAATAACCGTGCCAGCCGGGCTCCGGGCGCATGTGAATCGCGAGCTCGACTTCGCCTCCAGCGGGCGCGGGGCCTTCGGCGACCAGCTGCGGCTCGATCCCCCGCGCGTGGGCCAGCGCAGGGATGAGCATGAGTGTGAGAAGGATCAGGAGCCGTTTGAGCATTCGGAAAAGCGCTACAGCTTTGTGTCACTGCTGCAAAATCGGTTCACGCGGAGAAGCACAGTCATCCCGGCCTTGAGCCGGGACCCGCCTTTTCTTGTTCACTCAGGAAAGGAAGGCGGATCCCCGCTTTCGCGGGGATGACGATCTAGACCTATTCGAGGTTCGGTCGGAGCCATCGCTCGGCCTGCTCGACCGAGACTCCGCGCCTTCCGGCATATTCCTCAAGCTGGTCGCGGCCGATCTTCGCCACGCCGAAATACTGGCTGTCGCGGTGGCCGAAATAGAAGCCCGATACCGCCGAGGTCGGCAGCATCGCGAAATTCTCGGTGAGGGTCACCTCGCCCGGGTTTCCGCCGAGCATCTTGAACAGCACCGGCTTCAAACTGTGGTCGGGACAGGCCGGATAGCCCGGCGCCGGCCGGATTCCGTGATACTTCTCACGGATCAGCTGCTCGTTGGACAAGTGCTCGTCGGCATAGCCCCAGAGGCGGTTGCGGACCTCGGCGTGGAGCACTTCGGCGAAGCTTTCGGCGAGGCGGTCGGCGAGCGCCTTCAACAGGATGTCGTCATAGTCGTTGACGGTCTGCTTGAATCGTTCGAGGTGCGGCTCGAGCCCGTGGATCCCAACCGCGAACCCGCCGATCCAGTCCTCTCCCTCCGGATTGATGAAATCGGCAAGGCACATGTTCGTCCGGCCCTCGCGTTTCCTGACCTGCTGTCGAAGCATCGGGACCCGCGTCCAGTCGTTGCCGGCGAGCACCAGAATATCGTCGCCCTCGCGCTTGCAGCGCCACAGGCCGACGGTCGCCTTGGGGGTGACCCAGCGTTCGGCGATCAGCTGATCGAGCATCGCCTGCGCATCGTTGAACAGACTGCGCGCGCTCTCGCCGACGATCGCGTCGTCTAGGATCGCCGGATATGTCCCGGCCAGCTCCCAGGCGCGAAAGAAGGGCGTCCAGTCGATCGAGGCCTTGAGGTCCTTGAGCGGCCATTCGCCGAAATGATGAAGCCCCGGATAGGCGGGCGGCGCCGCCTGGCCCGACGGATCGAACGGGAGCGCATTGGCTCGCGCCTCGTCGAGGCTCGCGAGGTCCTTGGGGCCGCTGCGCTCGCGCGATTTCCTGAGCTTGTCGTAATCGTCGGCGGTGGTCTCGATCAACGGCTCACGTTGTGTATCTGACACCAGTGACGAGGCGACTCCGACGGCGCGGCTGGCGTCGAGCACGTGGATGACCGGCCCCTCGTAAGCCGGATCGATCCTCAGCGCCGTGTGCGCCTTGCTGGTCGTCGCTCCGCCAATCAGCAGTGGAGTGTTGAGCCCGAGCCGCTGCATCTCGCCGGCGACGGTCACCATCTCGTCGAGCGACGGAGTAATCAGACCCGATAGCCCGATCATGTCCGCCTGGTTGTCGTTCGCCGCGGCCAGGATGTCCTGCCAGGGCACCATCACGCCGAGGTCGATCACCTCGAAGCCGTTGCACTGGAGGACGACGCCGACGATGTTCTTGCCGATGTCGTGAACGTCGCCCTTGACGGTAGCCATCACAATACGGCCCTTGCCCTGAGTGACCCCGAGCTTTTCCTTCTCCGCCTCGATAAATGGGATAAGGTGAGCGACCGCGCGCTTCATCACGCGCGCCGACTTGACCACCTGCGGAAGGAACATCTTGCCGGACCCGAACAGGTCGCCGACGACGTTCATTCCGTCCATCAGCGGTCCCTCGATCACCTCGATTGGACGGGCGAACTGCTGCCGCGCCTCCTCGGTATCGTCGATGATGTGCGCGTCGATGCCTTTCACCAAGGCGTAGGAGAGCCGTTCCGCAACCGGCAGCGAGCGCCATTCGGCGAGCTTCTTCTCGGCTTCGACGTCGACGCCCTTGTAGCGTTCTGCGAGTTCGATCAGCCGCTCGGTCGCGTCGTCGCGGCGGTCGAGGATCACGTCCTCGCATGCTTCGCGGAGCTCCGGATCGATCTGGTCGTAAACATCGAGCTGGCCGGCGTTGACGATGCCCATGTCCATGCCGGCGGGAATCGCGTGGTAGAGGAAGACGCTGTGCATCGCGCGGCGCACCGGCTCGTTGCCGCGGAATGAGAAGCTGAGGTTCGAAAGCCCGCCCGAGATATGCGTGCCGGGGCAGCGGCGGCGGATCTCGCGGGCGGCATCGATAAAATCCAAGGCGTAGCGGCGGTGCTCATCGATTCCCGTGGCGACGGCGAAGATGTTGGGATCGAAGACGATGTCGTTCGGTTCCGTGCCGTCGGCCACGAGCAGCTTGTAAGCGCGCTCGCAGATTGAAATCTTGCGTTCGGTCGTGTCCGCCTGGCCGACCTCGTCGAACGCCATCACGACAACGGCCGCACCGTAAGAGCGGCATTTGCGGGCAAGCTCGAGGAAGGGCCCCTCGCCTTCCTTCATCGAGATCGAATTGACGATCGGTTTGCCGGACACGCACTTCAGGCCCGCTTCGATCACGCTCCACTTGGAGCTATCGATCATCACCGGAACGCGCGCGATGTCCGGCTCGGCGGCGATGCGCTTCAGGAAGACGGTCATCGCCTGCTCACTGTCGAGCAAAGCCTCGTCCATGTTGACATCGATGATCTGTGCGCCGTTCTCGACCTGGTCGCGTGCGACCTCGACCGCAGCATCATAGTCGCCGGCGAGGACCAGCTTCTTGAATCGGGCGGAGCCGGTGACGTTGCAGCGCTCGCCGATGTTGACGAAGCGCGCACCCGCGCCGGCCTCATTCACTCGTGACATCTCCATCGATCAGGCGGCGATGACCATCGGCTCGAGGCCGGCGAGCAACGTGCCGGAGCGTACTGCCGGGACGGCGCGCGGCGTGCAATCGCGCACCGCCCCGGCAATTGCGGCGATGTGCAGGGGAGTCGTCCCGCAACAGCCGCCGACGACGTTGACGAGTCCGCTTCTGGCCCAGTCGCGGACCTGGGCTGCAGTCTGCTCGGCCGCCTCGTCATATTCGCCAAGCTCGTTGGGAAGCCCCGCGTTCGGATAGGCCATCACCAAAGTATCCGCAGTCGCCGAGAGCGCGGCTAGATGCGGGCGAAGCTGCGCCGCTCCAAACGAGCAGTTGAGACCGATCGTGACCGGCCGCGCATGGCGCACGGATGCCCAGAACGCCTCGACGGTATGGCCCGAGAGATTGCGTCCGCTGAGATCGGTCAGGGTCATCGAGATCATCAGCGGAAGCTCGCGCCCGAGGTCCTGCTCCGCTTCGAGGGTCGCCATGATCGCGGCCTTGGCGTTCAGCGTATCGAAGATCGTTTCGACCAGGATGAAGTCGACGCCGCCCTCGACCAAGGCGTCGATCTGCTCGCGATAGACCTCCTTCACCTGGTCGAAATCGACCTCGCGATAGGCGGGATCGTTGACGTTCGGCGATAGCGAAAGCGTCTTGTTGGTCGGTCCGAGCGCGCCGGCTACCCAGCGCTGTCTGCCGTCGCGATCGGCCACTTCGCGGGTGAGCCGCGCCGCTGCGCGATTGATTTCGCCGACCAGCGCCTGCGCCCCATAATCCGCCTGGCTGATCGCATTGGCGTTGAACGTGTTCGTCGCCAGAATTTCGGCGCCCGCATCGGCAAAACTCTCGCAGATCTCGCGGACGAGCTGCGGTCTGGTGATGTTCAGAAGGTCGTTGTTGCCGCGCTGGTCTTTCGTGAGGTCCAGCCCGCCGCAATAATCGGCGCTCGCCAATCGCCTTGCCTGGACTTGCGTACCGTAAGCGCCATCCTTGATCAGGATGCGCTTGGCCGCTTCGGCGCGAAGGCTCTGTGATGCAGCCTGTCCCGAGCTTGTCGAACGGATCATGATTTCGCCCTCACACCGAGAAGGTGACAAATCGCATAGCTGAGCTCGGCGCGATTGAGCGTGTAGAAATGGAAATGGCGGACGCCGCCCGCGTAGAGTTGACCGCACAACTCGGCGGCGACGGTCGCCGCGATCAGCTGGCGGGCCGCGGGGAGGTCGTCGAGTCCTTCGAACAGGTTGCCGAGCCAGGTGGGGACATCGGTTCCGCAATTGCCCGCCATTCGGACAATTCCAGCGAAGTTGGTCACCGGCATGATTCCGGGCACGATCTCGATGTCGATGCCCGCAGCCGCGACTTCGTCCTGAAACCGGAGGAAGCAGTCGGGCGAGAAGAAGAATTGAGTGATTGCCCGGTCCGCGCCCGCGTCGATCTTGCGCTTCAGATTTTCGATGTCGAAGGCGCGCGAAGACGAGTCCGGATGCACTTCCGGATAGGCCGCGACCGAAATGTCGAACGGCGCGACCTGCTTGAGCCCGGCGACCAGCTCGGCGGCGTCCCGATAACCTCCAGGATGCGGCGCAAATTTGGTCCCCGCTTCGGGCGGGTCCCCCCGTAGGGCCACGACGTGCCGCACCCCGGCGTCCCAGTAGCCCCGCGCAACCTCATCGACTTCATCGCGCGCAGCCCCGACGCAGGTGAGATGCGCCGCGGGGGTCAGCGCCGTCTCGCCGAGAATTCGTTCGACGGTCGCGTGGGTCCGCTCGCGGGTTGAGCCGCCCGCGCCATAGGTTACCGAGACGAAGCGAGGGTGAAGCGGCTCGAGAGTCTTGATCGACTCCCACAGCGTCTGCTCCATTTTCTCGGTCTTCGGCGGAAAGAATTCGAAGCTGACCGCTATGTCGCCCCGAGCCTCGGCGAACAGCGGCAAGTGCCGGTTCAAGGACTCAAAGGCGTTCACGCTGCCCTCCGCTGTGGGACCGCCGTTTTGACTCCGCGCCACAGGGTCACCGTCAGCTCCTCGCCTTCAAGATGTTCGATGCTGTCGATCTCCAGACCCGCCGCGGCGAACCAGCCGCCCATGACCTCATCCTCGAATCCGAGCCGAATGTGTGCGTCCGTGGCCCTCAACTCCTCGCGCTCGTGCGCAGCGAAATCCACCACGAGCAGGGCCCCTTCAGGCGCAAGCACGCGAGCGGCCTCGGCAATCGCCGTTGCCGGAGAGTGCGCATAGTGAAGCACTTGATGGATGATGATGCTGTCGGCGCACTGATCGCCCAGCGGCAGCGCATACATGTCGCCTTGCCTCAGGCTCGACTGGATGCCAGCCGATTCAAGCTTCACGCGCGCCAGCCGAAGCATGTCGGAAGACCGGTCGATACCGATGGCCTGAGCCGCCCGAGGGCCGAACAGCTCGATCATCCGGCCCGTGCCGGTGCCGATATCGACCAGCCGTCCAAGCGGTCGGTTGCCGAGCGCCCGGTCGATCGCGCGTTCCACCTCGGATTCGGCGACGTGCAACGAGCGGATCTGATCCCAAACCTCGGCATGACTTGCGAAATAGCGGTTGGCGGCTTCGGTCCGCTCGGCCCTGATCGACTCCGTCCGCGCCGCATCGGATGCAAATAAAGCCTGAGTCGCGGAATCAGCCCAGTCATCGATTAGCGAGAACAAGGGCTCGACCGTTTCGACATCGGCGAGCGTCAGAAAGACCCAGCTGCCCTCCTTGCGCCGCTCCAGAACGCCGGCATCGGCGAGGATTTTCAAGTGACGCGAAACGCGCGGTTGGCTCTGGCCCAGGACCTGCGCGAGCTCCCCTACGGACAGCTCCATCAGCCGCAACAATGCGACGATGCGCAGCCGAGTCGGATCGGCGAGCGCCTGGAATCGGTCCGCAAGGGGGAGCGCTGCAGTCACGGCATAAGGATATAAAGATATCTTTATATGGTCAATTCAGCCTTTCCAAATAATCCCTTGTGCGGAAATAGGGATTGTCGCTATGGCCGCGGATCTGGCCTGAACGACTCGCTAGCGGTCAGGTCCGGGTTGGTGCCCACCCCAGCGGGCATTTGAGAAGGGAGTGAAAGTCATGAAGAACGTTGCGATCGTGACCGCTGCGGTCCTGGCGCTCAGCCTGGCCGCTTGCAACAAGAACAACGCCGAGAACAATGCGGCGAACGAGACCGCGGTCGAGAACACCGCGACCACCGACGTTAACGCCGCCGGCAACGAAGTCACCGCGAACGCCGACGAGGCGCTGAACGCGGCTGGCGCCGAGACCAACGCTGCGAGCAACGCCGTTGCTAACGCGCAGAACGCGGTCGAGAACAAGTAAGCTCAGCTTACATCTGAATTGGAAAAGGGCCGCTCTTCGGGGCGGCCCTTTTTTATTGGAAAAACGTCATTGCTAGCGCCAAAGGCGCGCGGCAATCCAGGAACATCGGCTGGATTGCTTCGCTACGCTCGCAATGACGCAATACGTCTTGATTGCTTCGCTGCTGCTTCTGGCAGCCTGTCACAAAGACCGGCCGCCCGCACCGACGCGTGAGCAGAACGCGCAGCTCAACGATGCCGAGAACATGCTGAATGCCATGGGCAACGAAGAAGGGGCGGACGCGCAAGGTTCCGGCCCTTACAAATAGGCGGACTGAACCCCTCACCTGCCCTCTCCCCGAGGGGAGAGGGTTTTAGGTGATTAGAAGTCCATTCCGCCCATGCCGCCGCCGGCCATCGCCGGAGCCGGTTTGTCTTCCGGCACCTCGGCGATCGTCGCCTCGGTGGTGATCAGCAGGCCGGCGACCGAAGCCGCGTCCTGCAGCGCCGCGCGAACGACCTTGGTCGGGTCGATCACGCCCGCCTTGACGAGATTCTCGTACTTCTCCGTCTGCGCGTTGAAGCCGAGCGTCGGGTCGTTGCTGTCGAGCAGCTTGCCCGCCACGACCGCGCCGTCGTGACCGGCGTTCTCGGCGATCTGCCGTACCGGCGACTGGAGCGCCTTGCGGATGATGTCGATTCCGCGAGTCTGGTCGTCGTCCGCGCCCTTGAGGCCGTCGAGCGCCTTGATCGCGTAGAGCAGCGCAGTGCCGCCGCCCGGGAC
>JBQCCG010000065.1:0-2421 GCA_051962455.1 Sphingomicrobium sp. | reverse complement strand
AAATTCGCCAGTTGCTCGACCGCTGGACCCGAGCGTTCGAGGCCAAGGATCTCGACGGGGTGATGTCTTATTATGCACCTGGCGATCGGCTGGTTAGCTACGATCTCGTGCCGCCGCTGGAATACAAGGGCGCGGACGCGTACCGAAAGGACTATGCCGAATTTTTCAGGCAGTTCAAAGGGCCGCTCCGCATTGAAGAGCGCGACGTCGACATCGAAGCCGGCAGCGATGTCGCTTTCGCGCACGGTCTCGATCGCCTGACCGGCACCATGACGGACGGCACGCCGGTCGACACGTGGATGCGCTGGACTTCGGGATACCGAAAGATTGGCGGACGCTGGTACGCACTCCACGATCATGTCTCGGTGCCGGTCGACCTCGCCACCGGCAAGGCGCTGCTCAACCTCAAGCCCTAATGTAGCCTGACCCCGATCCACAATGTTCGCGGGGTTGCACGCTCGATCGAGCCGTCGCCATTGATCGCCGCCATCACCAGCGCGTTGGTGATGTTCTCGACGCGCGCGACGATCTGCCAGCGACGACCGAGCGGCCATGCAGCCGAGGCATCGAGCGTTGTCGCGGGCTTCAGCAGGCGTGTATTGAGGTCGTCCTCATACTGGCCGCCGATCCGGTGCAGTTCCAATTCGGCGCTCCTCCCGTCCTTTTCCCAGCTCGCCGAGAGCGTGCCCGCGAAATTGGGCGTCTGCGCCGGCCGCAGGCCGTTGAGGAACGCAGCGGCGCCGTTCGCTTCCATTCGCGCATGAGTGAAGCTCGCCGAAGCGCGCAGCGCCCACGGTCCACGGGTCCACTCGGCTGAGGCTTCAATCCCGCGCACGTTCACTGCATCGACATTCTCACGCTCACGGAAGGTGCCTCCGGCGGCGACGAAACCGACCTGTGGAAATAAGCCGGGACCTTGGCCGAGGGTCACATTGGCGATGGCGTCGTGCAAGCTATTCACGAAAGCGGTCGCCGACAGCCGCCAGGGGCCGTGCGCATATCCCAGCCCCGCCTCGGCGCCGGCGAGCCGCTCGGGATCGAGGTTGGGGTTTGCAGCGGTCGCGTCGAGACCTGCGCGGAACGGCCGGAACAGCTCGTTAAGCGTCGGCATCCGCCAGCCGAGGTAGGCCGCGCCACGCAGACTCAGCCCACCCCCGAGCGGAGCGAGAATTCCACCGCGCGCGGTCGGAAGCCAACCCTCGCGCTTCGGATCGCGTTCGTCCCGAGTGACCGCGCCGGTGGCGATCGTCTGCTCGAATAAATGGCCTTGTGTGATCTGCCAGTGATCGATCCGCGCGCCGGCGCTGATCGTAATCCCGCGCAAGTCAGCGGATGCTTCGGCGAAAGCCCCGCTGGTCCATGTCTCGCCGCCGGCGCGGCGCCGCTTTGTCGGATCGCCCGCGACATAGTTTGCGAGTTCCCGAGTCTCGCCCGTCGTTCGCCGCGCATCCGCGCCGAGCCGAAGCTCGATGCCGTCGGGCATTGGCGGACGCACCTCAAGGCTTCCGCCCAGGCCGTGCGATGGAACCGAATCCTGCAGGAGCACGCGTGTCGCAATGCTCCGTCCGGCATTCAGCCCCGCCGTGCTGCTCCGAAGGTTGCGCCACTGCCAATAACCGAGCGCCGTCCACTGCCACCTGCCGCTTCCGACCAACCGAACCGAGGCATCGGCTCCGTTGGTCCGATCGCTGCTGAAGTCCGTGCCGCGAGTCCGCCAGTCATGGAAGCCGTCGAGGCTCGCCTGCACCTGGGTCGAAGCTCCAATCGGCATCACCCAGCGCGCCCGGCTGCTCCACTCCTGATACGGCGCGGGCTTATCGGCGGCCCCGCGCGTGTCGCCGGTAATCGGAATGAAGCCGTCGCTTCGTTCGTCGCGGCCCGAGAGGCTGAGGACTCCCCCGCCGATCGCAAGCCCAAGCCGCGCCCGGCCTTCCAACGAATCGCGGCTTCCAACGTCGACTTCACCCGAAGCGCCCTTGTCGACACGGCTCGTCATCTCGATCGTTCCAGCGAGCGCACCGGGGCCGTTGGCGACGCTTCCGCCGCCGCGAACGACGCGGATGTCGGATAAGTCCGCGGGGTCGTAGGCTGGCCAGTTGATCCAGCCGCCGAACGGATCGGTCTGCGGCACTCCGTCGAGCATTAGCAGAGCGCGGCTCGATGCATTTCCGCCGAGCGCCCGGAGTGTTACGCCCTGGCTCGTCGGATGGCCGCTCCGCGAATCCGATCGGCGGAACAGTTGCACACCGGGGACATCTTTCAAAAGCTGGTCGAGTTCGTGCGTCGGCGCCTGTTCGATCTGGCGCCGGGTTATTCGCTCGATCGCATAAGCCCGCTCCGACTTTGGCTCGGGTAACGCGTTGCCGGTGATGATGATCGCGGGCAGCGGTGGCGGCAGCGCGGCGGCCACCCGGCTACAAG
>JBQCCG010000064.1:0-10934 GCA_051962455.1 Sphingomicrobium sp. | reverse complement strand
CTCAGCATCGCCGCCTCGTAGCGGACCACGTCCTTCACATCGACGCTGTCGAGGAAGCCCTGGGTACCGGAGAAGATCGAGACGACCTGCTCCTCGACCGGCATCGGATTGAACTGCGGCTGCTTCAGCAGCTCGGTAAGGCGCGCGCCGCGGGCGAGCAGCTTCTGGGTCGAGGCATCGAGGTCCGAGCCGAACTGCGCGAACGCGGCCATCTCTCGATACTGCGCCAGCTCGAGCTTGATTGACCCGGCGACCTTCTTCATCGCCTTGGTCTGCGCGGCCGAGCCGACGCGGCTGACCGACAGACCGACGTTAATCGCCGGGCGGATGCCCTGGTAGAACAGGTCCGTCTCGAGGAAGATCTGGCCGTCGGTGATCGAGATCACGTTGGTCGGGATGTAGGCCGACACGTCGCCGGCCTGGGTCTCGATGACCGGAAGCGCGGTCAGCGAGCCGTTGCCATGCTCGTCGTTCATCTTGGCGGCGCGCTCGAGAAGGCGGCTGTGGAGGTAGAAAACGTCGCCCGGATAGGCTTCGCGGCCCGGCGGACGCCGGAGAAGCAGCGACATCTGGCGATAGGCGACGGCCTGCTTCGACAAGTCGTCATAGACGATCACGGCGTGCATGCCGTTATCGCGGAAATATTCTCCCATCGCGCAGCCGGTGTAGGGCGCGAGGAACTGCAACGGCGCGGGCTCCGAAGCGGTTGTGGCGACGACGATCGAATATTCCATCGCGCCATTCTCTTCGAGCGCGCGGACGATCTGAGCGACGGTCGAGCGCTTCTGCCCGATGGCGACATAGATGCAGTAGAGCTTCTGGCTCTCGTCGCCGCCCTCGTTCGCCTTCTTCTGGTTGATGAAGGTGTCGAGCGCGACGGCGGTCTTGCCGGTCTGGCGGTCGCCGATGATCAGCTCGCGCTGGCCGCGGCCGATCGGGACCAGCGCGTCGAGCGCCTTGAGCCCGGTCTGCACCGGCTCATGCACCGACTTGCGCGGGATGATTCCCGGCGCCTTGACCTCGACGCGGCGGCGCTCGGTATATTCGATCGGACCCTTGCCATCGATCGGATTGCCGAGCGCGTCCACAACCCGGCCGAGCAGGCCCTTGCCGATCGGAACGTCCACGATCGCGCCGGTCCGCTTGACCGTCGACCCTTCCTCGATCTCCGCGTCCGAGCCGAAGATCACGACACCGACGTTGTCGGCCTCAAGGTTGAGCGCCATGCCCTTGGTGCCGTTGTCGAACTCGACCATCTCGCCAGCCTGGACATTGTCGAGCCCGTAAATGCGCGCGATTCCGTCGCCAACCGAGAGCACGGTCCCGACTTCGGAGACCTGCGCTTCGGCGTCGAAGTTCGCGATCTGGTCGCGGATGACGCGGGAGATTTCAGCGGCGCGGATTTCCATGTCTTCTTCTTAGCCTTTCATCGCGGATGCGAGACGGTTGAGTTTGGTGCGGATCGAGGCGTCGATCTGCTGGCTTCCCAGCTTCACGATCATTCCGCCGAGAATTGAGGCGTCGACCGTCGCGTCAATGGCGACCTCGCGGCCCGCGCGCGTGCGGAGCTGCTGCCGCAGCGCCGAGAGCTGGTCATCGTTGAGCGGCCGCGCGGTCACCACTTCGGCCGTGGTTTCGCCACGGTGCTCAGCGGCGAGGCGGCGGAAGGCGCGAATGACCTTGCCCAGCTCGCTCTTCCGGCCGTTCTTCGCGAGCACGCCCACGAAATTGGTCGTGATCGGATCGAGTCCAAGGTCCGGCGCCAGAGCGGCGAACGCCTTTCCGGCTTCCTCGCGTGAGACGAGCGGGCTCGCGACCAACTCCGCGAAATCCTTGGAATCGAGCAGCGCCTGGCCGAGCGCATCGAGGCTCTTGCCGACGGATTCGATCTGCCGTTGGTCGCGGGCGAGGTCGAACAGAGCGGACGCGTAGCGCCCCGCTAAGCTTGCCCGAATGCCGCCGGATGTCTCCACGCGCGAAAAGCTCCAGAAACGGAAAATGTTGTCCCATGCGAAAAACGGGGCGTTGCCACGGGCTTAGCCCCGACACGCCCCCATGGGTTGCGCGGCCCGTAGCAAGGGGTGCGCGGCGATGCAAGCATACCCTCTCCCCTTTGCGGGAGAGGGGCGTTTGTTTGACCGCAAGGGAGCGGAAGCGATGCCTCGGCGAAGCACTTAAAAGCACTGCATGACCTACCGAATCAGAGGGCTGGATCCGGCGCCTTACAAGCCGCTCTTTGGACTGTCCGACGAGGAACTAGCCGATCGCGGAATAGTCAGGATGACGGTCACTGAACCGACCTTTCCATGCAGGGTCAGCCTGACCGACCGGGAGATCGGCGAAAGCGTGCTGCTGCTCAACCACGTCAGCCATGACGTGGCGAACCCCTACAGAGCGACGCACGCGATCTTCGTCACCGAAGGCGCCGAGGAGGCGGCCGAATATGTCGACCGGGTGCCGCCAGTCTTTGAAAGGCGGGTGCTGTCGCTGCGCGGCTTCGACAGCAACGGCATGATGGCCGACGCGATTCTGACGCAAGCAGGCGAAGCAGACGCGGGCATCCGGAAGCTGTTCGAGAACCCGAAAATCGAGAGCATCCACGCGCACAATGCGGTCCGGGGCTGCTTCTCGGCAAAAATTGAAAGGAACTGAGCGATGGCAACGCTTGCCAGCAACATCCGCACGCCTAGATCGGATTCGGTGAACAACGTCTCACGCCTGGATCCGGAGACCGCATGGGCGGCGTTCATGCGCCGTGACAGGAGCTGGGATGGGCGCGTAATCGGCGCGGTCCATACCACCGGCATCTACTGCAAGCCGAGCTGCCCGGCACGGCGGCCGAAGCGGGAAAATGTGACCTTCTATTCCTCGGCCGAAGAGGCGAGGGCGGCAGGCTTCCGGCCGTGCCTGCGCTGCAAGCCCGATGAGGTCGGCCGCGACCGCGAGGCCGTCGCCGCCGCAGTGAAGCTGATCGAACAGGCGGAGGAAGCGCCGAGCCTATCCGCCCTGGCCTCAGCGGTCGGGTACGCGCCACATCACTTTCAACGCATCTTCAAGCGCGACCTCGGCGTCTCGCCGGCGGAATATGCCCGCGCGCTGCGCAACCGCCGCGCCGAGGACGCTCTCAAATCAAACGGACGCATCACCGACGCGGTCTACGACGCCGGCTATCAAAGCCCGAGCGGCTTCTACAGCGATGCGAAGGAGAGACTGGGCATGACCCCATCGGCATGGCGTGACGGCGGCCGTGGCGAAACGATCCGCTGGACCCACTTCGAAAGTCCACTGGGCGAGATGTTCATCGCCGCCACCAGCAAGGGCATCTGCCGCCTGACATTCGACGACAGCGAGGGTTCGCTCCGGCGGCTGTTCCCGAACGCGACGATTGTCGAGGATGCGGGAGGTCTCAAATCACTCGTCGAGGGAGCGCTCAAGGCCATCGAACAGCCGCTGGCCATGCCCGACCTTCCGATCGATGTTGCCGGGACCGCCTTCCAGGAGGCGGTCTGGCGCGAGCTCAGGAAAATCCCCGCCGGCGAGACTCGGAGCTATGCCGAGATCGCCGCAGCGATCGGGGTACCCAAAGCGGTGCGGGCGGTCGGCAGCGCGAACGGCGACAATCACGTTTGCGTGCTGATCCCCTGTCACCGGGTGATCCGCAGCGATGGCTCGCTCGGCGGATACGGCGGCGGCATCGAGCGCAAGAAAAAGCTGCTCGCCGCTGAAGGACGCGCGATGGCCGAGCCGGAGCTGCCGCTGGTCGATTAAGCGCTTGCCGCGCCTCCTGCGTTCGGCTCAACAGCAGTCGGACGGGAGGGACGAAAAATGGACCAGGCGGTAACCTTGGCTGACGAGAAGCCTACGTGGCGGAAAATCGTCGACTTTCCGCTTGTGACAATGGTGATTGCGATAGCGATCGTGATCGCCTGCTTCGCGATTGGCCTGCTGATCGGCCAATTCCTGTTGCCGAACATTCCGCGCTTCACGACGCAGATGAAGTTCGATCTGGCCTCGATTCCGCTGGTCATCCTGGCCTACGAACTTCTGATCCGCCGCCTGGGCGAGCACCCGAGGGACGATTATCGCGATCCACGGGCGCTGAAGCATCTGGGCCTGGGGCTCGCGGCGGGCTTTCTGATTTTCTCGATCGCCGTGGCGATTGCAGCTGTTCTGGGGGTCTACCGTGTCACCGGACAAGGCGATCTCTCAGGCCTCGTTCCGGCGCTGATCGGTCCGACGATCTTTGCCGCCATCTCCGAAGAGCTGGTGTTTCGCGGGATCCTGTTCCGCTGGATCGAGGAGTTCGGCGGCAGCTGGATGGCGCTGCTGCTGACCTCGGCCTTCTTCGGAGCCGCGCATCTCGCCAATCCGAATGCCAGCCCCATTGCAGCAATTGGCATCGCCTTCGAAGCCGGCGTGATGCTCGGCGCGGCGTACATGCTGACACGCAGCCTTTGGCTGCCGATGGGAATCCACGCGGCGTGGAATTTCACGCAGGGCGAGATTTACGACATTCCTGTTTCGGGCACGCCCGTCCACGGCTTTGTGCAGGCGAAGTTGAGCGGTCCTCCACTGCTGACCGGGAATGGTTTCGGCCTGGAGGCTTCACTGATCGCGATGGTGATCGCGACCTTGTTCGGGCTCTGGCTACTCTGGCTCGCCATTCGCAAGGACGAACTGGTCCAACCGCGTTGGGTACGCCGACGTCGCGAAGCACTCAGTTCGACTTAGATTTCGGATCCTTCGGCGGTGCTGCCGCCGCGAGCGCCGCCTTGGTGTCACCCGCATCGAGCTTGGCGATCATCGTTCTGGCACGCTTGGCAACTTCTTCGCCATGCGGGTCATACGCGACCGGGACCAGCGCAGCGCGCGCGTCCTTGATCTTGCCCTGCGCCAGATACTGGGCCGCGGATTCGATTCGTACCTCCGAGTCCTGGGGCGCCAGGTCGGAAGCATAGTGGAGCGCAGCGACAGCATTCTGCGTCGGCGCCGTCCCCTCCAGCACGAAGCTTTCATAGAAGCGGTACAGCGGCTCCGGGTCCTCGGGATCGATCTTGTTGGCCTTCAGGAACCAGGTTCGCGCTTCGTCGAAGTCGGTCGCCGACCCCTTCGAGCCAGCGAGCTCTCTTACTTTTGCGCGGCCCTCCAGGATCATTGCGTCCGTCGATTGCGGATCGGCAGCGAGCGCCCGGGTCGCAGCCGCTTCGGCATCCTTGAAATCCTTGTGGTCGAGCTCGGCTTCGGCAAGCGTCGTTTCGACCAGCGGATCGCCGCGGAATTGCTGTTCGACGCTTCGCGCGTCATTAGCGATGTCGGCCGTATGATTCTCATCGTGCGGCGCCTTCACCCGCATGAGGATCGGGAGAATTCGAGTGGCGCCGTCGCTGAGCGCACTTACCTCGACGGGCACGTCCTTGAGGTCCTTGGCGGGGACGTTCAGCGCCGTCCGCTTTGAGCCGTGGAAGTATCCCTCCGTAAAATATGCGTCGAGGTCGTGCTCGAGCTTGCCAAGATCCCCGAACGTCTGTCGCGCAGCCTGGAGCGGCTCGATACCTTTGGAAAGGGCAGCGACATAAGCATCGAGCTGTCCTTTTCGCGTGGGATCGAATGTTAAGTAATGCGTCAACAGCCAGGCGCGGCTGTACAGCGACGCGAATTGCTCTCTATCGAGCTTGTCGAACTTGCCGGAAAGAAGCGTTTCGAGCGGGACCTGATCGCCGTACATGAGGTTCCCGAAGCGGTATGTCGCCTGCGGGCGGCCGATTTCGATGGAGCCGTCCGGCTTGAACTCGGCCTGAGACATGAACTCGGCAAAACCTTCCTCGAGCCACTGAGGGTAGGGCCGGTTCAGATCTTCTGCCATCAAATGGTGCGAATATTCGTGGAGGAGAACTGTGTCGGGCCCGAATTCAGCATTGTTCACCTTGGGAGTCAGCTCGCCGGTCGAGACCTGGAACTGAATCGGATTGCTTCGGGATACGAAGGCGACCGAGCCCTCGACGCTTCCATGATAGAAGCCTGCGATCATCCCGCTGTCGTCGTGAAGCAGTTGCTGAACCTTGTCGATTCCGACATCGAAGATCGTGACTCGGTTGCCTTTGCTGAACGGTTGCTCCTGCATGCCGTGGATCAGGCGCACGGCCTGATCGAATCGCTCCAGCTCCTCGGCGTAATTGTGGAGCGATTTCGGCTTCTGCTCGGAATAGATCACGAAGTGCTGCGAGCTGGCACGGTACCAATTGGCAACTGCAGGCGCACTCAGCGGCATCGCCGCGACTGCGGCGAGACAGGCCAGGACGAAACGCATCGGACCCCCTTCCTCGGCGGAAACGAAGCTATCACTTCGAAACTGACGCGCAAGGCCTTCAATCGACGCGGTTTCTAAAGGAAGCTGTAAGGGTCGACGTCGACGCTGACGCGGACCTTGGCGCTCCAGTCGATTGCGGCGAGCCAATCACGGATGACGTCCTGCACGTCGAGGCTTCGGCGAGCGTGGACGAGCAGGCGCTGGCGATGGCGGCCGCGGAGCATTGCCAGTGGGGCAGGGGCGGGGCCGAACACCGCCATCCCTTCGACTACCGGCGCGCTATGGCCGATGCGTCGTGCGACGGCTTCGGCTTCGGAGGCATCCTCCGCGGAAACGACGATCGCAGCGAGACGGCCGAACGGTGGCATCGCAGCTTCCCGACGCGCCTCCGTTTCGGCAGCGTAGAAGCCCGCGACGTCGCCGGACACCAGCGCCGCAATGACGGACGCATCGGGATCGTGGGTCTGGACGAAGACGCGGCCCGGCTTGTCGCCGCGGCCGGCACGGCCCGCAACCTGCTGGATTTGCTGGAAGCTGCGCTCGGCCGCGCGGAGGTCGCCGCCCTGCAGGCCGAGGTCGGCATCGACGACGCCCACCAGCGTGAGGTTCGGGAAGTGATAGCCCTTGGTCACGAGCTGTGTCCCGATCACGATGTCGATCGCGCCGGCCTCCATCGCGCCGACGAACTCGGCCGCGCGAAGTGGCGACCAGATCGTGTCGCTGGTGACGATCGCGGTTCGAGCATCGGGAAACAGCTCGGCCACCTCATCGGCAATGCGCTCGACGCCGGGTCCACAGGCGACCAGGCTGTCCTCCTCGCCGCATTCCGGGCAGGCCTTGGGCGGCGGCATGACGTGCCCGCAATGGTGGCAGGCGAGCCGGTGCATCAACCGGTGCTCGACCATCCAGGCGGTGCAATTCGGGCATTGGAAACGGTGCCCGCAATGGCGGCAGAGAGTCAGCGGAGCGAAGCCGCGGCGGTTGAGGAACAGCAGCGACTGCTCGGTCCGATGAAGATTGGCCTCAAGTTCGTTCACCAGCTGCGGCGCCAGCCACCGGCCGCGTGGCGGCGGGTCCTGGGTGAGGTTGATGGGGCGGATATCCGGAAGCGTCGCTCCGGCGAACCGCTCCGGAAGGCTCACCTCACGATAGCGGCCGAGCTCGACCATGTGGCGGCTCTCGATCGGCGGCGTCGCGGTCGAGAGGACCACCGGTATCTCTTCGAATTTCGCGCGCATCACCGCCGCGTCGCGGGCGTGATACTGGACTCCGTCTTCCTGCTTGAACGAGGGCTCGTGCGCCTCGTCGACCGCGATGAGGCCGAGGTTGGGGTAGGGAAGAAATAGCGCAGAGCGGGCGCCCACGGTCACTGCGGCCTCACCGCTCGCGATCCCCCGCCAGGAGCGGCGGCGCTGCGACGAGCGCAGGTCGGAATGCCAGGCCACCGGCGCGCACCCGAACCGCGCCTCGAAACGCTTCAGGAACGGCTCTGTCAGGGCGATCTCCGGCAGCAGCACCAGCGCCTGCTTGCCTCGGCGGAGACATTCGGCGATCGCCTCGAAATAAACCTCGGTCTTGCCTGAGCCAGTGACTCCGTCGAGCAGGACCGGATCGAAGCCCTTCCCGATTGCAGAGGCGAGAGTTGCCGCGGCGTCACGCTGGTCGTCGTTGAGGTCAGGCGGCGCGTGATCGGGATTTGGGAGGGGCAGCGGCCGGTCGGCGTCGACTCCGACTGCCTCCAGCGCGCCCGCGTTCACCAGTCCGCGCAGCACACCGTCGTTGACACCGGCATGATGCGCCAGCTCGCGGATCGTGCCCTGTCGTCCTTCGAGAGCGGCGAGCGCTTTCTCGCGTTGCGGGGTCAGGCGCTCCGGCACGGCCCCGGTCGCCCGATATTCGATCAGCTGGCGCGAGCCTTCCAGCGCGGCCGACGAAGGCAGGACCATTCGTAAAACCGAGGCCAACGGCGCGAGATAATAATCTGCGGTCCATTCGCACAGCCGCCGCAGCGGTGCGGCGAGGGGACGCACGTCGAGCACTCCGGCGAGAGGCCGCAAGCGGTTGTCCGGCACTTCGTTGCTCGGCAATCGCTCCGCTTCCCAGGCGACCCCAAGCAGCTGGCGCGGCCCGAGCGGCGCCACGACGACCGAGCCGGGCTCGACAGGCATGCCCTCGGGCACGCGATAGTCGAGCGGGCCGAGCGCAGCATTCAAGGTCACGACACGGGCGCGCTCCTGTCTCATTCCGGGCGAAACGCAGCAATTGCAGCGCATCTACGCGTGCGTGCGCAGGTGGGCGTTTGGCGGCCATCATTTGATTTGGTGGAGGCGATGGAGCCGAAGTGGGTCATTGGCAGCGCTAAAGCACAAGCGGGCGGCTGTAGGACAGTAGGCTTGCGCGCCAGCCCGCCGCTATCGCCGTCGTGAAATGAGAACGAGGACTAGACCAACGAGCGCCAGGATGGCGCCGCGGGCAACCCACGGCCGCTGGTCGATCATAAAGCTGGACGCCGGCCAATGAACCAGCCCTGTTCCCCGTCCCACCCAAAGCAGACCGATCAGCACCGCAAACACTCCGACGATCCGCAAGGCAGTCTTCATAACGCCTCCGTTCGGCGAGTTTTCAAGCGTCTGCAATGGGTGGACAGCTGCGACTAGGGGATGGCGAAGCCCCAAGTCAGAATTCCAGCACCGCGGCTACACCGAGCACCAGCCCGGCGAAATTGAAGACTACTTCGAAAACGCTCAGGGGACGAACTCCTTCGGGTACGAGTAAGCTCTTAGAGGCGGGAGTTCATCTGGATCCCCAGGAGCTGCGTTTCGCACTGCTTCGCCCGAGCTTCGTTCTGCGCGATATAGGACGGGTTGGATGGCATGACCGAGAGATTTTTCCGGCCGTAGTCCAGCATCGCATCTGCGATGGAAAGGCGTCCCCTTTGGTCCGAAAAGAGTCTCTCGATTGATGCCAACTGAGTCTCCTTTGTTTCGGGAGTGCTCGGAATGCCAAGCCTAGCGGTCATGGCAGTCGACAAATCGTCGTAGAATTTGCTCTGGACCTGCATCTGCAGCGGGACCCATGTGAACTCGCGGGAATAGGATGCCATTCGTCCTTCGGGCAGATGATCTTCGACCTGGCTCGCAATTGCGGCCGTGTAGGTGCCGTACGACCAAGGTTCTGGCGGGAACGGAAGGTCACGCATCGCCGCCAGTCTAAGCAAGGTGGGTCGATCATCGGCGATGATTGCCGCCTGGAACTTCTTCAGAAACCCGTCCGCGCACGGCGCAAACTGCTCCACCTCCAGTGACCAGCGCAGGTCGTCGCCCAACTCGGTCCGGATCGCCGCTTCAGTAGCCTGAACCTTATAGTGCCAGTGGATCGCCTCGACGGCTTGTTCGGCTGCCAGAGCGATCAACACGCCGAGAACGATGACTCCGACCTCACCGGCGAACGCGCGCCAGCCGTGCATCGGCTTTGGCAGGTGGAAGTGCATGCGGGCGTCCTTCAGCAGTTGCGGCAACGTAACAGAAGGCCGTGGTGGCAGGAACGGGGCCGAAGCCGTCGTAGCAACTTTGAGTGGAAAGCGGCGTCTCCGAACCGCCCCGTTGCGCAGCAATGGGGAGGGGGACCGCTCAGCGCAGCAATCGCCAGAGCATTTCGGGAAGGCTGAGCTGCCGCCGAAACTTGTCTCGCATCGTCTTCCCCTCCCTGGAAGGGAGGGGTTAGGGGTGGGTGCGCGAAGCGCGCTCTGCTAGGGTTGAGCCATGTCTCGCCGCGTGAAAGTCGACACAACCGCGCGTGCTCGCGCGCTGCGTTCCGATGCCACGCGCGAAGAACGCAAGATGTGGGAAATGCTGTCGCGGTATCGGCCGAAGTTCACGCGGCAGCTGCCGATCGGACCCTACATCGTCGATTTCGCATGCCGCCGGGCGAAGCTGGTGGTCGAGATCGATGGCGGGCAGCACGCGGAGTCGGAGCGCGACACCATTCGCGACCAGTGGCTCGCCGATCAGGGGTGGAGCGTGTTCCGCGTGTGGAACAGCGACGTGCGGGAGAATCCCATCGGCTCGGCTGAGGCGGTCGTCGCACGCGCCGCCGAGTGCCTCGGCGGCACCCACCCCCAGCCCCTCCCTTCCAGGGAGGGGAGAAAGAGGCGGCCGATCGCGTAACTCGCGGCTAAGCTGATCCTACTTCCCCCGCTTCTTGCGGTGCTCGTCGAAGTCGAGGACGGAGAATTCCTCGTCCGGCTGGAGCAGGCCGAGCCGGCGGGCGACTTCCTGATAGGCCTCCTCGACTCCGCCGAGGTCCTGGCGGAACCGGTCCTTGTCGAGCTTCTGGCCCGACTTCATGTCCCACAGCCGGCAGCCATCGGGGCTGATCTCGTCGGCAAGGATCACCCGCGCGAAGTCGCCGTCCCAGACTCGGCCGAACTCGAGCTTGAAATCGATCAGGCGGATACCGATCGCGGCGAACATGCCCGACAGGAAGTCGTTCACCCGGATCGCCATGTCGGCAATGTCGTTCATCTCGTCCTGGGTCGCCCAGCCGAAGCAGGCGATATGTTCGTCGGCGATCATCGGATCGCCTAGCGCATCGTCCTTGTAATAATATTCGATGATTGTCCGAGGCA
>JBQCCG010000063.1:0-2983 GCA_051962455.1 Sphingomicrobium sp. | reverse complement strand
TGGTCAGCCCGCCGGCGTCGCGGATCGCGGCAATTCCCCGCATCCCGTCGAACATCGACCCGCTGAGGACCACTCCGATCGAGTTGGCGCCGGCAACCTCTGCGACGCTCTCGAACAGCCGATCGACCGCCGGCCGCCAGTAGTTCACCCGGTCGGAATCGCTAAGCGCCAGCCGACCGTTCGGTTTCAGCAGCAGGTGCCGGTCGGGCGGCGCGACATGAACCGTCCCGGGCAAAGCTCGTTCGCCCCACTGCGCCCATTTGACCCGCAGCTTCGTCTTCAAGGCGAGTACCTCGACCAGGCGCGACGGCAATAGGGCCGACAGGTGGAGCACGAACAGGATCGGAAGCGGGAAATCGGCCGGCAGGAGCGAGAGAATTTCGACGGCGGCACGGATGCCACCGGCGGATCCGCCGATCGCGATGACTCGGCCAAGCGGCAGCGGACTCGTAACCGGCAACGCTGAACGCACACTCGGCTCCATATGTAAGCTGCCTTACATAGATTAGTGACCGGCGCAAACCTGAACGGAAGGGATTTTATTGTGGGGACCACAGGAGTTAGCTCATGGCTGACGCTCCCGAGCGCGCCCAGACCAACCATCTTCTCGCGGCGATCCCGAAGGACGAGCTCGCCCGCATCCGGCCGCTACTGAAGGACATCGAGCTCAAGTTCCGAGAGGACCTCTACCAGTCGGACGAACCCACAGATCACGTCTGGTTCCCCACTCTCGGCGTGGTTTCGATGGTCACCGAATTCATGGAAGGCGAGCCGGTCGAGGTCGCCACGATCGGCCCCGAAGGAATGGTCGGGATTCAGCAATTCCTCGGCAATGACCGGATGCCCATCAGGGCGTTCATCCAGGTCCCCGGACGGGCGCTCTGCATGAAGGCCGACGATTTCCACACGGTCGTGAAGGAGAACCCCGGCTTTGAGCGGCTGCTTCTGCGCTACACGCTGGCGCTAATGAACCAGATCAGTCAGGCGGCGGCCTGCAACCGGGCCCATAGCGTCGAGGAACGCCTCGCACGCTGGCTGCTGATGACTCAGGACCGGGTGCATTCGCCCGAATTCCCGCTGACCCAGGAATTCCTCGGCCAGATGCTCGGGGTGCGGCGGCCGACGGTGTCGATCGCCGCCGGAATGCTCTCGAAGGCGGGGCTGATCCATTATGTACGCGGACGGATCACCATTCTCGACCGCGCGGGCCTCGAGAAGGCGTCGTGCGAATGCTACCGAGTGATTGCCGACGAGTTCCGCAGGTTGGTCGGGGCAGTTTAACGGCGCGCCAAACGGCGGACGCGCATTCAGTGCCGCGGCTCCGCGCCGGCCCCCGTGAAGGTAAACTGACTCCTCAGATTGAGCCGCTCGGGAGAGGGCTCGCTTGCGCATGCGCCATATTGCCGGCGCGCGTCGGAGAGCAGCGCGGTCTTCCGCTCCGGAGTCAGCACCAGGCCTTGATCGGCGGCAAAGCGTATGAACACGAGCGACGCAGCGTTCATCATCCCGTTGCGACCGCGAAAAACGGAAATGACCTGCAGCAGGCGATCCTGCTGCGCCGGCGACAGCGGCCCCGTCCCGCTGATGTTCGCCTGCAGCAGCGGCAATTCGTCCAGCTCCTGCTTCGCCCCCTCGGCCAGGCGAGGAATGAGGACATAAGCGCTCGCCCATCCAAGCATCCGCTTGGAACCGGAATTCGACAGGACCTGCGAGGCCAGCGAGGCTTGCCAGGCCTGGTCGTCCCAGGTGCGGACGGCGGGCCGATAGGCTCTCGTCAGCGCGAGGACCTTTGCCCGGTCAGCGCCTGAAACGATCGCGGTTTCGATCGAATTGAGCTGATCGGCGTAGCATTGGTGGATTGCCGCGCGGGTGAAGGCTTGCGGAAGGTCGTCATCGCGGATTTCGGACGTCATCGCGGCTTCCGCGTCGCGCAACTCGGACCGCTGGTGAAGGTCCTCCACCAGCTGCTGCGCCCCCAGCGCAATCAGCACGCCGAGAACGATCACCCCGACCTCGCCGGTGAACGCGCGCCAGCCGTGCAGCGGTTTGGGAAGGTGGAGGTGCACGGCCTCTCCTATTCCTTCTGTGATGCGCTTTGGAGGTTGGCGATCAGGCGTTCCGCCCCCGGCGTGGCCCTGAGGTCGGGCACCGTGACGCAACTTCCGTACATCGCTCTCGCATCCGCGGTGAGCTCGCGCTGCATCGGCTCCGGGACCTGCGCGCCGTTTGTGCCGATCCGCTCCAGCAAAAGCTTTGAGGAGGTGATGAAGCGGCGGTTAAGCAAGGACAGTTGATCCGAGATGCGGCGGAGATTCTGCAGGTCGGGTGGGCTGGCCGCGCCGGACGGAGGCAGCGCGTTGCGCATGTCAACGACCAGCCGCGCCTCCTCCATTTCCTCGTCAGTCAGAACCGGTACGATCCGATAGGGCTTGGACCAGGCGATCACCCGGTCGGAACCCATGTGACTGCCGACATCGGATGCGAGGACGATCTTCCATGCCTCGCTATCCCAAACGCGAAAGGGCGGCGAGTAGGTCGCGATCCATTGCCGGAGCTGACGATCCGGAACGGTCCCCCCGCCATCATGGATGCGGGCGATTTGGGAGTCGAGGCAGCGGCCGATCAGGGCTCTGGCATAGGCTTGGGGTCCATCGTCCTCCGCGAGTTCGAGCCGCATCGCCGCTTCGGCGCGGCTGACCTTGCCGCGCCACTGCCACGCCTCAACCAACTGCCCGGCCGCCAAGGCGATCAGCACGCCGAGCACGATGATCCCCACCTCGCCCGCGAATGCTCGCCAGCCGTGCAGCGGTTTGGGAACGTGAACTCGCATTCGGCCGGCCCCCAGCGCGTCAGAGGCTAACAGAAGGAAGGCCGTTGGCAATCGTGGCGGATTGGTGCGTCACGCCTGTCGCACATGGCTCCAGTCGAACAGCATGGCGCTCGCTTCGGAGTCATTCAGCCGGCTGAGGAAGATCTGTGCAAG
>JBQCCG010000062.1:0-2352 GCA_051962455.1 Sphingomicrobium sp. | reverse complement strand
GAACGCGAGCAGGCCGATCGACTCCGCATTCACCGTCCCGAGGTCCAAACGCTTCCCGATCGCCTTGAGCCGGCCGCCTTCCTCGACGACCTTCATATCGTCCTCGTCGTACGATTCCTTGCGATCGATGGTGACGCAAATTCCGTCGCGCCCGTTGCCGACGACGCGGTTCATCAGCGCGTTGGAAACGAGCGTATCGCCGTTCCACACCAGGCAGTCGCTGCTTAATTCCTCGCGCGCCATGTAGAGCGAGCCGGTATTGTCGGCGACCTTGTAGAAGGGGTTGTAGATCGTCCGCACCCTGGGGCCGCCGGTCCGCGCCGCGATCGCATGATTGACGAGTTCGTCATGGAATCCGGTGACGACCACCGCCTCATGAACTCCGTTTGCCTCCAACGTGTCGAGCTGCCGGTCGAGCAGGCTTCGTCCATTGAAGTCGATCAGGCACTTGGGCCTCTCATCGACCAAATGGCCGAGACGTGAGCCCTGCCCTGCGGATAAAATGATTGCTTTCATGTTCGCTGCGCCTGCCTAGCAAATGCGGCGGCGATTGGGCATTAGCGAGTTCGATGATTGAGTGAGGCGGCGCCCGTGAAGAAGATCGAAGCGATCATCAAGCCCTTCAAGCTGGACGACGTGAAGGACGCGCTTCACGAGGTCGGGGTGTCCGGAATCACCGTAGTGGAGGTGAAGGGCTTCGGCCGTCAGAAAGGACACACCGAGCTCTACCGAGGCGCCGAATATGTCATCGACTTCCTGCCCAAGGTGAAGATCGAGGTGGTGGTCGAGGACAGCCTGGTCGACAATGTCGTCGAGGCGATCGAGAATGCGGCGCGCACCGGACGGATCGGCGATGGAAAGATCTTCGTCTTCGACGTCGAGCAGGCGATCCGAATCCGCACCGGCGACCGCGGGCACGATGCCATTTGATGCCGTCATGTTCGTCACCCCGGCCTTGAGCCGGGGCCTGCCTTTTCTTAAGCGCCCTCCATGCGACGCAGAAGGCAGGCGGGTGCCGGATCAAGTCCGGCATGACGGGTTAAAGTACCGGCGCCAGTGACTGACAACCGCGAAATGCTCGCCTCGATGTCGCCGGACGAGCTCAAGGCGGCGATGCGGAGCCTCGGCTACCGCACGCAGAACGACCTTGCTCAGGCGATCGGCGTATCTCGCTCCGCGGTCAGTCTATGGCTCGAGGGCAAGGTTGGAGTTCCACGCCCTGTGGCCATGCTCCTCCGGATGCTCGTGAACGCGCAGCGGCGCGCCTACTGAGGTTGCGCAGGAGCGTCCGGCTGCGGAGCCGGCGCTTGCCCCTGCATCCGTTGCTGACGCGCCTGCTGCCGCTCGGCTGCCGTGACCACGCCGTCATGGTTGAGGTCCTGCGCATCGAAGCGGGCAAGCGCCTGCGCTTCGAACTGCTGCAAGGTCAGCGACTGGGCCGATCCGAACGCCTCGTCGATCATGCGCTGCATGCGGCCGCCGCCGCGCCCGCCATTATCACCGCCGCGTGAAGCCTCGAACTGAGCCAGCGCCTGTTCGGCTTCGGCCTTGGTGACTACGCCGTCGCGGTTCGCATCCATCATCTGGAAAATCATGTCCGCGCGCTGCTGCGCTTCGGCCCGCGTCTGGTCGTGCCGACCGCCGCCGAAGCCTTGCGCCATCACCGGCGTCGATACGACCGCAGCGCCGAACGCGATCGAGAAAATGAGTTTTTTCATGCTCTTGAAATCCTGACTGTTCCGCGCTTGCGCGGAGTCCACCCCTGTCAGTGCGAGGGCTGGGCTCAAGGGCGTGAACCGCCGATTTATGCCAAGATTACAATATTGCCATGCGCCCGCTTGCGTCTCGAAAGCCGTGCCGCAATGAGAATCCTCATATGCTCGAGCTAGACGATCAGCAGCAGGCCGCGCGCGACTGGTTCGAAGCGCTTCGCGACCGCATTTGCGCGGAATTCGAGGAAATCGAGCGGGAGGCGGGCTCCGACGCGAGCTTCGTCTACACTCCGTGGGACCGCACCGATGCAACCGGCGAAGCCGGCGGCGGTGGAGTGCGCGGTCAGCTGACCGGCAAGGTGTTCGAGAAAGTCGGCGTCAACGTCTCCACGGTCGGAGGCAAATTCTCGCCGGAGTTCGCCAAGAGCATTCCCGGCGCCGAATACGACCCGAGCTTCTTCGCCACCGGCATCAGCCTCGTCGCGCACATGGCCAACCCGCACGTGCCCGCAGTGCATATGAACACGCGCTTCCTGACCACGACGAAGCGCTGGTTCGGCGGCGGCTCCGACCTCAATCCCGCCATCCCCTATGATGAAGATACCGAAGCGTTTCATGCGCGGCTGCGCGCCGCCTGCGC
>JBQCCG010000061.1:0-14470 GCA_051962455.1 Sphingomicrobium sp. | reverse complement strand
CGCACGCGACCTCGTCGCCGATGTGGCCGCTACACATGACGATCCCGAAGTGCCCGAAGGCACGCCGCTGGTCAGCATGACCGTGCGTGAGGCGCTGCGCGACGCGATGGCCGAGGAGATGCGCTCGGACGAGCGGATCTTCGTGATGGGCGAGGAGGTCGCCGAATATCAGGGTGCCTACAAGGTGACGCAGGGCCTCCTGGAGGAGTTCGGGGCCAAGCGCGTCGTCGATACGCCGATCACCGAATATGGCTTCGCCGGCGTCGGCACCGGCGCGGCGATGGGCGGCCTTCGTCCGATCGTCGAGTTCATGACCTTCAATTTCGCCATGCAGGCGATCGATCACATCATCAATTCGGCGGCGAAGACCAATTACATGTCGGGCGGCCAGATGCGCTGCCCGATCGTGTTCCGCGGACCGAACGGCGCCGCGGCGCGAGTCGCTGCCCAGCACAGCCAGAATTACGGCAGCTGGTACGCCCATGTGCCCGGGCTGGTGGTGATCGCCCCCTATACCGCCGCGGATGCGAAGGGCCTGCTCAAGGCCGCGATCCGCACCGAGGACCCGGTCGTGTTCCTCGAGAACGAGCTGCTCTACGGTCAGCATTTCGACGTTCCGCAGATGGACGATTATCTCCTTCCGATCGGCAAGGCCCGGATCGTGAGACCAGGCAAGGACGTGACAATCGTCAGCTACTCGATCGGCGTGGGAGTCGCGCTCGAGGCGGCTCAGGAGCTCGTGGCGCAAGGGATCAACGCCGAGGTGATCGACCTTCGCACGCTTCGGCCGCTCGACAAGAAGACGGTGCTCGACAGCCTCAGGCGGACCAACCGCATGGTCGTGGTCGAGGAAGGCTGGCCGGTCTGCTCGATCGCGTCGGAGATCATCTCCATCGCCATGACCGAGGGCTTCGACGACCTCGACGCGCCGGTGCTTCGAGTGACCGACGCCGACGTTCCGCTGCCATATGCCGCGAACCTCGAAAAACTGGCGCTGATCAAGGCGTCCGAGGTGGTCGAGGCTGTGAAGGCCGTCACTTATCGCTGAACGTCCGCTCGACACCGACCGGGAGATCGCGCTCCAGGCGACGCCAGCGCGTGTTCGACTGGCGATTCTCGCGCTGTGGAAACTCGATCTTGCCTTCGCTGACGTGGTTTCGACGAGCAGCATCGCGGAGCTCGGCGCCATTCGGCTGGCATGGTGGCGCGAGCGGCTCGAGGAACTGGACCAGGGCGCGCCCGCCCCGGCCGAGCCACGGCTACAGGCGGTTGCGAGCGAGCTTCTCCCGCGCGGCATCACGGGCAGCGAACTATCTCAGCTGGAGGATTGCTGGCTTCCGCTGCTGGAGCCTTTCCCCTGGGGCGATCGGCAGGCCGAAGCTCTCGCGCTGCGCGGCCGCTTGCTGTTCGGGATCTGCGCGAGGCTAATCGGGTGGGATGCGGCGGAGGGCGAGCCGTTCGGCGCGGTCTGGTCGCTCGTGGATGGAATCCGGCACTGCACTGATCGACAATCCCGCGAGTTCCTGATCGAGCGTGCGAAATCGGCGATATCTGAGTTGCCACAGCGGCGGGTTCGCGGCGAGCTTCGACCGCTGACGATGATCGCGGCCTTTGCCGCTCACGATGTCCGGCACGACGGACGGGGCGGATGGAGGCGTGTCCGAAGTGCGCTCGCCCACAGCATGTTCGGGATCATGCCTCGGTAGTTGACAGGAACGGCTCCGTTATGGAGCGTGGCCACGTGCCGAATCTCCTTCTTGAAGGGGATTTGCCTTGCTGCGTTTTCTTGCCGGTGTCGCCTCCTGCTTCCTGCTGATGACCGGCGCTTTCCTCATCTGGCAGTCGCATGCGCAAAAGGCTCCGGGCTTACCCAACGCGCCGGCGGCGCGGAGCGCCTCACTGTTTGGCGGAAGCGAGCCGCTCCAGGCCCCCGAAGCCGACGCAAAGACTAGGGAGGAAAAGCGCTTCAGCCGCTACGACAAGAACAAGGACGGGAAGGTCCAGGCGGACGAATATCTGGCGGCTCGCCGAAGGAATTTCGACAAGCTCGACGTCGACCACAATGGCGCGCTGTCGTTCCAGGAATATGCGGTGAAGGGCATCGAGAAGTTCAATGGCGCGGGCGGGAAGAAGGGGTGGCTGTCGCCCGCCGAGTTCGTCGCTACTGCTCCACCTCCGCCGAAGCACAAGGCGTGCAGCTGCCGCGCGCCTGCGGCCGAGCCGGCGGTGGCAGAGAATGGGAATGACGAGGGCCAATAGCATTCCTCCCCATCGCGAGATGGGGAGGGGAACCATCCGAAGGATGGTGGAGGGGTAAATGCCGCCACGTCGGGAGAAAAATGAGAGCGTGCTGCGCGCTCGCGCGCTGCGCCGCAATTTAACGTTACCGGAAGGAATGCTGTGGCGGGCGCTGAGGCAACGACCAGATGGGTTGAAGTTCAGGTGCCAGCACCCAATCGGCCGCTGCATCGTGGATTACTATTGCGCTGCTGCAAAACTCGTTATCGAAATCGACGGACTCAGCCACGAGCTTGGGAGTAACGCTGAGCGCGATCGGCGACGCGATTACTGGCTACGCGGGCAAGGCCTTCATGTGATCCGATTTGCTGCGACTGACGTTATCAATGATCTGCAGTCGGTGGTTACAGCGATTCTTCTCGCTTGTAGGCGCTAGTTACCCCACCACCAGCTCCGCTGGTTCCCCAACCCACGAATTATAGTGGGGAGGAACCTCCTCCATCCACTCGCTTAACTTCTCACGCGCGCGGTCGGTGTAGGCTCTCTTCCGGTCGGCGCGTTTCCAGCGGCCGGGGAGCGGCGGCATCAGGCCGAAGTTGACGTTCATCGGCTGGAAGGTCTCGGCGTCCGCGCCGCCGGTGATATGGGCAAGGATCGCGCCGAGTGCCGTCTCGGGTGGCGGAGCGGGCATTTGCTCACCGCCCAGCTCGGCGGCGGCGAACCGGGCCGCGAGGATGCCGACGGCGGCGCTCTCGACATAGCCTTCGCACCCCGTGATCTGGCCGGCGAAGCGGATGTTAGGTTTCGATTTCAGGCGCAGCTCGCCGTCAAGCAGGCGCGGCGAGTTGATGAAGCTGTTGCGGTGGATTCCGCCCAGCCGCGCGAACTCGGCATTTTCGAGACCTGGGATGGTGCGGAAGATGCGGACCTGCTCGCCATGCTTCAGCTTGCTCTGGAATCCGACCATGTTCCAGAGCGTACCGAGCGCATTATCTTGTCGAAGCTGGACCACCGCATAAGGCCAGCGGCCGGTGCGCGGATCGTCGAGGCCGACGGCTTTCATGGGTCCATAGCGCAAAGTCTCGGGCCCGCGCTCGGCCATCACTTCGACCGGCATGCAGCCCTCGAAATAAGGCGTGTCCTTTTCCCAGTCCTTGAACGGCATCTTCTCACCGTCGACTAGCGCCTGGACGAAGGTCTCGTACTGCGCCTTGTCGAGCGGGCAGTTGATGTAGTCCTTGCCGCCTTTGTCCCACCTCGCCGCCATCCAGGCGACGTCCATGTCGATGCTGTCGCGGTGGACGATCGGCGCGATCGCATCGAAGAAGGCGAGGGCGCCTTCGCCTGTCTCGGCGGCGATCGATTCGGCAAGCCCCGATCCGGTCAGTGGTCCCGTCGCGATGATCGTCGGATGATTGGGCAGCGCATCGATACGCTCGCGGACGACGGCAATGTTGGGGTGCTGCTCGATCGTGCGCGTGACTTCCGCAGCGAACCCTTCGCGATCGACCGCGAGCGCCGAACCGGCGGGGACCCGATGCTTGTCTGCGGCTCGCATCACGAGCGAGCCGAGGGCGCGCATTTCCTGGTGAAGCAGGCCGACCGCATTCTGCTCGGCATCGTCCGAGCGGAAGCTGTTCGAGCAGACCATCTCCGCGAGCAGCTCCGTGTCATGCGCCGGCGTGCTGTCGCCCCCGCCGCGCATCTCGCTGATGCGGACCCGAAGACCGGCTTCGGCGAGCTGCCACGCTGCTTCCGAGCCGGCGTGGCCGCCGCCGATGATGTGGATGTCGAAAAACATGCGGGGCTGTTAGTCCGGGCTGGAGCCGCTATCCAGCACTCATGCTCGCTGCACTCCTCCTCGCCGCCGCGCAGAGCCTTTCGGCCAACAATTATGCAGTCGACCAGCCGATGCCGGCGCACTCGTCCAGGCTCGTCTGGTCGGACGAGTTCAACGGCCCTTCCCTCGACATGAGCAAGTGGAGCTTCGATACGTCGCGAAACAAGCTTGGCTGGTACAATAAGGAGCTCGAATATTATTCCGCGAACCGGCCCGAGAATTTGCGGCTCGAGAATGGACATCTAATCATCGAGCTTCGGAAGGACCCCGAAGCGATCAGCAAATTTCCGGACTGGGGCAAACAGCAATACAGCTCGGCCAAGATCATCACCAAGGGCAAGGCGGCGTTCAAATATGGGTTCGTCGAGGTGTCGGCGAAGCTGCCCTGCACCCGGGGCACCTGGCCGGCAATCTGGATGCTGCCCGAGGCGGACAGCGCATGGCCGGATGGTGGCGAGATCGACATATTGGAGCAGGTCGGGTCGCAACCCAACGTCGCGCATGCCACGGTGCACACGGCCCTATTCAACCACACTCGTCACAACGGCCGCGGCGCCGAAACTCCGGTGCCGACGGCCTGCAGCGCCTTTCACCGTTATCAGCTCGCCTGGACTCCAGCAGCGATCACCATGGGAGTCGACGACCACGCCTATATGCAGGTCAGGAATGACCAGCCCGGCGGTCGCGGCGCCTGGCCGTTCGACAGCCCCTTTTATCTGATCATCAGCCTCGCGATGGGCGGCGACTGGGCCGCGGCGAAGGGGATCGACGATCCGGCGCTGCCGCAGCGGATGGAGGTCGATTACGTGCGCGTGTGGGAGATGCCGGCGGCGAGCCGATGAAGATATTCACCATCGGTTATGAAGGAACCACGGTGCCGGAGTTCATCGCTGCGCTGACGCATGCCGGCATCCAGCGGGTCATCGACGTTCGCGCGCTGCCGCTGTCGCGCCGGCCGGGCTTTTCCAAGACTGCTCTGAGAGGCGCGCTCGAGGAGGCCGGGATCGAATATATCCATCTGAGAGCGCTTGGCACGCCGGCCGCAGGGCGTGCAGCGGCGAGGGCAGGGCGACATGTGGAGCTGAAGCGAATCTACGCTGGTCAGCTCGAGCTTCCCGAGGCGATCGCCCAAGGCGCCCAAATGCTCAATCTCTCGCGCGAAAAGCCGAGCGCTCTCCTGTGCATGGAGCGGGAGCCCGCGCACTGCCACCGCACCTTGCTGCTGAATGCGGTCGCGCCGGACGCCGAGGTAGTGGACCTCTTTGCCTGAGCTAGTCGCGACAGGGCTAAACCGCGGGCGGCGCTTCGGCGGCGGTGTGGCCGTCGAGCAGGACCTCGATGTCAGGGATCGGGCGCCCGCTCATTTCCTTGTTCACGGTGCAGACGATGCGCCGCTCGACTTCCTTGTGCAGGCACTTCTTGAGGACTCCGAGCGCCTTGGGCGGCGCAACGATCGCCAGCGCCTCGAAATCGCCGCGCATGACTCGCGCTCTCAGCTCATCGGCGGCGTCCTTGATCCAGCGGTCCTCCTCCTGCTGCTGGAAATCGGGTTCCTCGTAGGTCGAGCGGCCATAGCCGAAGCTTTGCTTCACCGTCCCCGGCGCGTCCGTTTTGATCTCGCGATCCCTGCGCTGATAACGACGCGCGTCATGCGCCTCCGTCCGGAGGTCGATCTGATTCTCATCCCCGTGATTGCGGAAGAACAGCATCTTGCGGCCGTCGGCGACCAGCACGAGCGCGTTGTGGGGAAGGGGCATGGCGTCGTTTCCTCCTCTTGCGTTTGAAGGGAGAACGCGGCCCGGTCCTAGCAGGTTCTGCCGCTTGTCGCAGCCCTGTTCCTCCCCAGCCGAAAGGCGGGAAGGGGAAGCAATGCAAAGCACGGTCGAGGACGAATTGCGGTCGCGGCCCGGCTCCTCCACCATTGAGTCTCCGCTCAACGGTTCCCCTCCCCACGAGCTACGCTCGCAGGAAGGAACGTCTCTATTTTTCCGGTTCGGGATCGGCCGGCTTGTCGAGCTCGCTTTGGCCGACGACCGCACCCTCCTCGGGTGCGATTTCATCGCCGCCTTCGAGTTCGATCTCTTCTTCCTCGCTCTCCTCGATCTTGGCGACGCTCACCACATGCTCGTTGTCGGCGACGCGGAAGATGGTGACTCCCTGCGTGTTCCGGCCCATGACTCGGATATCGCCGACCGTGGTGCGGATCATCTTGCCCTGGTCGGTAACCAGCATCAGCGCCTCGCCCTGGTGAGCGGGGAATGAAGCCACGACGCGGCCGTTGCGCTCCGACGTGTCGATATTGGTGATGCCCTGGCCCCCGCGGTTGGTGCGGCGATATTCATAGGCCGACGAGCGCTTGCCGTAGCCGTTCTCGGTGAGCGTCAGAATGAACTGTTCCAGTTCCGAGAGCTCCGCCACCCGCTCCGCCGGAAGCGTGCATTCGACATCCTCGCGCTCCCTCCACGGCGGGCATTTCAGATAGGCCTCGCGCTCCTCCTGGCTCCGCATCGCGCCGCGGCGCAGGATCGACATCGAGATGACTTCGTCGCCCTCGAGCAGGCGGATCCCACGAACGCCGGTCGAGGTCCGCGAGCGGAACTCGCGCACATCGGTCGCTTTGAATCGGATCGCCTTGCCGTTGCGGGTGGCGAGAAGCACGTCGTCCCCCTCGGTCAGGAGCGAGACTCCAATGAGGCGATCGGTCGGATCGACCTGTTCGTCGCTGTCCTCGTCGCTTTCGACATCCTCAGTAAGGCCGGTGCCAAAGCGCATGGCGATCTTGCCGGCGGTCGGGATGTTGGTGAACGCGGCCATGCTGTTCCGCCGCACCGTACCGTGCGCGGTCGCGAACATGATGTGCAGACCGCCCCATTCGGTCTCGTCCTCCGGCAGCGGGAGAACGGTCGAAATGGTTTCGCCTTCCGCCAGCGGAAGCAGGTTCACCATCGGACGGCCCTTGGTGTTCGGGCCTCCTTCGGGGAGCTTCCACACCTTCATCCGGTACACCCGGCCGAGGTTAGAGAAGAACAGCACCGGATTGTGGGTCGAGGTGACGAAGAGGGTGGTGACGGCGTCCTCTTCCTTGGTCGCCATGCCTGCGCGGCCCTTGCCGCCGCGCTTCTGCTCGCGGAAGATCGCTAGCGGCGTGCGCTTGATGTACCCCTCCATGGTCACCGTGACGACCATGTCCTCGCGCTCGATCAGGTCCTCATCCTCGATCCCGTCCGCCGCGGGGGCGAGCTCCGTCACGCGCGGCGTCGCGAACTCGGCTTCGACCTCATCGAGCTCCTCGCGCATGACCTCGTAAAGGCGAGCGCGATTCGCCAGGATTTCAAGCAATTCGCCGATGTTCTTCGCGAGACCTTCGAGCTCATTGCCGATTTCGTCGCGACCGAGGGCGGTCAGCCGGTGCAGGCGGAGCTCGAGGATCGCCTTCACCTGCGCGTCGGACAGGCGGTACGTCCTGTCGGCCTTCTGCGGCTCGACCGCTTCGACCAGCGCGATGTACGGGCGAATTTCTTCCATCGGCCAGTCGCGCTCGAGCAATTTCTCGCGGGCGACTGCGGGCGACGCCGAGCCGCGGATCAGCTTCACCACCTCGTCGAGATTGGTGACCGCGACCACGAGGCCGAGCAGGATGTGGGCGCGCTCGCGAGCCTTGAACAGCTCGAACTTGGAGCGCCGAGTGATCACTTCCTCGCGGAAGCGGACGAAACTCTCAATAATGTCGCGCAGCGTCAGCGTCTCGGGACGGCCGCCGCGGATCGCGAGCATGTTCGCCGGGAAGCTGGTCTGCGCCGGGGTGTGCCGCCACAGCTGGTTGAGCACCACTTCCGGTGTCGCATCGCGCTTCAGGTCGATGACGATCCGTACGCCCTCGCGGTTGGATTCGTCGCGAATGTCGGAGACGCCCTCAATCCGCTTGTCCTTCGCCGCCTCGGCGATCTTCTCGACGAGGCCCGACTTGCCGACCTGGTAAGGAATCTCGGTGAGAACGATCGACCGGCGCTCGCCGCGACCCTCTTCGACATGGGCGCGGCTGCGCATCAGGATTGAGCCGCGCCCGGTTGTGTAGGCGCTTCGGATGCCCGACTGGCCGAGGATCAGAGCCCCGGTGGGGAAGTCCGGCGCTTTGACATGCTCCATCAGTCCTTCGGAGCTGATTGCCGGATCATCCATGTAGGCACGGCAGGCGGCGAGAACCTCGCCCAGGTTGTGCGGCGGGATGTTGGTCGCCATGCCGACCGCGATTCCGCCTGCGCCATTGACCAGCAGGTTGGGGAAGCGCGCAGGCAGAACCTGCGGCTCACGCTCCGACGCGTCATAGTTCGGCTGGAAGTCGACGGTGTCGCGATCGATGTCGCCGAGCAGGAAATTCGCGACCTTCGCCAGCCGCGCTTCCGTGTATCGCATCGCCGCGGGCGGGTCGGGGTCCATCGACCCGAAATTACCCTGGCCGTCGATCAGCGGCACGCGCATCGACCAGTTCTGGGTCATCCGCGCGAGAGCGTCGTAGATCGCGGCGTCGCCGTGCGGGTGATATTTACCCATGACGTCACCGACGATGCGGCTCGACTTGCGGTACGGCCGCCCGGCGACATAGCCCGCCTCCTGGCAGGCAAAGAGGATTCGGCGGTGAACCGGTTTCAGGCCGTCGCGCACGTCGGGCAGCGCGCGGCTGACGATCACGCTCATCGCGTAATCGAGATACGAGGTCTTCATCTCCTCGACGATGGAGATGGGCGCGATGTCGCTGTCGCCGCCCGAGGGCGGTATGGCGTTGCGGTCGTCGACCGGCGGTTCGGTAGCCAAGAAAATTCCTGTCGCTTAGAGGTGCACGCGAGGGTTGCGCGCACTCACGCCGCCCCCTCGACCCTACCTAGTGCATTTGGCGCGGATTGCCACCCCGCGCGCACGCGCGCGCGAGGGAAATCAGGCGCGACGCTTGCTGGCTGCCGAATTCCATCCGAAAATCAATCGGTTCAATGCGGGTTCAGTCGCGATCGGGCAGGGAACTTGGCCTTCCACGATTCAAGGTCTAAGGCGCCGCCGTCATTTCGCGGCCACGCCTGTCGGCCGCAACAGGAGAAGCTGACCCCATGAAGCTGATCACCAGCACCGCGATCGCGCTCGTCGCCGCAGCAATGGCCACGCCGGCGACTGCGCAATACAACAATTCCGATCCTCGGCAGCCCATGGCGGAACAGCAGGCCCCGGCTCAACAGCAGCAATCGACGACCCAGTCGGCCGCGCCTTCGGTGAAGCCGTCGAGCAAGGCGGTGAAGGCGATCATCGACTTGCAAACCGCCGTCAACAACAAGGACGTCGCCAACATTCCGGCGAAGGTTGCCGCGGCGCAGGCCGTCGCGACGACGAAGGAAGACCATTATCTGATCGGCACGCTGCAGCTGAAAGCCGCGCTTGCCGCGAACGACGATGCAGGCATGGCAGCCGCAATCGACGCAATCGCGAGCTCGAATTATCTCGATTCCGCGAAGCTGGCGGGTCTCTATTCGAGCCTCGGCGGGACGCTGCTCAATGCGAAGCATTATTCGCAGGCGGCGGCGGCTTACCAGAAGTCCGTGGCAATCGATCCGCGGGACAGCGAAGCGCAGCGGCTGCTCGGCGTCTCATACTATGAGGCCGGACAGAAGGGCGAGGCGGTGGCTGCTCTTCAAAAAGCGATCGCGGCCATTAGCGCGGCCGGCCAGAAGCCGAGTGAGGACCTGTACAAGCTCGCGGTTCAGGCCGCGTTCGACTCAAGATCGCCGGCAGCGAACACGCTCGCTCGTGAGTGGGTGGAGGCCTATCCGAATCCGGACAGCTGGCGCAATTCAGTTGCGATCTATCGCGGCATCAGCCAGCCGGACACCGAGAGCACGCTCGACCTGATGCGTCTGTTGCAAGCGACTGGAGCGCTGAAGCAGCCCGACGATTATGCGGTGTTCATCGTCGATGCCGCCGATCAGAATAATTACAATGAAGCTCAGGAAGTTCTGAACGCCGGAATCGCCGCGAAGGTGATCGATCCATCGAGCCGTGATTTCCGCGATATCGTGGCGGCGCTGAAAACCAAGCCGAAGGCGACTGCGGCGGATCTCGCCGAGGCGACGAAGACCGCGGCCAACGGCACGGCGCTGCTGCACATCGGCGATCGCTATTATGCGATGGGCAACTACGCGAAAGCCGTCGATCTCTACAAAATGGCGATGGGCAAGCCGGGCGTCGATGCATCGGTCGCCAATTTGCACATTGGCATGGCGCTGGCTCGCCAGGGCGACAAGGCCGGAGCCACGGCGGCGTTCAACGCAGTGACCGGTCCGCGCGCGGACGTCGCCAAATTCTGGCTCGCTTACGTCAACGCCAAAGCCTGAGCGGCATCGGATTCCCTCGTGAATAGGAGAGGCGTCGGCTTGCCGGCGCCTCTTTTTCTTTGCCCTCGGAGGGAATGCGCGAGCTGTCCCGTTACGGGATGGTTAGGCGATGCCTTCTTAGCGCATTGTAAATGCTCGACTAGAGCATCAGGAGGGTGCGTCCGAGGAAACGACAGGCAAGTGCGCTTCGACGATCGTCTGCTGACCGTTCTGAACCAGCCGGCCGAAGACCGTCACGACGCGGCGGTACGATGGCGGCAGCTGGTGGACCTGGTCGCGCGCGCCGGACCGAACAGCGCCAGCCCGGTCGTCGCCGAAGCGCTCCGGGCGATCCGGGCCGAGGCGCCTCACGTGGAGGAGCCGCTCCGCGCGGCGGCCGCGCGGGCGGTGGCGGCACTGCCGCTGCCCCTCGGTTTGCTCGAATATTTTGCGTCCGACACGCTCACGGTCTCCGCCCCCGTTCTTGCTGCGGCCACGCTCGATGCTCGCCAGTGGTCTGCGCTCAACGGCGCGGCAGATGAGGAGACGCGTGGTTTCATCGAAACCCTTCACCCGGAGCTGAGAATGGAAAGCCATGCGGCGGCTGACCTGCTCGTCACGGAAGCGCCGCCCGTCGAGGCAGCGCCACCACCTCCGCTTCCGCCGGGGCCACTCTCGTCGTCGCCTTCGCTCCACGACGTGGTCCAGCGCATCGAGCGCCGCCGCCGGCTGCGTTCGGGTGAAGCCGTTCGCCCCGGGGCTACGGCAGCCGCCGGGGCCTCGGCCCTGTTCCGCTGGGAATGCGGACCCGGCGGGGAGATCGCGTGGGTCGAGGGCGCCCCACGCGGCGCCTTGATCGGACGGTCCATCGCAAGGGCCATGGACGGTGACAGTGATCGGATCGATCCGGACGTGGTTCGCGCGTTCGGAATGCGCGCGCCCTTCCGCGATGCGGTGATCGAGATCGCAGGCTCCGGTCCGGTGGCCGGCGAATGGAAGATCAGCGGCGTTCCGGCGTTCGAGCCGGCCGACGGCCGCTTCGCGGGATATCGCGGGGTCGCTTTGCGCGAGACCGTGCCGCCGCCGGCGGCTCCGGCCCAGAGCGTGCCCGAGGTGCTCGCAGACCCGGATTCGCTCCGGGAGCTGGTTCACGAGATCAAGACCCCGCTCAATGCAATCATCGGTTTCGCCGAGATCATCGAGGGACAGTATCTCGGCCCCGCCGACCGTGGCTATCGCGACCGCGCGGCAGAGATCGTTCGCCAGGCCCGGCTGCTGCTCACGGCGATCGACGACCTCGATTTCGCGGCCAAGATCCATTCGGCGGGAGGCGCCGCGCGCGGGCGGGTCGATCTGGGAGCGCTGGTCGACCGGGCGGCCGGCGAGCTGCGCGACATCGCTGCAAAGGAGCGGGCAGGGGTGGACGTCATCCGACCACGGAGCGAGGTCCCCGCGGCCCTTCAGCCGGAACTCGCCGACCGGCTGCTCTTCCGCCTGTTCTGTGCGCTGGCTGAATGCGCCGAGCCGGGCGAACGGTTCCAGCTGTCCGTGGAGCTGGTGCCCGATTCCGCGCGCTTGTCGATCAGTCGGCCCGCCGCGCTTCGCGGACTCAGCGATCCGGAACTGTTCGATCCCGTCATCGGCCGTGACGGCGTGCAGGGCGGTTTTCCGCTGCGGCTCGCGCGCGGACTCGCTCGGATTGCCGGAGGCGACCTGGTCAGCAGCCGCGACGCATTTTCGCTGGTTTTCCCGCGCGCCTGAGGCTTGGCGCGGCCAGTCGTCCGTTCTATCTGCGGCGCCGCCGGGGAGGGCCTGTAGCTCAACGGTAGAGCCGGCCGCTCATAACGGCTAGGTTGTAGGTTCGAATCCTGCCGGGCCCACCGTCCTTCGCTCCGCTCTTGCGGAGCTTCGGCCGGCAAGCCATTGGGCACAAGCCTCGGCGGGTTCATCCGCCGAAGCCGCGCAGCGGCGAAGGCGGGGAGTAGCGCAGTCTGGTAGCGCATCTGCTTTGGGAGCAGAGGGTCGCAGGTTCGAATCCTGTCTCCCCGACCATCGCGCCTGCAGGACCATCCAGTGGATGTCCGAATCCGCGATCCCAAGGTCGTCGGAACCAAGCCTGATCGATTTAGCGCCACCGGATTGCCCGCGTCCGGTTGTTGATGCATGAGCTCTCCCAACAGTGGAGGGGTCAGCCATGAGAAAAGCCGCACTTCTGTTCGCCGGCGCCATCGTCGTCGCGTCGCCTGCATTTGCCGACGAAGGCATGTGGACCTTCGACAATTTCCCGTCGGCGAAGGTGAAGGCCAAATATGGCGTCGATATCACGCCGGCGTGGCTCGACCATGTGATGAACAATGCAGTGCGCCTGTCGACCGGCTGCTCGGCCTCGATCGTGAGCGCCAACGCGCTGGTCCTCACCAACAACCACTGCGTCGCGGGCTGCGCGCAGGATCTCTCGTCCAAGGCGAACGACTATTACACCCACGGCTATACGGCGGTGACCGCGGCCGAGGAGCGCAAATGCGCCGGGATGCAGGCCGAAATCCTGACCTCGATCACTGACGTCACTCCGCAGATGACGTCGGCGGGCAAGGGTCTGACCGGCGACGCGCTGGTCAAGGCGCGGACCGCCGTCAGCAGCACGATCGAGAAGCAGAATTGCGCCGATACCGCGCTGTACCGCTGCCAGGTCGTCAACCTTTACCACGGCGGCCAATACAAGCTGTACAAGTACCGCAAATATTCGGACGTCCGGCTGGTCTTCTCGCCGGGTGTTCAGACCGCCTTCTTCGGCGGCGACCCCGACAACTTCAATTTTCCGAGGTACGACCTCGATAGCGCGTTCGTGCGGCTCTACGAGAACGGCGCTCCGGTGAAGACGCCGGACCACCTCAAGTGGAACTCGTCGCCGCCGACTGCCGGCGAGCCGGTGTTCGTCGCGGGCAATCCAGGCGGAACCGACCGGCAGCTGACAATGGCACAGCTGCTCGGGCAGCGCGAGCTGACCTTGCCGGTGACCGCGCTTCGATTCTCCGAGCTGCGCGGCCGCCTGATTCGATTCAGCGAGGAGAGCGCCGAAAACAAGCGCATCGCCCAGGACCTGCTGTTCGGTCTCGAGAACAGCTACAAGGTTTATTTCGGACGGCTGTTCACCCTCAATGACGACGCGTTCCTCGCGTCAAAGGCTCGCGAGGAAGCCGCGCTTCGAGCCAATCCTGCCGCGCAGCAGGCCCTTGCCGCCGCGGGGACTCCCGACCCATGGGCGACGATCGCCGCGGCCACGCAGCAGATGCGCGATCTTTATCTGCCCTATACGTTCGTCGAGCGTGGAGCGACCGGCTCGCAATTATATGGATATGCAAAGGCGCTGGTCCGCGCTGCCGCCGAACGGCAGAAGCCCTCGGCAGAGCGCCTGCCGGGCTATTCGGATTCGCAGCTGCCGCTGCTGCAAAAGCAGGTACTCGACGTGGCTCCGGTTTATCCGGCGCTCGAGCAGCAGACGCTCGAATTCTGGCTCAGCAAAGCGCGCGAATATCTGACTGCCGATGACCCCGACACCAAGCTGCTGCTCGGCAAGCAAAGCCCGGAGGAGCTGTCGAAGACCCTTGCGACGTCGCGGCTTGGGGATGTCGCGGTGCGCAAGGCGCTGTGGGACGGCGGGCTGGCGGCAGTGAAGGCGTCGAAGGACCCGATGATCCAATATGTGCTGCGGATCGATCCCGAGGCACGCCGGCTGCTGACGGAGTGGAACAACAAGGTCGACGGCCCGACGACCGCGGCTTCGGAGGCGCTCGCCCGGGCCCGGTTCGCCGCCTACGGCACCAGCGTCTACCCCGACGCGACGTTTACGCTGAGGCTGTCATACGGGCAGATCGCCGGATGGAACGAGAAAGGCCGAGAAGTGCCGCCGTTCACTTATTTCTCGGGCCTCTATGAGCGCGCGACGGGGCAAGACCCCTACAAGCTGGACCCGCGGTGGATCGCGGCGAAGTCGAAGCTCAATCCCGGAACGATATTCAACATGTCGACCACCAACGAC
>JBQCCG010000060.1:0-3941 GCA_051962455.1 Sphingomicrobium sp. | reverse complement strand
GAAGATCAGGACCTGGCCGACGACAAAGTTGCGATCGAGCCGCTCCCGCGTCGTCCGGACATGGGTCAAATCACTCAGCATTTTTAGCTCCGCGCGGCACCTCGAAAGCGTTGCGACTGGTTAAAAAATGATTTATGTGATTCGACTCTCCAGTAGTTTACCCAAATGGGTGAACAGGAGCGGGAAGCGTCATTTACCTTCCATGGATGGCGGCGAATTCCCTCAGGGGCAAAGGAAGGAAGAGAGTTATGCGACGCGCATTTATCACAACACTGGCAAGTGCAGGAATGGCGACTGCTGCGCTCGGGTTTGCGACTCCGGCCGCGGCAGGTGTGACGGTGACGACCACCACGGGTACGCCGCTCGCGTGGCAGATTTTCGGGATCAAGAGCACGGGGAACCCGGTTTACGGATCTTCGCCGAACAACACCAATGTTCCGAACGTGACATTCGATGCGAATTCGATGACCAACATGGACATCGTCAACGGGGCCGCACAGGTCAGTGACGCCACCCCGAAGACGCCAAGCCTCTATGAGGTGATCGTCAATCCGGACTTGGATTTCACTGCCATGAAGTTCGCGGTTCAGTTGACTGATGCGGGAAGCTTCACGGTCTACTATCTGTTGGCCGGCGGTTCGTGCGATGCCAACAGCCCCGCTTGCTACACGACTTCGGGGGGCACGTTCACCAACACTGGCCAGCAGGACAATTCCAATTATCTGATCAGTGGCGGACTGTTTGACGGGATCATGATCGTGGCGAACAACCAAACTGGGTCGACTTCGCCGGATTTCATTTTCCATGTGAAGCAATTGTCCTACACCCCGGCAGTGCCGGAGCCCGGGACGTGGGGCCTGATGATGCTCGGTTTTGCCGGGGTCGGCGTCGCGCTCCGCCGCAGCCGCAAGCGCAAGCCCGCATTGATGCAGATCGCCTGAGTTTCAGCTCAAAATCCGTATCCAGGCGGTCCGGCTCTTCGCCGGGCCGCCTTTTTATGGGCAAAGGTGAGCGTAGGTTCGCCCGGGTGCGGAGCGCCCCAAACGAAGCCGGGGTTCGTGGCGATTGCTGTTCCTAGCAGCCGGATGCCGAGATGCCGGACCGAAGATCGTTGGCGCTCAGAGCTGTAATCTGCTTGCTGGCGGACGCTGGACATTCGCTCGACGACTTCGGCTTGCGAGTCACAATCGCTGGCGGCTGTGCATCCGAAATCAGCATTCCGTGTGACGAGTCGCTTGCCAAAGGCGACGCCGGCTCAGCGGCCTTCTCGACGTCCTTCATCGCAATGTTCGGATCGTTGTTGATGAGCGCACTCGCTAGCTGCTCGGTTGTAGCCGCAGTTTCAATCGTGTCCGCCGGCTTCGGCTGCGGAAGCTGCGGCTCGACACCGGCGTAGCGCTGGAAGAATGATCGGCTGTCGCCGAGCACGCTCGGAAGCCGATAGAAGATGTGCCGGCCGATCTGGACGCTCTTGTCGAGCGAATCCGCCCAATAGGGCAGCACATAATCGGCATGATAATGCGTGGCGTGCCCGACCGGCGCGAACACGTGACCTGACAGAGCCTCTTCGGCGATCTTTCGCGCCCGCGTCCAAAGCGAAGGGACGGGCGTCCGCAGAAGCGAGCCATCGCAGGCGAAGGTGAACTGACAGCCGGTGGTCCGGTCGGCGCCCTGGTATACAACTCCGCAGACGCTCGCCGGAAAGCCGGGGTGCCTCATGCGATTGAGCACGACTTGGGCGACTGCCCTTTCCCCGTCGACGCCTTCGCTGCCTGCCTCGTAATAGACCGCCTGGGCGAGGCAGGTGAGCGCGCGTTCGCGGTCCTGCGCGTCGGTGTGGAGGATGAAGCGCCTCGCCGGAGTATCCGGTCGATTGACGAAAGGCCGCTCGTCATTCTCCTTGACAGCCTCGACGGGAGACAGAGGGCGCAACAGGTTAGGCGGCGGAAGTTTGAGTGGCGGCAGCTCGATTGACGCGGAACTCCCGGCGGCCGGCGCTGCAGACGTTCGCCCATCCGAAACACGCGTGATCGAACCGTAGAGCAGCAAGCCGACTCCTGCGGCGCCAATGGCCATCGCGGTCTTGCGAAGGCGCTGTTGCCGTCGGCGCTTCTCGATCGGCCAAATCGGCGTCTCGACTGAGCCGATGATGCTCGGCGGCTCCGGCGTGATCGTTCCTTGGCCGAAGAAAATGGCCACCGGACGTTCTGCCGCTTCCGTGCTGGGCAGCGCTACTTCGGCGGGGCTGTCAAACTCGATCATGCGCGCCCCTCAATACGCATCACGGTCAAAGAGGACCGCTCTAACCGTGGCGAAGAGGATCCACATATCGAGCCAGAACGACCAATGGTCGACGTAATGCTTGTCGAGCTCCACCCGCCGCCTCGCGCGCTCGATCGTGCGGACTTCGCCGCGCAGTCCCTTGACCTGTGCATAGCCGGTGATCCCCGGCTTCACCCGGTGGCGCCCGGCATAGCCGCGGACTGCTTCGTGATAAAAGCGGTCGCCGACCATCATTTCGGTGCCGTGGGGTCGCGGCCCAATCAGCGACATGCTGCCCTGAAGCACGTTGAACAGCTGCGGCAGCTCATCGATGCTGAATCTGCGCAGGAAACGGCCGACCGGAGTCACCCGCGGGTCGTCGCGCGTGGTGGTCTTTCGCGCGCCGACGTCCGTCATATCCACATACATGGTACGGAACTTGAACACCCGGATCGCCTCATTGTTGAAGCCCACGCGTGGCTGCACGAACATCGCAGGACCGGGGCTGCTCAATCGCACAAGAAGCGCGGTCACCAGCAACACCGGCGACAGCACGACCAAAGCGAGCGAACTCAGGACGATGTCCTCGGCGCGCTTGACGATCTGGCTCATGTCGCGGAACGGCCGCTGCCATAAAGTCAGGACCGGCACCGTTCCGAGGAGATTGACCCGATAGTTCGGGGACAGCTCGATGGCCTGCGACGGAATCAATGATACGTCGACGCAAACCTCGCTCAGACCTTCGACGATCTGTTCAAGGCGCTTGGGCGTGAACTGCGCGCCGCTAATCAATACTTGATCGATCTCGCCCATCCGGGCGAGCTCGCAAAGCTGCGGCAGGTCGCCAAGCATCGAAAGGTCGCCGACGTCGACGTCCCTCGAGCGGTCGTCGGCAATGCCCACGAACCGCAGATGCGGAAACTTGAGCGATTCGAGGAGCTGTCGAGTGAGCGCGACGGAATTCGGGTCCGCACCGTAAAAGGCGATCCGTTGCTCAATCTGACCTCGCCGCGCCAGGCGCGTGATGATCCGCCGGAGAATTGGACGCGATACCGACAGGCAAAGCACGACGCTCAGCAGGAACAGGAGCGTAATGCCTCGCGAATAGTCCTTCACCAGGCCTGCCTGCCAGATGAGAGCAGTCGCGATCAGGCTGCTGATCACGGCGTCGAAGCTAGTATCGCTATGATCCCCAAGATCCAGAAGGCTCCTCCGATAAGCCTGCCGCGAAGACCGGATCAGAAGGAAGCTGCCGAGCATCAGAATGAACGCGGTGACGTGCACGGGAATCGCAATTCGCGCGCCACGGAGTTCTAGATAAGCGGCGAGCGTAATCGGAGCGCTTATCGCGAAGCAGATGATGTCGGTGACCAGGAACAAGGTCCCCACCACGTTCGAGGTGAAGCGAACCCCGCTGAACGGCTTGCGCCGGGTGACCGGCGCGGCAGCCGCAGTCTGATCCACGATGCTTGCCGCTGCCGCGGGCACGCAAATATTGTCATCCATGCGCATTACAGAAGCCCCCGGTTGAGCTTGGCGTCACGCTGGCGATCGAATTCCTCCTGAATTTCGCTGAGCCCGTCCGCATTGCCATTGCGAGACGCTCGAAGGGCCGCATAGATGCGTTCATCCCCCGGAATATCCTGAAACGCTGACCATAAGGTCCGGTCAGCCCAGTC
>JBQCCG010000059.1:0-8841 GCA_051962455.1 Sphingomicrobium sp. | reverse complement strand
CGCTAGGGTCGGACCTCAACGAAAATTGTCGGCGTAGGCCTGAATCTTCATCCGGATCGGCGGAGCCGGCACGACGTGGAACCTGAGGCCGTGCTTCTCGCAATATGCGATCGCCGCATCCTTGGTCGCAAAAGTGAGCCGCACCTGCGGATTGGTGTCGCCCGACCCGTTCCAGCCGGTCAGCGGGTCGGGCCGAAGCGCCTCCTGCCGCTCGAATTCGAGCAGCCAGCGGCCGGCGTTTGCCTTGCCGGACTGGGTCGTCTTGCGTTCGAGCTCGGAAATGCGCGCGATGGTCATGTCACGCACCGGTGGCAAAGTGCGGCGGTTGAATCAAGGCTGCGCGCGCTTGGTCTTGACCGTCGGCGCGGCGGAGGCGGGATCGTCGGGCCAGGGATGCTTGGGATAGCGGCCACGCATTTCTTTGGCGACATCGCGCCAGCTGCCGGACCAGAAGGCAGGAAGGTCTTTCGTGGTCTGGATCGGGCGGCCGGCAGGCGAGGTAATGGCGAGAATCAGTGGCACTTGGCCATTGGCGATCGACGGATGCTGCGAGAGGCCGAACAGCGCCTGGGCGCGTACCTCGACGGTCGGACCGGCAGGTGCGGAATAATCGATCGGGTGGCGGCTTCCGGCAGGAGTGATGAACTCGGCCGGGGCCAGGCGGTCCAGCCCGCGAACCCCCTTGTAGCCGATCAGCTGTTCAAGTCCATGAGCGAGGTCCGATGGCGCAATGTCGCCAAGCCTGCGCTTCCCTGTCAGGAGAGGCGGCAGCCATTCTCCCAGGCGTTCAACCAACATTTGATCATCGAGTGGAGCGATGGTCGAGTCGAAGCAGCTGGCGAAATTAGCGCGAAGGCGAAGCTGCCGCGAGCGTTCATCCCATGGCAACAGATCGAGGCCATGTTCGCGCACGCCGTTCAGCAGCGCCTGCTCGATCGCGGCCTGGTCCGGGCTGGGGTCCGGCCCGCTCGAAAGGCGGATCGCGCCAAGGCGCCGGCTCCGCGTCGGAGTCACCGATCCGGTCGCCGGATCGAAGTCGCCGTCATGGTGGGTCTCAATCCGGTCGGCGAAGAGATCGAGGACATCCCTTTCGTCGATAGCCACTGCTGACAGAATGCGCGCACCCGATGCGTGGCCCGCAACTTCGCCGATGGCGAGCCATTGGCTGCCCCCAAGAGACGACGCCGGATCGAGACGGAATCCGCGACCGCCGACCGACTGCCAACGCTCACCCGAGGCATCGCGGCGACGGGACAAGCGATCCGGGAAGGCGAGGGCGAGGGCCTTTGCGAGATCCTCTCCCCTCCCTGGAAGGGAGGGGTTGGGGGTGGGTGCGGAGCGCAGCTCCGCGACGGGCATCGAGCCCGCCGCTGCGCTACCCACCGCTAGCCCCTCCCTAGGAGGGAGGGGGACTTGCTGCGCCAGTCTGCCAACAAGCTTCCTCGCCGCTTCGGCTCGCGCGCTACTTTCCGAACGCCAGCGACGCCATCGCATCTCCAGATCAGGGTCGTTGCCGCCGAGTCCCCCTTCCGTCAGCAGCACGGCGACGTCGACGGCGGCCGCGCCGAACCCGCGCGTCGAGGCGTCGAGCAGCATGTGCGCCAGACGCGGCTCGAGCGGCAGAGCGGCAATCGCGCGTCCATCTGCGGTCAAACGGCCATGCTCATCGACCGCGCCGATGCTCGCGAGCCGCCGGCGTACCTCGTCGAGGGCGGCTGCGGTCGGTGGATCGAGAAAGGGGAGGCGGCGAGGGTCGGCTTCGCCCCAGAGCAGCGACGTCAGAAGCAGGCTCGACAGGTCCGCTTCGAGGATTTCGGGAGGGTCGTGCGCCGGTAGCGAAGCCGTTGCTGCTTCCTCCCACAGGCGGATCGCGACTCCGGGTCCTTGGCGAGCGGCCCGGCCCGCGCGCTGCGTAACGGCCGCTCGGCTGGCGCGCTCGGTGACTAGGCGCGTGAGCCCCGCGCCGCGGTCGTATCGCGGGCGGCGGGCGAGGCCGCTGTCGACCACGACCCGCACGCCCTCCAGCGTGACGCTGGTCTCGGCGATGCTGGTCGCGAGCACGAGCTTGCGCCTTCCAGGCGGCGGAGCGGAAAGTGCCTTTCGCTGCGCGGCCGGTTCGATCCCGCCATGGAGCTTGTGGAGGTCCACATTCGGCGGAAGCGTCCCAAGCGCGTCGGCGGTTCGCTCGATCTCGGCGACTCCTGGGAGGAAGGCCAGGAGCGAACCCTCATGCTCGCCGAGTGCGCGGCGGATCGCCGATGCCGTTTGGGGTTCGATCCGCGCCGAAGCGTCACGGCCGGCGTAGCGGATCTCGAGCGGGTAGCTCTTGCCCTCGCTGACGATGGTCGGGGGATTGTCCAACAGCTTCTGAAAGCGTTCGGTCTCCAGAGTAGCCGACATCGCCACCAACCGCAGGTCAGGCCGCAGGGCGCTCGCCGAATCGAGCGCCAGCGCCAGCGCCAGATCGTTATCGAGACTGCGCTCGTGCAGCTCGTCGAACAGCACTGCGGAAATACCGGCAAGCTCGGGATCAGACTGGATACGCGAGAGGAAGACGCCGTGCGTCATCGCGACGACGCGCGTCTTTTTGCCGATCTTGCTGTCGAGCCGGGTCGCATAGCCGATCGTCTCGCCCGCCTTCTCGCCAAGCTCGCCAGCCATGAACTCGGCCGCGGCGCGCGCCGCGAGCCGCCGGGGAACGAGCAGGAGAACCTGGCCCGTGCACCAGCTTTCTCCGAGCAGTGCCGGCGCGACCCGGGTCGTCTTGCCCGCGCCCGGCGGAGCGATCAGCAGTGCCCGCGTGTGTTCACAAAGCGCTGCAAGCAGGTCCGGCAGGACGGCGTCAATCGGCAAATTCATCCGCGAAAGTTCACAAAGTTCACTGCTCAACGCGCGCACGCGCGAGGGAATGAGACAGTTGGAACGCGACCGAATTCATTGCGGCGCCTGTGCCACAGGCGCCCCGCTGTAGGACAGCGCTACTTCTTGCCGAGATACTTGTCGAACCAGGCGACGGTCCGCCGGCGAGCATCGAGCGCGTGCTCCGGCTGGCGGATGCCATGTCCTTCGCCGGGGTAGATCACCAGGCTGACGGGAACATTCATCGCGCGCAGCGCATGCCAATATTCGATCGATTGGGTAGGCGGCACTTCGATGTCGAGCTCGCCCGCGTAGACGAACGTCGGCGTATGCGCGTTCTTGATCGTCCGGATCGCCGATACCGCCCAATAAGGGGTCGCATCTTCATAGAGCGACGTGCCGAAATAGGGGATCATCCATTGGTCGATTCCGTTGGTCCCGTAATAGCTGAGCCAGTCGGAAAGCCCGCCTCCGGAAACAATCGCCTTGAAGCGGTCGGTCTGGGTGTTGGTCCACATCGCCATGAAGCCGCCGTAGCTATAGCCCATCAGGCCCAGGCGGTTGTCGTCGATCGGCGCGACTTTTTCCGCGGCATCGATTCCGGTGAGAATGTCCTTGAGGTCGCCGCCGCCGAAATCGCGGATGTTCGCCCGGGTGAAGGCCTCGCCCTGGCCGTAGCTGCCGCGAGGATTCGGGAGGAAGAGGTAGTAACCCGCGCGCGCGAGATCGGCCGGCGTGCCTTCCCAGACGAACCTTGGTGTGTTCGCGGCAGCGGGGCCGCCATGCACGCTCGTCACCATCGGGGCCTTGCCCGTGACCGGCGTGCGCGGCGCGAGCAGCCAGCCCTGTACGGTGAAGGGACCGTTTTGCCAGGTGATGCTGCGTGCGGCGACCATCGGCGCCCAAGAGTCATTCTCATGCGTGATCTGGCGCGGCGCAGCGGAGGCCCCTGCGAAGATCGCGGGCGCATGCTCGAAATCCTCGCGGACGAAGGCGATGTTTCGGCCATCCCCAGACCGGGCGATGCGGGCTCCGCCAGCAGCGATTGAAACGGGTGCCGACCAGATCGGACGAGCCGGCGCGAGCGCCGTATTGAACGGCACGATGGCGCTTTGGTCGCCGATTAGCGCTGATCCCACGAGACCCGCGCGACCCCACAGCAGTGAGGTGAAGGTGCCGCGATAGCCGGGTGTCCGATTGACGGGTTCGCCCCCGGTGATCGGCGCCGTGTAGACGTCGCCGCCTACCGAGCCGAAGTCGCTCATGATGCCCCCGATGAAGGCGACGGTGCGCCCATCCGGCGAGACCCGCGGCTGGCTCATCTGCATCTTCGGAGCGGCGATCCGCTGGACCGCACCGGTCGCTGCGTCAATCCGGTCGAGCTCGGCGATCCACCAATTATTGTCGCCGTTGCCGAGCGCGGAAGTGACAACGAAGCCGCTTCCATCTGGCGTCCAGTCATATTCGTAGATGTAGCGGTCGGCTGGAGTGATTGGAGTCGCGACACCGCCGGTGATCGGCACGATCGCGATGCGCTGCTCGTCGTTTTTCTCGCCGATTTCGCCGACCTGGCGAATGCCCGCCTGGGTCGCACCGGCTTGCTTGCGAGCCCCGATGGTGACGAGGAGTGCAATCCGCCGGCCATCGGGCGAGAAGCGCGGCTCCTGGGCAATGCCGTTGATAGTGGCGAGAGTCGCCGGGGCACCGGCACCCGCCAGCATCAGCCTCGCAGTGCCTTTGTCGCGTTCGACAAACGCCAGGCGCCCATCCGGCCCGAATGTCAGGCCGGAATAGTCGCATGTCGCGCATGGATCCAAGGTCGACAGGACCCGGCCGCTCAAAGCGGAGCGGATGACGATTCGCCCATGGGGTCTGCTCGTCGAATCGGCGACTGCATCGCTCTCGATCGAGGCGATCCGGTCTCCGGACGGGCTCAGCGCAAGCGAGGAGTATTGATGCAGCGTGGCCGCCGCTGCGGACGTGGAAAGCAGCACGCCAATAATGGCGCCGACGTAGAAACCCATTCGAATGACCCTCCCTGACGCGAACTCGCGACTCAGCAATGCGATTGGACCAGGTCGGCCCTGCTTCGCAATCTCAGTAAGCGCGCGCGACAGCGAATTCCGCGGCCTCGATCAGCGCGCTTCTCGCCTTGCTCGCGGGGAACATGGCCAGCGCATCGATCGCGCGGCGAGAATAGAGTCGAGCGCGTTCGATCGTCTCGGCGAGCGCGTCGGTGTGGCGGAGCAGGTGCGTCGCGTGGGCGAGATCATCGTCGGAGGTTCGCTCGCCGCCGATCGCCGCGCGCCAGAAGGACCGGTCGTCGGCGCTGCCGCGAGCGTAAGAGAGAATGACCGGAAGAGTCATCTTGCCGTCGCGGAAGTCATCCCCGACTCCCTTGCCCATGGTCTCCTCGTCCGACGCATAGTCGATCACGTCATCGCTCAGCTGGAAAGCAATGCCGAGGTTCTTGCCGTAACATTCGAGCGCGAGCTCGGCGTCCTCGCTGGCCTCGGCCACGACCGGAGAGACCCGGCAGGCAGCGGCGAACAGCGCCGCGGTCTTGGCGCTGATGATCTCGAGATAATGGTCTTCGTCGGTGTCGATCTGGCGCTGCGCGGTGAGCTGGTTGACCTCGCCCTCCGCGATCACCGCCGATGCATGGCTGAGGATGCGAAGCACCTTGAGGCTGCCGTCCTCGACCATCAGCTCGAAGGCGCGGCTGAACAGGAAGTCGCCGACCAGCACGCTCGCCGGGTTCCCCCAGATGAGATTGGCGGTGCGCTTGCCCCTGCGCATGCCCGAGCCGTCGACCACGTCGTCGTGGAGCAGGGTCGCGGTGTGGATGAATTCGACCGCGGCGGCGAGCTTGTGATGGCGCGTGCCTGGGTAGCCGAGCAGGGCCGCGCTGCCGAGCGTCAGCATCGGCCGCATCCTTTTGCCGCCGCCGGCGATCAGGTGACCGGCCAGTTCAGGGATCAGCGCGACCTTGCTCTGCATCCGCTCGAGAATCACGGCGTTGACGCCGTTCATGTCGGCCGCGACGAGCCCGATCAGCGGATCGAGCGACGGCGCATGCTGGGTCTTGAGCGGGAGGACGGTCGCGGTCACGGCGCGCGCTTAGGCGGTGCGCGGCGAGACGGCAAGGCAAGGTTCCCCCCCATCAACAATGGGGAGGGGAACCATGCGGAGCATGGTGGAGGGGTAACTAACTCGGAGACAGAACCCCTCCACCATTCGCTCTGCGGTGAATGGCTCCCCTCCCCACGAGCTTTGCTCGCAGGGAGGAACAATAATCACCAAATATGGACGCGCTGGTCGGGCGGCAAATAGAGCTTGTCGCCGGGCTGCACGTTGAACGCCTTGTACCAGGCGTCGACGTTCCGAACGACGCCGTTCGTCCGATATTTGTCGGGGCTGTGCTCGTTGGTGATGACCTGCTGCCGCTCGGCATCCTCGCGCTGCTTGCCCTGCCATGCCTGGGCCCAGGCGATGAAGAAGCGCTGATCTCCGGTCAGGCCGTCGATGACCGGCGGTTCGCCGTGCTTGGCGATATACTTCTGATACGCCGCATAAGCTGCTTCAACGCCGGACAGGTCGCCGATATTTTCGCCGAGGGTCAGCTTCCCGTTCAGGTGGAGATCGGGCCAAGGATAGAAGCCGTTGTACTGCGCGACCAGCGCATCGGTCTTGGCCGTGAACGCCTTGGCGGCCTCCGGAGTCCACCAGTCGCGCAGCTTGCCCTTGGGATCGAACTTGCGGCCTTCGTTATCGAAGCCGTGGCCCATTTCGTGGCCGATCACCGCACCGATGGCGCCGTAATTCGCGGCCGGATCGGCGTTCGGATCGAAGAAGGGCGGCTGGAGGATCGCGGCCGGGAAGGTAATCTGGTTCGCCAGCGGATTGTAATAAGCGTTGATCGTCTGCGGATACATTCCCCACAGGGTCCGATCGACCGGCTTGGGGAAGCGTTTCAGCTCCAGGTTCCAGTGGAAATCGGCCGCCGCCATGGCATTCGCCAGCGCGTCACCCTTGACCACCTTCATCGACGAATAATCGATATATTTGACCGGATGGCCGATGCGCGGCTCGAACGCCGCAAGCTTCTCCAGCGCTGCCTTGCGGGTCGGAGCGTCCATCCATTTGTTGCTGGAGATGCGCTCGCGATAGGCTTCCTCGAGGTTGCCGATCAGCTCCTTCATCTGAGCCTCGGATTCCGCGGGGAAATGCGTTTTGACGTAGATCTGGCCGACGCCTTCGCCGAGCGCCGAGTTGACCGCGGCGACCCCGCGTTTCCACCGCTCGCGCTGCTGCTGAACGCCGTTCAGCTCCTTCGAGTAGAAGGCGAAGTTTGCATCGTCGATTGCCTTCGGGAGATCGGCGGCGTGGTCGGATACGAAGCGGAACGCCAGCCATTCCTTCCACGTCGACAGCGGCGTCGAGGCGAGGATCCTGCCGGCCCCCGCGACCGCCGATGGTTCGGTGACGATGATCGTCTTCGCGCTACCGAGGCCCGCTTTCGCGATCGTCGCGGTCCAGTCGAACTGCGGCGCCAGCTTCTGAAGCTGGGCCGGGGTCATCGGATTGTAGATCTTGTCGATGTCACGGCGGTCCGCGGCGGCCCACTGGACCTTCGACAGCTCTGTTTCGAGCGCGATGATTCGGTCGGCGGCCGCTTCGCCGCCCGGCAAACCGGCGAGCTTCTCGATGGTGATGATATAGTCGCGATAGGCGGCGCGGTGCGCCTTCATCTTCGCATTGTCTTCGAGATAATATTCGCGGCTCGGCATGCCGAGCGTCGCCTGACCGGCGAATGCGGCATAGACGTCGGGCTGCTTGAAGTTCGGGCCGATGTCGACATCGACCGGGCTGGCGAAGCCCGGTTTGACGAATAGGGAGACGAGCTGCGCCTTCGTCTTCACGCCCTCGATTTGGGCGAGGTAGGGCTTCAGCGGCGCCGTACCCGCGGCGTTGATTCCGGCCTCATCCATGAAGCTCGAATAATAGTCGCCGATCTGCTGGCCGAGATGGTCGCGGTTCGGATCATTGGCAAGCTGCTCGACAATCTGGCGGACGTCTTTCTCGGCGCCGTCGGCGAGGGTAATGAACGGACCAGCGCGCGAGCGGTCTGGGGCGATCTGAGTGTTCTTGTCCCAGGTCCCGTTCACATATTCCCAGAAGTCGTCTCCCGGCTTGACGGACTTGTCCATCGCCGCGGAGTTGTAGCCCCAGTCGCCATAGACCGGCTTGCCGGGCTGGGCCCAGGCTGGAAGCGCAACTGCGAGAAGGCTCGCGCCGGCGAGCGTCAACATCTTGAAACGCATGGAAATTCACCCCTCCGGAGGAAGATGATCGATTGCCCTAAGTTCTCTCAGCTTGGCAAGAGGTTTCGACGAAGCGCAGTCTGAAGGCGACGAGCGGCTCCGTGCCCTTCATCCCCAGATGTGCACGCGCTGGTCCGGCGGCAGGTAGAGCTCGTCGCCCGGCTGCACGTTGAAGGCCTTGTACCAGGGATCGAAATTCCGGACGACGCCGTTGACGCGGTACTTGGCAGGGCTGTGCTCGTTACTCAGCAGCTGCGACCGGAGTGCCCCTTCGCGCTGTTTCGTCTCCCAGCTGTAGCCGTAGGCGATGAAGAAGCGCTGGTCGCCAGTGAGGCCATCGATCACCGGCGGCTCGCCATGCTTCGCGACGTATCGGCGGTAAGCGGCATATGCGACTTCGAGGCCGCCCAAATCGCCCAGGTTCTCGCCGAGCGTCAGCTGACCCTTGATGTGAACGCCCGGAATCGGTTCGTAGCTGTCGTACTGCTTGACCAGCTCGGCGGTCCGAGCGGTGTAGGCTTTCGCGCTCGCCGCCGTCCACCAATCCCGAAGCCGCCCGATGGGGTCGAACAAGCGGCCCTGGTCGTCGAAACCGTGGCCGATCTCGTGCCCAATGGTGGCACCGATGCTGCCGTAGTTCGACGCTGGATCGGCGTTC
>JBQCCG010000058.1:0-2291 GCA_051962455.1 Sphingomicrobium sp. | reverse complement strand
CACGCCGCCGATACCGGCGGCGGCGAGGAGCAGCAGAAGCGGGAGAGCGAAACGGCGAGCGAGCATTCGAGAGCGCCTTTTGGCGACAACGGCGTGGAAATCCAAGCGGGATGTGGTTAGCAGCCTCATCCCGCTTGCCCGGAGCTCGTCCTTCGATACGCCGCCTTCACCGGAACAAGTCCGGATTCAGCGGCTACTCAGGACGAGCGGGTTCCTCTAACCGCTCATGCTGAGTAGGCATTGAGCTTCGCGAAATGCCGTATCGAAGTACGGAGCCAATGGGACTCACTTACAAAGACGCCGGAGTATCGATCGAAGCCGGTAATGCGCTGGTCAAGGCAATTGGCCCACTCGCCCGCTCGACGGCCCGCCCCGGCGCCGAGGCGGAGCTCGGCGGCTTCGGCGGCTTCTTCGATCTCAAGGCTGCAGGCTACAGCGATCCTTTGCTCGTGGCTGCCAACGACGGGGTCGGGACCAAGCTCAAGCTGGCGATCGAGACCAGACGTCATGAAGGCGTCGGGATCGACCTGGTCGCCATGTGCGCCAACGACCTGATCGTCCAGGGCGCAGAGCCGCTCTTCTTTCTCGATTATTACGCGACCTGCAAGCTCGACAACGAAGTCGCCGCCGCGGTCGTTTCCTCCAACGCCGAAGGCTGCCGCCAGGCCGGTTTAGCGCTGATCGGCGGCGAGACCGCGGAGATGCCGGGGATGTACGCGGCGGGCGATTATGACCTCGCCGGCTTTTGCGTCGGCGCGGTCGATCGCAACAAGGTGCTGACAGGCGCGGACATCCGACCGGGTGACGTAATCCTCGGCCTCGCCAGCTCGGGAGTGCACAGCAACGGATTCTCGCTTGTCCGGCGAATCATCGAAGAGCAAGGTTGGAATCTCGGCACGGCATTTCCGGAATTCGATGGGCGGTCGCTCGGTGATGTCCTGCTGGAGCCCACTCGGATTTACGTCCGATCGCTCCTATCACTCGTTCAAGAAGGCCGGGTCAAAGGCCTTGCGCACATCACCGGCGGTGGCCTCCTCGAAAATATTCCGCGCGTGCTGCCGGATGGCTGTCATGCCGACATCGATGCGGGCAGGTTTGAGCTGCCGGCGATCTTTGCCCTGCTCCAAAAGGGCGGCCACATTGCCCCCGAAGAGATGGCCCGAACTTTCAACTGCGGCATCGGAATGGCGGTGATCATCGGCTCCGAGCAGACGGACGAAGTCGCCGCCATGCTGAAGGGCGCGGGCGAGAGAGTCTTCGAAATCGGGCGCGTCGAGGAGGGTCAGCGCGGCTGCACGGTCCATGGACAAGCGGGGACCTGGAACTCGCCGAAGGACTGGTCCGCGACCCACAATGCGTGATCCGAAGCGTGTCGCAATTCTGATTTCCGGCCGCGGCAGCAACATGCGCGCGCTGGTCGAGCAGGCGAACGGCTACGAGGTCGTCTTGGTCGCTTCCAACAAACCGACCGCCGATGGTCTCGTATGGGCAAAAAATCGCGGCCTCCGGACCTGGTCGCTTGAGAGCAAGGGCGTCGGTAAGGAAGAATACGATCGCATTCTCAGCGACGCGCTGGAGCAGCACGAGGTCGGCACGATCGCGCTCGCTGGCTTCATGCGGATTCTCTCGCCGTGGTTCGTGGAGCATTGGCGGGGCCGCACTCTCAACATCCATCCTTCTCTGCTGCCGAAGTATCGCGGTCTCGACACGCACGCCCGGGCGATAGATGCAGGCGAGAGCCTCGGCGGCTGTTCGGTGCATATCGTCACCGAAGAGCTCGATGCCGGGGAGGTGCTTGGGAAGGCCGAAGTTCCGATCGAGCACGGCGAAACGCCCGCGAGTCTCCAGGAGCGGGTGCTCGCCGCGGAACACCGGCTATACCCAAAGGTGTTGAGCAAATTCGTGAGCCGATGACCAATCCACTCCAGAAGATTCGTGAAGCCGCGCTCGAGCTGCCCGAGACCGAGGAGCGGATTTCGCATGGCCAGCCGACCTTCTTCGTCGCGGGCAAGCAGTTCGCGCAGTTCCGCGACAATCATCACGGCGACGGCAAGACCGTGGTCTGCGTTCGGGTCAGCAGCATCGACGAGCAGGCGATGCTCCTCGAAGCCGATCCAGCGACCTATTCGAAGCCCGCCTATCTGCCGACCTGGGTCTCGATCAACGTGGCCGGTGAGAAAGTCGACTGGGGCCACGTCGGCGACCGAATCGCAGAAAGCTGGGAGCTTGCGGCGCCGCGACGGCTGTTGGAAGCTGGCGGCCGATGAGCGAATCTCCCGAGGCGCGAGCGC
>JBQCCG010000057.1:0-2767 GCA_051962455.1 Sphingomicrobium sp. | reverse complement strand
AGGAGATGACCCGCTACAACCATATCGCGGGCCTGAGGATCGTCGGCGAGACCGAGCCGAGGCCCAACAACACGATCACAATTGCGGACGAGAAGGACCAGTTCGGCCTGCCGATCCCGCGCATGACGTTCAGCTATTCCGAAAACGACCAGCGGTTGATCGAGCATTCCAAGGGCTCGATGCGCTCGGTCCTCGAAGGCGCCGGGGCGAAGGAATTGTGGGACGACGTCGACACCTCGCATTTGATGGGCGGGTGCCGCATGGGCGATGATCCGAAGGACAGCGTCGTCAACAAGGATGGGCGCAGATGGTCGATCCCCAACCTGTGGGTTTGCGACGGTTCGCTCTTCCCGACCAGCGGCGGCGTGAACCCGTCGCTGACGATCCAGGCGCTCGCCTGCCGTATCGGCGACCGGATCAAGGACATGGCGTCGCGGGGCGAGCTGTGAGGAGTCCGCCCGACACCATCGCGAGCATCGACGATTTGCGCGAACGCGCACACGCCCGCGTCCCCAAGCCATTCATGGATTACATGGAGGCGGGCTCCTTCGCCCAGCTGACTCTGCGCGAGAACCGCCGCGACCTCGACTCGATCCGCTTTCGCGAACGCGTGATGTTCGACGCCTCGAACCGCAAGCTCGAAACAACCATGCTCGGCGAGAAGGTGAGCATCCCGGTTGCGATCGGGCCGACGGGGATGTGCGGAGCGATCTGGTCGAACGGCGAGATCCTCTCGTGCCGCGCGGCGCACGACTTTGGGATTCCATTTTCGCTCTCGACCAACGCGTTGCTGTCCATCGAGGATGTGCGAAGCTCGGTCGACAAGCCCTTCTGGTTCCAGCTCTATCTCGAAAAGGACCGCGGCTTCTCGAAGGACCTCCTCGAGCGCGCCCACAAGGCTGGATGCCCCGTCCTGATCCTGACCATGGACCTGCACGTCGAAGGCACGCGCTATTGCGACAAGCACAACGGCCTCGGAGTCCCGCCCAAGCTCACGCCGGCGAACATCTGGAGCATCATCCGGCACCCGCCCTGGGCGTTCGCGATGCTCCATTCGAAGCGCTGGAGCTTCGGCAACTATGCCGACAAGATCAAATCGGGGAACGTCAAGGAAATGGCCGAGCTGGTCAAAAGCCAGCTCGATAGCTCGTTCGACGTGAAGACCCTCGAGTGGGTTCGCTCGCTCTGGCCGGGCAAGTTGATCGTCAAGGGGATCATGGATGTCGAGGACGCGAAGATGGCGATCGGCGCCGGCGCCGACGCGATCCTCGTCTCAAACCACGGCGGCAGGCAGCTGGACGGCGCACCGTCGACCGCATCGATCCTCAGCAGCATCGTCGATGTCGTCGGCGACAAGACCGAGGTGTTCGTCGATAGCGGCGTGCGATCGGGGCTGGACGTGCTGAAGTTCCTCGGGCTGGGCGCGCGCGCCTGCTTCATCGGCCGCGCATACCTTTATGGCCTCGGCGCGTACGGACAGGCGGGAGTCACCAAGGCCCTCGACATCCTCAAGGACGAGCTCAGCGTCGCGATGGCCCTGACCGGCGTCACCGACGTCACCAAGGTTCCGCGCGACATCATCCTCCGTCCGCCGCCCGAGCCATCAAAGCCTGCAACCGCAACGACGGGCGGACCGTTTCGAGACGTGCGCGCTTACGAAGAAAGCTAGAATGGAGTTCAGACATGGCTGCGAAGACCGGCGGCGACATCCTCGTCGAGACCCTGATCAAATGGGGCGTGGACACGATTTTCGGAATCCCGGGCGACGGCATCAACGGCGTGTTCGAGGCGCTTCGCGAGCGCAAGGACAAGATCCGCTTCGTCCAGACGCGCCATGAGGAAGCCGCCGCTTACGCCGCCTGCGCCTATGCGAAATTCACCGGCCGGCTCGGCGCGTGCGTGGCGACTTCGGGCCCGGGCGGAATCCACCTCCTGAACGGCATCTACGACGCTAAGCTCGATTGCCAGCCGGTCATCGCGATCACCGGCGCGCAGCACCACGACCTGATCGAGACCTACACCCAGCAGGATGTCGCGCTCGACAAGCTGTTCATGGACCCGGCGGCTTACTCGGTCCGCGTCATGGGTCCGGCCCATGTCGAGGACGTGGTCGAGCAGGCCTGCCGTACCGCCCTCGCCTATCGGCAGCCGACCCACGTGATGATCCCGGTCGATTTCCAGTCGCAGCCGGCGAAAGACCGGTCGGAGCGAAACGTGGCGGATCACGTCTCCAACATCATGGCATGGGGCGGACAGTTGCCGGACCCGCAGATGCTCCAGAAGGCGGCCGATATCCTCAACAAGGCAGAGAAACCGTTCATTCTCGCGGGTCGAGGCGCCATCGGAGCGACGCAGGAGCTGATCGCCGTCGCGGAACGGCTGCAGGCGCCGATCGGCAAACCGTTGCTTGGAAAGCAGGCAGTTCCGGACGAAAGCCCCTACACGACCGGCGGGGTCGGCCTCCTCGGGACCAAGCCGAGCCAGGAGGCGTTCGAGACTTGCGACACGCTGCTGATAGTCGGGTCCAGCTTCCCCTACATCGAATTCTATCCGAAGCCCGGGCAAGCGAAATGCGTCCAGATCGAGCTCGATCCGAAGCGCGTCGGGCTACGCTATCCCGCCGACGTCGGGCTGGTCGGCGACAGCAAGCGCGTGCTTTCCGAGCTGCTTCCGCTGCTTCGCAAGAACGAGAGCAGCAAGTTCCTCAAGGAGGCGCAGGACAATATGCGCGAGTGGCGCGAGCTGATGAACGAGCGCGGCACCCGGC
>JBQCCG010000056.1:0-15391 GCA_051962455.1 Sphingomicrobium sp. | reverse complement strand
GACGTCTTCTGGCAATCGGGCGCGCCGCCAGACGGTCTGTGGCTTCCCGACCAGGGCGTCCAGCCGTACCGCGGAAGGGGATAACAGATGACGGGGGGACCGAAAGTTGCAATCCTTGGCGCAGGGTCGGTCGGATGGTTCATCGGCGGCAGCTGGCAAGCGGCGGGCGTACCGATCACGTTCATCGGTCGGCCCAAGCTATCCCGCGACATCGACGAGCATGGACTGACACTCACCGATTATAGCGGCTGGGAGGCCCGGCTGGCACCCGGCGATGTCGATTATCGCTGCGGGGCGGAGGGATTGGACCAGGCCGAGGTCATCGCCCTGACAGTGAAGAGCGGCGACACCGCCGCTGCCGCTGACGAGATCGCAAAATATGCGACGCCCGGCGCAACGGTCATCAGCTTCCAGAACGGGGTCAGCAACGTCGATGCCCTCGAGCAGGGACTTGGCGGACGATTCGAGGTCGCGCGCGGGATGGTCCCGTACAATGTCGCCTATCTCGGCAACGGGCGCTTTCACAAAGGCGTTGCCGGCGACCTCTACGCCGAGCGGCGCGAGCACGTCGAGGATCTAGCGGAGTCGGTCGGAAGCGGCCCTGCTGCGCTGAAGCTCTCCGGCGATATGCTCGCGCTCGCCTGGGGCAAGCTCCTCATCAACCTTAACAATGCGATCAACGCGCTGTCCGGGTGCACGCTGCAGGATGAGCTCAAGCGCCGCGATTATCGTCGCGTCTTCGCGGCTTCGATGCGCGAGGGTCTCGATCTCCTGAAGCGCGCGGACGTCGAGCCTGCAACGGTCGGTCCCCTTTCGCCGCAGGCGCTGCCGAGGATCGTCAATTCGCCGGACTGGGTCTTCAACAACGTTTTCCTGAAGCGATGGAAGATCGATGCGAAGGCGCGCTCATCGATGGCCGACGATCTTGCCGCAGGCCGCAAGACCGAGGTCGAATATTTGAATGGCGAATTCGTACGCCTGGCCGAGCGCCTACAGCGGGCAGCGCCCGTCAACCGAGCGATCGTCGAGCTGGTGCGAAAGGCCGAGGCGGGCGCACCCCCGCTTTCGCCCCAGGCACTGGCTCAGGCGGTGCTAGGCGGCTAGAGCGTTGGCGGCCTCTCGCCGAGTCCAGGCGTAGAGCCCGAGCACCGCGACGGCGAAGACGATGAGGCTCACCGCCTCGATGCCAGGATATGTCGCGACGATCGCAAGCGGAGCGTCCTTGCCCGTAGCGGCGACGATACCAGCAAAGATGACTCCGAACAGGCTTTCGCCGACGATAAGCCCGGTCGCGAGCAGCACACCCATGCGCTGGGCGAACTCGGGGCTGGACGCCCGCGCGGCCCACTTGTCGTAGAACCAGCCGAGCAGGGACCCGATCGGGATCAGCAGAGTCAGCGCCATTGGCAAATAGATGCCCATTCCGACCGCGAGCGGGGGAAGCGAGCCGCGCTTCGTTGCCCGCAGCGCCTCGTCGATGATAACGACGACAACTCCGATGCCGGCGCCGATCGCGATCAGGTTCCAGTCGAGATTGCCGCCGAGCACGCCCTGCGCAATTGCCGAGATGAGCTGCGCCTGCGGGGCGGCGAGCGCGGTGATCTTGGCTCCGGGTGCGCCCTGGAAGGTGAAGGCGGTGTTGAGAACGTCGAGGATGGGCGGGATCACGATCGAGCCGAAGATCACGCCGAGGATCAGTGCGACCTGCTGCCGCCACGGAGTCGCGTCGACGAGCTGCCCGGTCTTCAAATCCTGCAAATTGTTGTTCGAGATCGTCGCGACGCCGAACACGACAGCGGTCACGAAGAGCGCGAAGGCGACCAGCGACTTCGATCCGTTCCCGGTCACGCCTGGAAAGAGCAAGGCGAGGATCAGCGCGATGCCGAGCACCGAGAGGATGCCAACGCCGGAAATCGGGCTGTTCGATGCGCCGATCAGGCCCGCCATATAGCCACACACGGCCGCGATGATCACGCCGGCGATGAGAATGTAGATGATCGACAGGATGATCGTTGCCGTTGGGCTCGCCGCGATCGGATTGGTGCTCGCGAATGCGTGTAGCAGGAAGCCAATCGGAACCATCGAAACGAGAATCACGAGCGTGACCCAGCCGATCGGAATGTCGCGCTCCGTGATCGGCAGGGCTTCACCCCGACCCGCCTTGCGCTCGGCATTGGCGGCGAGCGCGCCACGGATTCCGGCGATGATCGGGCCAATGATCCGAAGCAGGGTCCAGATTGCGGCAATGCCGATCGTGCCAGCGCCGATGAATCGAACCTTGTGCACGAAGACGTCGCCAATGAAATCGTCGAGGCTGGTGCCGACCGGAATCGCTCCGGCAAGGGTCGTATAATGCGGCACCAGATAGGCCCAGCTGATGAGCAGCCCGACGAACATCGCTGCACCGACCGCAACTCCGACCAGATGGCCGACGCCGATCAGCGCTAGCGAGAAGCTGGTGGAAACCTGGGTTGCGCCGCCGCCTGAGCCGACGGTGAAGGACTTCCGAGCCGCGCTCGAAACGAGCTGCAGGGCCGCAAGCAACGCGTAGCCAGCCGAAACGACGGAGCTCCAGATGATCATCACCAGACCCCGGCGATTCTCCTCGGCGCCGCCAACGCCTGCGCCGACCTTGAGCACTTCTGCAGCGGCAACACCTTCGGGGTAGGGTAGGTCGGTGCCGGTCACGAGCGCGCGCCGCAGCGGCACCGAATACATGACGCCTAGAATTCCGCCGATTCCGATCACCGCGACCGACAACCAATAGGGGAAGCCCGTCCACCATCCGACCATGACCAGGCCGGGCAGCACGAAGATGATCGCCGACAACGTGCCCGCCGCCGAAGCGATCGTCTGGACGATGTTGTTTTCCTGGATGGTCGAATCGCGAAACGCCTTCAGCACCGCCATCGAAATGACCGCCGCCGGAATTGACGTCGCGAAGGTGAGGCCGATCTTGAGGCCGAGATAGACGTTGGCCGCAGTGAAAACGACGGTGATCAGCGCACCCAGGATGATTCCGCGAAGCGTCAGCTCCTTGATATTCTCACCGGTGCGCAGGCCCCCGCCTGTCCCCTCACCACGTGCCATTCTATTCTCCCATATTGATGCAGGCGCCCGGCGGCGCAGGGGTCGAGTGTCGACGGATCGCCCTCCAGCGGCCATCCTCGTTTACCCAGACGTCGGTCAGGACGACGCAATCCTCGATGATCCGGCCAAGATATTTGAGGCGCCAGCGCGCGTGAACCGTACCGATCATCACATCACCGGCCGCGGTGGCGTCGTGGACCTCGATTTCGATCGTCTCGATATCCCGGCGCTGGATCGCGTCGAGCCACTGGTCGCGGTTCATCATGAATGGGCCGGTCGAGCGAGTGCCGATCAGCACGAAATCGGGGTGAATCAGCGAGCGGAGACGGTCCATGTCCTTGCCGCACAAGGCGTCGCACCATTCGCGCTCCAGCTCTTCTACCACCTGTGAATTCGGATCGGCCACTTTCCCTCTCTGTGCCCCCGGCTCCTCTTAAGGCCGAACGCGGATAAAGCGAATCTCGGGTCGCGACGATTGAGGACGTGACCGAATGCGTCAAGGCAGACGTGACGATCACCTTCAAGAGCAACGGCTCCGGGTCAGGGTTGATCGGCGCTGCAACGTCGGGCAGTCGGTGCTCCTCGGGTCGAAACAGGGGAACTGAATATGTCTGACGATCAGCCAGCTGCAGAGGTCGACGTCACCAAGGAATGGCGTGCAACGCACGAGCAGAAATCCGCGGCCACGCGCCTGCGAATTTTCGCTGCGGTCGCGTGGATCATCGCGATCGGCGGCGAGATCGCAGGGATCGTCCTGCTCTACCGGCACAAGTTCGACCATGGGAACCTCGGCCTGCTGATCGGCATCCTGGTCGTGATCGCTATTTTCGCGATCGCCGGAAGCCTGATGTGGAAGGCGGCCAACAAGCACGATCCGGCGCGCGAATCCGAGCCGTTCAAGTTCTTTGTCCAGAACCAGCTTGGCGCGATCGTCACGGTGATCGCCTTCCTGCCGCTGATTGTCCTGATCTTCGCGAACAAGGACATGGACCCGAAGAACAAGAAGGTCGCCGGCGGCGTTGGCGTTGTCCTGGCCATCATCGCCGCACTGGTGGGGGTGAGCTACCATCCGCCCTCGGTCGAGCAGTACACGCAGGACATGAACAAGTGCGCCGCGCAGATCAAAGCCAACCAGCCGACTACGGCCTGCTCACCCGAGGTCGCCGATCAGGCGAAAGCGATCGCCGAGGACACCAAGACGGTGACTGAGGCGACCAAGACGGCTCAAAATCCGGCCGGCCAGGACGTCGTCTATTGGATCGCCCCCGAAGATGGAGCGAAGAAGTCCGCGACGCCGCATGTGTTTCACATCTGCCAAGGGGTGAGTCCGCTGCGCGGCAAGACCGTGAATCACGGTTCGGTGACAGAGGCCTATTCGGAGAACGCGACCCGCATCACGAAGCAGATTGCGATGGAGCAGAAACAGTGCGGGTTCGCCAGTTCCAAGCCTGATGAACCCACCACCCCGTCAGCAGGGTAAAGAGAACTAGCCGCCCAGGAGCGCGCTTACTCCTTCCCGGTGATGTCGACCCCGACGAACGCCGGCACCGCCGAGCCACGCTGGATCAGCAGCAGCACGCTCGTACGGCCGGCCTTGCGTGCAGCCCCAACCAGAGTGATGACCTGCGCAGGCGTGTTCACCGGCTGGTTGTTGACCGAGATGATGAGGTCGCCGCGTTGCAGCCCCTGCTCGGCCGCATTGGCGTTCGGGTCGACGCCGGTGATGATCACGCCGTGCGCCGTCCCCGGCAGGTTTGCACCACGCGCCGCCTCGGGAGTCAGTGGAGCGAGCGAGAGGCCAAGCGCCTTGGTCGGAGCGGCGGGCGTTGCCGGAGAGGCGCCTTCGGCTCCAGTGTCTCCACCGCTGATCTTCGCGAGCTGCGCTTCGGTCGGTCGATCGCCGACCGTGATGTAAACGGTAGCGCGCTTTCCTGACCGGATGATCTCGAGCGGAACGCGGCTGCCCGGAGTCGTATTCGCGACGAGATAGGAGACGGACTGGTCGGGAGTGACCTGCTTGCCGTTGACCTTCACGATCACGTCGCCCTGGGCGAGGCCCGCTTTCGCGGCCGGACCGCCGGCGACGACCGAACGGACGATCTCGCCGCTGTTCTTTGGCAGGCCAAGCGCAGCGGCCATCGATTCATCGTCGAGCGGTTGGAGACCCACGCCGAGATAGCCGCGCGCCGGCCGCTGCCCGTGCATCAGCGCATCGATGACCGGCTTGGCCAGCTCCGCAGGGATCGCGAGACCGATCCCGACCGAAGCTCCGGTCGGTGAGATCAGCGCGGAGTTGATGCCGATGACATTACCGTCGAGGTCAAACATCGGACCGCCGCTGTTGCCCATATTGATCGCTGCGTCGGTCTGAATGTAGCGGTCATAGGCGCCGTTCGTGACTCCGAGGCCGCGGTGAAGCGCGGAAATGATTCCGGCGGTGACCGTGCTTCCCACCCCATACGGGTCGCCGATCGCTATGACCCAATCGCCGACGCGCGCCTTGGTGCTGTCGCCCCAGCGGACGAACGGCAGGTTGCGGCCGTCGATCTTGAGAAGGGCGAGGTCCGACGTATCGTCGCGGCCGATGATGCGCGCGGGATATTCCTTCCCATCCGTCAACGTGACGGTGACACTGTCGACCGTGCCGGTGCCGGTAAGCCCCGCGATGAGATGGTTGTTGGTAACGATGTAGCCATCGGGTGAGATGAGGAAGCCCGAGCCGAGCGACCCGGCTTCGCGGGTGCGTGGCTGGGCGCCGCTGCCGCCGCTGTTGCTATTGTCGCCCTGCGCATTGGGATCGAACTGCCGAAAGAACTGCTCGAACGGATCCTGCTGGGCTTTGACGGGGACTCGCTGCTTGGTCGAGATGTTGACCACCGCCGGCTGAAGCCTCGCGACAAGATCGGCGAAGGACATCGGAGCGCCGGCGCGCGGCGCCGACATGACCGCACGATCGTTCTGCGCGACCTGCGCACCCGCCCGCCCCGTCGCGAGAGAAAATGTGGTTCCCCCTAGAAGCAGAGCCATTGCGACTCCGTAGGCATAGCGCACTTTGCCGGACTCCTTCGATCTCATCGATACTCCATCAATCTGGGTGGGATGCAAGGGGCGCTATGGACGCAAGGGCTTAACCGCATTTGAACGCGATTGTTCACGCCGACGTCACTTGGTGCGTCCAGTGAATTCCTTCAAATAGTCATTCTGGGGCGACAGAATGACAGTCGTGGGCGCGACCGGGTTCTTGGGATCATCCCCGACGAAGGTCGTCTTATAGCTCTGCATCGCGCGGTAGAAATCGTAGAAATCCGGGTCTTTGCCGAAGCTCGCCGCGTAAATCTGTGCGGCTTCGGCATCCGCTCCGGCGCGAATGATCTGCGCCTGCTTCCCGCCCTGTGCGCGGATCGACTGCGCTTCCTGATAGCGCGCAGAGCGCATCCGATCGAAGGCGGCGCTCAGCGGAGCGCCGTCGGGGAGGTCGGTTCGCTTGATCCGCACATCCAGCACCTGGACGCCATATTGGCTTGCGATTCGGTTCAGCGAGGTCCGGACACTGTCCATGATTCCCTGGCGTTCGGGGGTCAGCAATTCGGCGAACTCGACGCGGCCGAGCTCGTTGCGAACCTCGGAGCGAAGGATGGGTTGCAGCTGCTGCTTCAGCTGATCTTCGTTGCCGGCGCTGATCAACATTTGCAGCGGATTGACGATCCGATACCGGGCGAAGGCGTCAACCTGGAGCCGGCGCTGATCTGTCGACAGCACCTGCTGCGGTTCCATGTTCACGTCCTGCACCCGCTTGTCGATCCAAACCAGCTGATCGACGAACGGGATGCGGTATGAGAGCCCCGCCCCGGCCGAGCCGATAGGCCTGCCGGGTTTGTACTCGTTGAGCACGCGGATCGGCTTGCCGAACCGGACGACGACCACTTCCTTGGTTTCGGGAACGATCGGAAAGCTCATCAGCAACAGGACGAGCACGATGATTGCCACGATCGCCGCAAGCAATGAATGCCGCCGGAAGAAATCGGTCATTGTTGCGGCTCCGGCTGCGACTTCTTCTTCACTTCGGGAAGCGCGAGATATGGCGTTACGCCGGGCGCCTCGACGATCGTCTTGTCGACCTTCGAAAGCACGTCCTCCATCGTCTCGTAGTACATGCGACGGCGGGTGACTTCGGGCGCAAGCTTATATTGCGCATAAACCTTGTCGAACGCCGTCGCCTCACCCTGCGCCTTCTGCCGAAGCTGGAGCGCATAGGCATTGGCATTGTTGATGTATGTCTGGGCATCCTGCTGCGCCGCCGTCACTTCCTTGAACGCGTCGTTGACCTCCGCTGGCGGGTCTGCCTGCCTGATGGCGATACCCTGTACCTGGATACCCGAGTGATACGAGTCGAGGATCCGCTGCATGTTCTCAGCAACCTGGCTTTCGATCTCGGCGCGCCGGTCGCCCATTGCGTCGTTCAGCGTTACTTGACTGATCACCGCACGCATCGCGCTCTCGGCGACTTCCTGGATCGTCGCATCCGGTTGCGCGAGCTGGAAGAGATAGAGCTCCGGCGAGCGGATGTTCCAGCGCACGGTGTAGGCGAGATCGATGAGGTTCTGGTCACCCGTCAGCATCAGGTCGTCGGAGCTCGCCGAGCCCATGTCGAAGGTGCGGATTGCTTGCACGTCCACTTTTTTCACCCGATCGATCGGTGCCGGAAACGTGAGGCTGACCCCCGGCCCGAGTGTCGACGTGTATCGGCCGAAGCGAGTGACGACTCCACGCTCTCCCGGCGAAATCGAGTGGAATGAGGTGAACACCAGCCAGATGAGAATGAGGCCGGCGACCGCCCAAACAATCAGCGAGCGGTCGGGTCGCTGGGACATCCCGCCTCCGCCGCCACCTCCGCCGAAGCGAGCCCGGCTGCGGCGGACCAGCTCGTCGAGGGCGGAAATGCTGCTTCCGCTACCAAGGCCGGCGCGACGGCCGCGGCGCGGCGGCTCCCCCCACGGGCCATTACTCTCGCCGCCATCGTCACTGGACGAAGGTTCTCCGGCGGCGTCGCTGCCGCCCGGCCCCCACGGGCCCTTATTGTCGGCGAACAGGCCGCGAACGCGGCCGCCCCACCCAGGAAACATGCTCATCGGCTGGGACTATAGGGAGCGCTTTCGGCGAAAAACAGTGGCAAGGCGCGATAGGCCTCTTATCTGGCGTCCATGGCCCATCCGGTGGATCCCCTGACCGAGCTTCCGCACGACGACCGAATTCGTTCACGAAAGCTGGCGAACGGAGTCGCGACCGTCATCGTCGACGCGACCGGGCTAAGCCAAAACGAGGCGCGTCGCGTCGAAGAAGAGATTCGCGACGCTGCCATGTCAATGCCGGGAGTCAGCGAAGCTCGGATCGCAATGACTGCGGCCCAGGTGGCGCGTACGCTGCTCGCGATCGGCAGCGGCAAGGGCGGCGTCGGCAAGTCCACCGTCTCGGCAAACCTCGCCATCGCGCTCGCGAAGGCAGGCAGGAAGGTCGGGCTGATCGACGCCGATGTTTATGGCCCGTCGCAGCCGACGTTGCTTGGCACTCATCAGAAACCGACTGCGGAGAACGAGACCCTCATTCCCGTCGAAGCGCATGGAATCCGATTTCTCTCGCTCGGGCAATTGGTGTCACCGGGGCACGCGCTCGCGTGGCGCGGACCGATGGCGACAGGTGCGCTCAACAATCTGCTCGAAGCGGACTGGGGTAACGCCGAGCTGCTGATTGTCGATTTGCCGCCGGGGACTGGTGACGTCCAGCTGTCGCTGATCCAGCGCTCACGCCCCGCGGGCGCGGTGATCGTCTCCACTCCGCAGGACCTCTCGCTGATCGACGCGCGCCGCGCGGTCGACCTGTTTCGGAAGACCAGCGTCCCCATCCTTGGAATCATCGAGAACATGGCGGCCTACAAGTGCCCGCATTGCGGCGAAGCCTCGCACCCGTTCGGCACCGGCGGAGCGGAAGCCGCGGCGGCGGAGATGGACGTTCCGTTCCTCGGGCGGTTGCCGCTTTCGCTGGCGATCCGCGAAGCATCGGACGCGGGCAACCCGCCCGCCGCGTCCGCCGGCGCCGAGTCCGATGCGTTCGCAGCAATTGCGGCCACGCTGCTGGAGGTCCTGGAAACACCCGTTCACTGAGCCGTTGAAGCCCTATGCCACTGACCCGCGACGAAGACATTGCCGAGCTGCTGAGAAACGCCCGAACGATCGCCGTCGTCGGTGCATCCGACCGGCCCGAGCCGCCGTCCTATGGAGTGATGAAGTTCCTCCAGGAATGGGGCTATCGGGTGCTTCCAGTGAACCCGCAGATCACCGGCGAGCATGTGCTTGGCGAATTCGTTTGGCGGGAGCTGGCGCAGATCGGCATTCCGATCGACATCGTCGACATCTTCCGCCGCTCCGAAATGGCCGCGGAAGCGGTGGATCAGGCGATCTTCGTCGGCGCCAAATCAGTCTGGATGCAGATTGGCGTGATCAACGAGAAAGCCGCCGCGAAGGCAGAAGCGGCCGGGCTCAAGGTGGTGATGAACCGCTGTCCGCACATAGAGATTCCGAGGTTGGGAATTCGGCGCAACACTGCCGAGGTTTAGAGCTCCTCCCTGCGAGCGCAGCTCGTGGGGAGGGGAACCATCAAGCGAAGCGCAGATGGTGGGGTTGGCGGCGCTTTCAGCAATACCCCTCCACCAGCTTCGCTGGTTCCCCTCCCCATCGAGAGGGGGAGGAATCAGGCAGCTGCGACCGTCATTTCCGAAATGAGCAGGGTCGGCGCATCGATCCCGCGGCGGAATTCGAGATCGCTTCCTGGCTCGAGCGTGGCGAACATGTCGATCAGGTTCGAAGCGATCGTAACCTCGGCGACCGGTTCGGCGATCTCGCCGCCGCGTACCATGAAGCCGACCGCACCGCGGCTGTAGTCGCCGGTTACGCCATTAACCCCCTGCCCGATCAGCTCGATGATCAGCACCGCCTCGGGAAAGGCGGCGAGCAGCTCCTCACGGCTCCGGCTGCCTGCCTCGAGATAGAGGTTGCTCGGGGCCGCGCTCGGGCTGCCGCCCACGCCGCGCGCGGCGTGGCCGGTCGGCTCGATCCCGAGCTGCCGCGCCGAGGCGCTGTCGGCGATCCAGCTCTTGAGAATGCCGTTCGAAACGAGTTCCTGGCGAGACACCCGGACGCCCTCGCCGTCAAACGGTCGCGAGCGCAGCCCGCGCGAGCGAAGCGGGTCGTCGACGATTGTCACTCCGGGCCCGAAAACCTCGGCGCTGAGCTTGCCCATCAGGAAGCTGGTCTTCCGGGCGATCGAGGAACCGGAGATCGCGCCGCTAAGGTGCCCGAGCAGGGTCGATGAGACCCGCGGGTCGAACAGCACCGGATATTTGCCTGGTTTCGGCCGTGACGGATTCAGCCGGGCAACGGCTCGCCGGCCCGCTCGACGCCCGATCTCGGCGGCCGGCTCGAGATCTTCCAGGTGATGCGCGCTGTGCCACGCATGGTCGCGCTGCATCGTCGCGCCGTCGCCGGCGATCACCGCCGCCGAGCAGCCGTGCCCGGACGACCTGTAAGCACCGGAAAAGCCGGCGGAAGTCGCAAGCGCGATGGTCGAGCCCGAAGCGCTTGCTCCGGCGCCGCTCGAGTTGGTGACTCCTTCGACCGCGAGTGCCGCGCTCTCGGCTTCGAGCGCGCGAGCCCGCAGCGCTGCGGGGTCTGGCTCCTGGCTCTCGTAAATGTCGAGAAGCGGAAGGTCGTCTCGCTGCAGCAGTTCACACGGCGCGAGACCGGCATAAGGGTCTTCCGGCGCTTCCCGCGCCATGGCAAGGCAACGCTCGACGAGCACTCCAAGTGCGTCCTGCGACAGGTCCGAAGAGGCGACGGTCGCCGACCGCTGGCCGGCGAACAGGCGGAGGCCGACCTGCTCGCCCTCGGACCGACTGACGCTGTCGATCTCGCCAAGGCGCACCTGCACGCCGGAAGAATGATCGCCGATATAGAGCGCGTCTGCAGCGGTCGCGCCTGCGGCGATGCCGCGCTCGACCAGCGATTCGGCGATTGTCTTTGCGGCTTCAGGAGATTGCATGGCGCTCACCTAGTGAGCGGAAAGGCCGACGACCAGCATCGCAAGAAAAACGAGCAGCCCGCAGGTCCGGTTCGACCGGAACAGCCTCAGCGCGAGATCGCCATCATCTGGATCGGCGCTCAGGGCTTGCCATGCGAGATGCAATGCGGCCGGCACGAGGGTCAGCAATGCGAGCCATTGCGGCCGGACTGCCCAGACGGCGCCGCCCCAGAGGAGGATGGCGAGCGCGTAAAAGATCGCAACGCCAAGGGAGGCCTTTTCCCCCAGCCTCCGCGCGGAAGATTTGACCCCGACCAGCGCATCGTCCTCCTTGTCCTGGATCGCATAGAGCGTGTCATAGCCGACCACCCACGCGATGCTTCCGAACCACAAAAGGAACATCGGCCACGCGAGCGAACCCGTGACCGCCGGCCAGCCGACGAGCGCGCCCCAGGAGAAGACGATTCCGAGCCACGCCTGCGGCCACCAGGTGATCCGCTTCATGAACGGATAGGCTGCGACCGGGGCGAGGCTGATCAGGGCGACGACGGCCGCGACCCACTTGAACTGCAGGAGAACGATCAGCCCGATGAGGCACAGCAGCGCGGTCAGAATCCAGGCCGACCTCAACGACACACGGCGGCTGGCGAGGGGACGGAGACGGGTGCGCTCGACCTCGCGGTCGAGGTCGCGGTCGACGATGTCGTTGTAGACGCAGCCGGCGCTGCGCATGGCGAAGGCGCCGAACCCCAGCCACAGGAACAGGCCCCAGCGTCCTCCGACGCCCGCGAGCGCGACGCTCCACGCGCACGGCCAGTAGAGCAGCCAGCTCCCGATCGGCCGATCGACGCGCATCAGGGAGGCGTAGGGTCTCAACCGCTGTGGCAGCGCGCCGACGAACCCACGCCGCTCGCTATCCGGGACGATGTCGGCCGTTGAAGTGCGTCCCTCTGCCCGCTCGTCCTGAGTAGCCATTAAGCCTGTCGAAAATGGCGTATCGAAGGACGGTCCTTCGACACGGGCCTTCGCCGTTGCTCAGCCCCTACTCAGGACGAGCGGGCTTGGGAATTCCACGAAATCGGATAGGTGGCTGGTATGCCCGCGACCCCCGCCTGGCCGCCGAAGAGCTTGCCGCGCTTGTTTGTGCGGCAGCCGCTCAGCGACGGCGCGCGAGTCGAGCTTGACGCCAACAAAGCCAATTACCTCGGTAACGTGATGCGGCTCGGGGAAGGCGCGGAACTACTCGCGTTCGACGGGCAGTCGGGCGAATGGTTCGCGCGGATCTCGGAAGTCGGCAAGAAACGCATGACTCTGGCGGTCGAGCGGCGGACCCGCGAACCGGAGACGATTCCCGATGTCTGGCTGGCGTTCGCGCCGGTCAAGCGCGCGCAAACCGACTGGCTGGTCGAGAAAGCGACCGAGCTCGGGGCGGCGCGGCTTCTGCCGGTCGTCCCCCAGCCAACGATCGCAGCGCGAGTGATGCTGGAGCGGCTGGGGGCAATCGCGATCGAAGCGGCCGAGCAATGTGGGCGAACGCGCTTGCCCGAGATCGCCGAACCAGTGACATTGAAGCAGCTGCTTTCGATCCGCAGCGAAGCGCGGCCCCTCTATTTCGCCGACGAACACGGCGGCGCGGCCGCAGCAGAAGCGTTGGAGCCCGGACCCGCGCTGATTTTGGTCGGCCCCGAGGGCGGGTTCACCGAGGAGGAGCGGCTGGCCGTCCGGTCTTCGCCCAATTCGATTGCGATCTCGCTCGGTCCTCGGATCCTTCGCGCCGAGACTGCCGCGCTGGCTGCGCTTGCAGCCTATATGGCGGTCGCCGGCGACTGGCGGACTTATTGAGGCATAAGCCGGATTCGCTGGCGCCCTGTCGTAGGCCCCGCTAATCGCCACGCACCATGACGACGAAGACCGACGACAGCGAAAGCCCGCTCATCGAGAGCCGCGACGATCTGCTGTCGACATTCGCCGGCGGCGAGAAGCCGCGCGAGAGTTGGCGGATCGGCACCGAGCATGAGAAGTTCGTCTATCGGATGGCCGACCATCGCGCGCCGTCGTGGGACGAGCCGGGTGGCATCCGCGACCTGCTCCTGGGCCTGACCGAGTTTGGCTGGAAACCGGTCGAGGAAGGCGGAAAGATCATTGCGCTGACCGGCCCACACAACGGAACCATCAGTCTCGAGCCTGCCGGTCAATTCGAGCTTTCGGGCGCGGCGCTCGAAAACCTCCATCAAACCTGCGCCGAGGCCGCCCGTCACCTGGACCAGTGCAAGAGCGTGGGCGAGCGGCTCGGGCTCGGCTTCCTCGGCCTAGGAATGTGGCCCGACAAGACGCGCGCCGAGCTGCCGGTCATGCCCAAGGGCCGCTACGCGATCATGCTCAATTACATGCCCAAGGTCGGCAGCCTCGGGCTCGACATGATGCTGCGCACCTGTACCATCCAGGTTAATCTGGACTATAGTTCTGAAGCCGACATGGTGAAGAAGTTCCGCGTCGGCCTAGCCCTCCAGCCGGTCGCCACCGCGCTGTTCGCCAATTCGCCCTTCACCGAAGGCAAGCCCAACGGCTACAAAAGCTTCCGCAGCCACATCTGGGAGGACACCGATCCCGACCGCACCGGGATGCTGCCGTTCGTGTTCGAGGACGGGTTCGGCTACGAACGCTACTGCGACTATGCGCTCGATGTACCGATGTACTTCGTCTACCGCGACGGGAAGTATATCGACGTCGCCGGCGAGAGCTTCCGGGATTTTCTGGAAGGCAAGCTGCCTCAACTTCCTGGCGAGAAGCCGACCATCACCGACTGGACCGACCATCTCTCGACGGCATTCCCGGAGGTCCGCCTCAAGAGCTTTCTTGAAATGCGCGGTGCCGACGGCGGGCGCTGGAGCCGAATCTGCGCGCTTCCGGCGCTGTGGGTCGGGCTGCTCTACGACGACCAGGCGCTCGATGAGGCCTGGGAGCTGGTAAAGCACTGGACGATCGAAAGCCGCGAGAAGCTGCGCCATGAGGTTCCGCGCCTCGCGCTCGACGCAGTCACGCCGGACGGGGAGTCGATGCGCGACTTCGCTGCCAAAGTGCTCGACATTTCCGCGGCCGGACTCACGCGCCGCGCGCGGCTCAACAGCGCAGGGGACAATGAGGGTGGGTTCCTCGATCCGTTGCACGACGTGGTCGCAACGGGCATGACCCCGGCCGACCGCCTGCTCTACAAATATGAACATGAGTGGGGCGGCGATGTTTCGAAGATTTACGAGGAGTTCAGCTTCTGATGGACGCGATGAGCCCCAAGCGCCGTACGCTCTACCCGGAAATTCAGCCCTACGAGAGCGGCATGCTCGACGTCGGCGACGGGCACAGCCTCTATTGGGAGCTCAGCGGCAATCCCGACGGCAAGCCGGTCGTCTTCCTTCACGGCGGCCCGGGCGGCGGGTCGAGCCCCGATCACCGGCGGCAGTTCAATCCGGACAAGTACAAGATCCTGGTGTTCGACCAGCGCGGCTGCGGGAGGTCGACACCCTACGCGGAGCTCAATCACAACACGACCTGGGACCTGGTCGAGGATATCGAGAAGCTGAGGACACAGGTTTCGAAGGTCGACAAATGGATGGTGTTCGGCGGCAGCTGGGGATCGACGCTGTCGCTCACCTACGCCGAAAAATATCCCGAACGAGTCACCGAGCTGGTGCTGCGCGGCATCTTCCTGTTCGACCAGTTCGAGATCGACTGGCTCTACGCGCCCGGCGGCGCGTCTCAGGTTTACCCCGACAAGTTCGAGGATTTCCTCGCGCCGATTCCGGAAAGCGAGCGCGGCGACCTGGTCGAAGCCTATCGCAAGCGTCTGACCGGCGACAACAAGAGCGAGCAGATCAACGCTGCCAAGGCATGGAGCAAGTGGGAAGGCGAAGTCGTCACTTTGCTACCGAGCCCCGAAACGATCGACCATTTCACGAACCCCGAAATCGCGGTCGCGGTCGCCCGGATCGAGAATCATTATATGGCGAACCACGGCTGGCTCGAAGAGGGGCAGCTGTTGCGGGACGCGGGCAAGCTCAAGGGCATTCCCGGAGTGATCGTCCAGGGGCGGCATGACATGTGCACTCCGCCGGTCGCCGCGTGGAGGCTCAAGCAGGCCTGGCCCGAGGTCGAGCTCAACATCGTCCCCGACGGCGGCCACCTGTTCAGCGAACCGGGCGTGCTCGACGGGCTGATCCGGGCGACGGATCGATTC
>JBQCCG010000055.1:0-2060 GCA_051962455.1 Sphingomicrobium sp. | reverse complement strand
CGAAAAAGAGGGCAAAAGAGTACTCGACGCGGCGATCGAAGCGGCGAGAATCCGGCTTCGGCCGATCCTGATGACCAGCTTTGCATTCATCTTCGGCGTGTTCCCGCTCGCCATTGCAACGGGGCCAGGCGCGAACGGCCGAATTGCGATCGGCACGGCGGTGATCGGTGGGATGCTCACCGCGACGATCCTGGCCGTCTTCTACATTCCCTTCTTCTATGTGCTGGTCCGCCGCGGCGTCCGCGACGGCCTCAAGATCATCCGCGAACGGATGCGCAAACGAAATGAGGCGGAAGCATGAAGCGCGCCGTCGCACTGATCTCGCTGCTCGCCACCGCCTGCTCGACGATGGAGCCGACACTCGGCCGTCCCGAGCCCTCCGTTTCTGCTTCCTGGCCGGCCGGAAGTCCGTATCTGGCGCAATCGGAGGCCGGCCTTCCGGTCGTTACCTACAAGCAGATTTTCACCGATCCGCGGCTGCAGACGCTGATCGCCCAGGCTTTGGTCAAAAACCGCGACCAAATTACCCCGGCTGCGAACATTGCCGCGGCACGCGAGCAATATCGAATCCAGCGGGCCCAGCAATTTCCCCAGCTCACCGCTCAAGCGGGCGTGACGGCATCGGACAACAGGAGCGGTTCGAGCTCGAGCTCCGGCTCAGGGACGGGGTCGGGGTCGGGATCGGGAAGCACGGGCAAGGTCGGAGCTGAATATACGGCCGGGCTCAGCATCCCGAGCTTCGAAGTGGATCTCTTCGGGCGCTTGCGTTCGATGACGCACGCGCAGTTCGAGCGCTATCTCGCCACGGAAGCCGGGGCGCGGGCGACGCGCCTGACATTGGTCGGCGAGATCGCCACCAGCTGGCTCGACTATGCCGCGGATTCGAGTCTGCTGCTCGTCTCGCAGGAGACGGTGCGGTCGGCCCTGGACAGCGTTCGCCTGACGCGCATTCGGCTCGAGGGCGGAATTGCTCCACGAACCGATCTCAGCCAGGCTCAGGAGATTCTCAACCAGGCACAGGCTGCCCTTGCCCAACAGCGCACATTGGTCGCGCAGGACGTCAATGCGCTTCAATTGCTCGTCGGTGCGCCGATCAGTCCGACCCTGCTGCCCGCTTCGATCGAGCAGGCGGGACCCACCGTCGCCGAGCGTCCCGCGGGCCTCAGTTCCTATGTGTTACTGCGAAGGCCTGACGTCGTGCAGGCGGAGTATCAGCTTCGCGCTTCAAATGCGGATATCGGCGCCGCCCGCGCGGCACTGTTTCCCAAGATCACGCTGACCGGACTGCTCGGCTTCGCCAGCAGTGCGCTCAGTGGACTCTTCACCGGCGGCCTTGGCTGGAGCGTCGGCGCGAACGCGGCCTATACGATTTTCAATGCGGGCGCCGGGCGCGCCAACGTCCGCCTCACCGAAGCGCAGCGCAACGCGGCGCTCGCGACCTATCAGCACACGGTCCAGACGGCCTTCCGCGAAGTCGCCGATGCGCTCGCTCGCCGGGCGACAATGGACGATCAGCTCGCCGCGACCGAGCGGCAACAGGCGGCTGCCGCTGATGTGCTTACGCTTGAAGAGGCTCGATATCGGGCCGGAATCGACTCCTTCCTCAACGTGCTTGACGCGCAGCGCTCCTATTACGCCGTCCAGCAGACGCTGGTGAACACCCGGCGCACCGCCGCCCAGAACCGAGTGACGCTGTATCAATCGCTCGGCGGAGATTCGCTGATCGAGAATTCACCGCTGTGCGCCGTCGATTACGTCGGCAACGCGGGCAACGCTACGCTCGCGACCGACTGCCGGAAAACTGCCTAGTCCGATCCCACGGCGTAGCCGTCGCCGTAGAATTTGCTTGTGCTCCGAGTGTGGAAGGTGATCGCCTTCACCGGCGGATATCGCGGTTCGCCGAGACCCGGCAGCACTTCGAGCAGCTCCTCTTCCCAGACGTAAACAGCCATCGGGAATGAAATTCTCGGTTCGGAGAGGTGCGATCGGTCCGCGGGCTTGCCGACGCGGTGGGTGGTCGAGGGCAGCCGGTCGTTGGTGATCCGCTGCATGTAATCGCC
>JBQCCG010000054.1:0-12478 GCA_051962455.1 Sphingomicrobium sp. | reverse complement strand
CGCCTGATCGCGCTGGCTGAAGCCAGAATAAGAGCCAATCGAACAACCTTGTGGAAAAGCGGCTGAGCGACGCTAGCGCGGAGCTGGGGACGTGCTCAACCGCCCATTTGTTCGCAACCGCCGATGGTTCTTTCGAAGATTCGTCCACGGGGACGAATTCCATCCCCAGACTGTGAATCACGGGATGGAATCGAAGCAACCGGCGGATTTGCAGAGATGCGACCGGACTTTGCTATTGTTGGCAATTCCGGAAGCGCCGCCTAAACCCCGCACTCCCGCGTCCAACAACATCATCAATCTTAGATTCTAAATATATAAAGGGAGAAGAAGAGGGGTGGCTTCCATGCCTTCCGAGCTTCCGGACAAGCCTTTGCTCGCCGTGCTGCGCGGTGAGCGCCGCGATCCCGTGCCGATGTGGATGATGCGCCAGGCGGGCCGCTATCTCCCCGAATACCGCCAGCTTCGCGCCGAGAAAGGCAGCTTCCTCGACCTCGTCTATGACAGCGATGCGGCCGCGGAGATCACGATCCAGCCGCTAACGCGATTTCCCGAGCTTGATGCAGCGATTCTCTTCTCGGACATCCTGATCGTCCCCTTCGCCATCGGGCAGAACCTGACCTTCATTGCCGGCGAGGGGCCCCGGCTGACACCGCCATTGGCCAGCGGGAGCCTTGACGATCTCACTCCATTCCTCACGAGACTGGAGCCGATCTACGAAACCGTTCGCAAGGTCAAAGCCGCGCTCGAGCCTTCAAAAGCGCTGATCGGATTCGCGGGAGCTCCATGGACCGTTGCCACCTACATGGTCGCCGGCCAGGGCAGCCGCGACCAGTCGGAGACCCGGCGGCTCGCTTATGCCGATCCCGGCCGCTTTGGTGAAATCATTGCCCGCATCGAGAAAGTGACCCTCGAATATCTCTCGGGGCAGATCGAGGCCGGCGCCGAGGCGCTGCAACTATTCGACAGCTGGGCCGGCAGCCTGTCGCCAGCGCAATTCGAGCAGTGGGTGATCGGACCGACCGCACGGCTGACGGCCGCGCTCCGGGAACGTCATCCCGAGGTGCCGCTCATCGGCTTTCCTAAGGGTGCCGGGGACAAGCTTGCTGCCTATGCACGCGAGACCGGCGTGCATGCGGTCGGCATCGATGAGACGGTCGATCCTCTTTGGGCGGCGGACGAGCTTCCCCCGAAGCTGCCTGTCCAGGGCAATCTCGATCCACTCGCTCTGATTGCCGGTGGCGATTCGCTCGAAGCTTCGACGCGACGAATCCTTGACGCATTCGCCGGGCGGCCTCACATCTTCAATCTCGGGCACGGAATCCTTCCGGATACGCCCATTGCTCATGTCGAGCAGCTGATCAGGCTGGTGAAGGGGGAAGGGTGAGCAACCTGGCAGGCTGGCTCGGAGTTGCATACCCCTGGGTCAAGGCGGCGCACGTCACCTTCGTGATCTTCTGGATGGCCGGGCTGTTCCTGCTGCCGCGCTTCTACGTCTATCATCAGGAAGCGCCGGTCGGATCGCCCGAGGACCGGGCGTGGATCGAACGCGAGGGGCGGGTGCGCTCGATCATCCTCGTCCCGGCGATGGCGCTGGTGTGGATTCTCGGGCTGATGCTCGCAACCCATCTCGACATCTGGGGTGAGCACTGGTTTCAGGCGAAGCTCGCACTGGTGATTGGCCTCAGCGCCTACCAGGGGTGGCTCGGCGTCTATGGACGCAAGCTGGCCAAGGGCGAACGGCCGCTGTCGGGCAAGGCGGTCCGAGTGATCAATGAAATCCCGGGAATCGCGATCGCGATCATCGTCGTGCTGGTAATCGTCCGCCCATTTTAATCGATTCGGCGCTGCGGCTGCTCGCGGCTGATTGACTTCGGGCAAGCCGAGACATAGCTCTACTCACGAGCGGCTCCGGCCAGTTCCCTTATCCTGCCGGCTGCTGTTCCTTCCTCACCCGCGGCGTCCTGCCGCGCCTCAGCTTTCGATTCATTTGAGAAGCTCGAGCACAACCCTCCCAAGAAAAGACTACACATATGCATTTGAAAGATTTGAAGAAAAAGACACCTGCCGAGCTGGTCGCAATGGCCGAGGAGATGGGTGTCGAAGGCGCATCGACGATGCGCAAGCAGGACCTCATGTTCTCCATCCTCAAGGTCCAGGCCGAGAATGGAGTCGAGATTATGGGCGCGGGCACCATCGAGGTGCTCAACGACGGCTTCGGCTTCCTGCGCTCGCCCGAGGCCAATTATCTCGCCGGTCCGGACGACATCTATGTCGCGCCGTCGATCGTGCGGCGTTTCGGGCTTCGTACCGGCGATACGGTCGAGGGCGAGATCCGTGGTCCCAAAGAGGGTGAGCGCTATTTCGCGCTGACCCGTGTCACGACCATCAACTTCGACGATCCTGAAACCGTCCGTCACCGCGTCAACTTCGACAATCTGACGCCGCTCTATCCCGACGAGAAGCTCAAGCTCGATACGCTTGACCCGACCATCAAGGACAAGTCGGCGCGGGTGATCGATATCGTCTCGCCACTCGGCAAGGGCCAGCGCGCGCTGATCGTCTCGCCGCCGCGAACCGGCAAGACGGTGCTGATGCAGAACATCGCGCGCGCGATCACCGACAACAATCCGGAAGTCATCCTGATCGTGCTGCTGATCGACGAGCGACCGGAAGAGGTCACCGACATGCAGCGCTCGGTGAGCGGCGAGGTTATTTCCTCGACGTTCGACGAACCGGCTTCGCGCCACGTGCAGGTCGCGGAAATGGTGATCGAGAAGGCCAAGCGCCTGGTCGAGCACAAGAAGGATGTCGTGATCCTGCTCGACTCGATCACCCGCCTTGGGCGCGCCTACAACACCGTCGTGCCGAGCTCGGGCAAGGTGCTGACCGGCGGCGTCGACGCCAATGCGCTGCAGCGGCCGAAGCGCTTCTTCGGCGCCGCGCGCAACATCGAGGAAGGTGGATCGCTGTCGATCATTGCCACGGCGCTGATCGATACCGGGTCGAAGATGGACGAGGTCATCTTCGAAGAGTTCAAGGGCACCGGCAACAGCGAAATCGTCCTGGATCGCAAGGTCGCCGACAAGCGCATTTTCCCGGCGCTGGACGTCGGCAAGTCCGGCACCCGCAAGGAGGAGCTGCTGGTCCAGCAGGGCACGCTCACCAAGATGTGGGTGCTGCGCCGAATCCTGATGCAGATGGGCACAGTGGACGCGATGCAGTTCCTCCTCGACAAGATGAAGGACGCCAAGTCCAACGAGGACTTCTTCGCTTCGATGAACCAGTAGAGCTTGTCATCGCGAGGGGCGGAGCGATGCGGCGAGCGGGAACAGTTCGCTGGATTGCTTCGCTCCGCTCGCAATGACGGCTAGGCTTCGGGCGTGATCCAGGGCTTCGACTTCGGCGCGATCTTCACTGCGGCAGGCCTGGCGAAGCTGGCGCAGATCATCATCGGCGATCTCACCATGGCTGGCGACAATGTCGTCATCATGGGCTCGCTCGCCTCGGGCCTGCCACCGCGCGATCGCCGCAAGGTGCTCCTGTTCGGCGTCGGAATGGCGCTGGTGTGCCTGATCATCTTCGCGGTGGTCGCAACCCAACTGCTGAGAGTGACGGGGCTGGTGTTCGCCGGCGGCTTTCTGCTGCTGTGGGTCGCCTACAGCATGTGGACCGGCTTCCGTCGCCAGCCGGCGGTAGTGGTCGACGATCCGGAAACCGCGGCCGTCGAGGGACCTCCCGCCAACAAGACCTTCCTCCAGGCGGCGATCGGCATCACCATCGCCGACCTCAGCATGAGCCTCGACAACGTCTTGCTGGTGGCGTCGATCGCTCGCGAGAACCCGGCGCTGCTGTTCATCGGCCTGACCTTTTCCGTGCTCCTGATGGGCCTGGCGGCCAATTACGTCGCGCGACTGATCGAGCGTTATTCCTGGCTGAATTACCTCGGCCTTGCGGTGATCCTGTGGGTCGCCGGAGGGATGATCTATGAGGGCTGGGTCGGCGGCGAGCATGTACTGGGCTTGAGGCAGGTGCTGCGCCTCGGCTAGCGACGACGGATGGAAGCAGGGCTAATCAGTGCCAGCGCCGTTGCGGCGTTCTTTCAAATTCTGTTCATCGACATCGTCCTGGCGGGCGACAATGCGATCGTCGTCGGAGCGCTGGCGGCGGGCTTGCCGGCCGAACAGCGCAAGAAAGTCATCATGATCGGCGTCGCCGCAGCCCTCGTGCTCCGGATCGCCTTCGCCCTCGTCGTCTCTCAGCTGTTGCAGATCGTCGGGCTCGTCCTCGCCGGCGGAATCCTTCTGCTGTGGGTCGCATGGAAGATGTACCGCGAGCTCCGTCACAAGGGCGAGAGCGCCGGTTGCGAGGAGATTGCCGGAGACGAGCATTCCGGCCTCAAACCTGCGAGGACCTTCGCCAGCGCCGCCTGGGGGGTCGCCGTGGCCGACCTCAGCATGAGCCTCGACAATGTGCTGGCGGTCGCCGGAGCGGCTCGCGAGCATCCGTGGGTCCTCGTCTTCGGTCTCATCTTGTCTGTGCTGCTGATGGGCGTAGCCGCGAATCTGATCGCCCGGTACATCGATCGTTACCGGTGGCTGGCCTGGGTGGGGCTGCTGGTGATTCTCTGGGTGGCGCTCAAGATGATTTACGAGGGCGCCGCTGATGTTGCCCCGGTGATCGCGCCTATTTTGACCTGACCATGAGGGACACCATCTTCGCTTTGTCGAGTGGCCGGCCACCGGCGGCAATCTCGGTCATTCGCGTGAGCGGTCCGGGGGCGCACGCCGCGGCGGGGCAGGTCGCCGGCTCGCTGGCGGAGCCGCGGAGCGCCGCGGTGCGGGAGCTGCGGCACCCATCTTCGGGCGAGCTCGTCGACGAGGCGCTGGTACTGCGGTTCGATTCGCCGGCGAGTTCGTCCGGTGAAGACGTGGTCGAGCTTCACTGTCACGGAGGCCGGGCAGTCGTCGATGCCGTGCTGTCGGCGCTCGGAACCATTGACGGACTGCGCCAGGCTGAACCTGGCGAGTTCACCCGCCGCGCGTTCGAGAACGGCCGAATCGATCTGACGGAAGCGGAGGGTCTGGCCGACCTGATCGAGGCGGAGACCGAATCGCAGCGCAAGGCGGCTCTGGCATTGGCCGAGGGGGGATTGAGAAAGCAGATTGCAACGTGGCAGGAACGGCTGCTGTCGCTGTCCGCGCGGGCGGAACGAGCCATCGACTATGACGATGAGGACGAGGGTCTCGATCCATGGCTGCAGCGAGAATGTGGAATTCTGGCGGGCGAGTTGGCCGAATGGCTCGCCCGGCCGAGAGCCGAGCTTTTGAAGGACGGCATCCGGGTAGTCGTGGCGGGTCCACCTAATGTTGGCAAATCTAGTCTTATCAATGTTTTAGCTGGAGAAGAGCGAGCGATCGTCACCGCCATCCCGGGAACGACGCGCGACTATATCGAGGTGCCGCTGTCGCTCGGCGGCATACCGGTCCGCGTGACCGACACGGCGGGCTTGCGCGAGGCTGGCGACGAAATCGAGGCGATCGGGATCACGCGCGCTGAGCAGCTCGTCGAATCGGCGGACCTCCTGGTCTGGCTCGGCGACGCGGTCGATGCGCCCGACCATCCGCGGCTGATCCTCGTTCATCCGAAGGCGGATCTGGCCGACCAGTGCCGCAGCGGCGACGGGCTTCCCGTGTCGTCGCTGACCGGCGAGGGCCTATCCGAACTGGTCGGTTGCATCGGCGAGCAGGCCCGATGCATTTTGCCCGTGGAAGACGCGATTGCGCTCAATCGCCGTCAGGCCGAGCACATCGCCGAAGCCGCCGAAGCAATTCGCGGCGCAGCAGCCGCGCAGGAGCCGGTGCTCGTCGCCGAAGACATTCGCCTCGCGCGCTCCGCCTTCGATCGGCTGACCGGCCGCGCCGGCGTGGAGGACGTGCTCGACGCGTTGTTCAGTCGCTTCTGCCTCGGCAAGTAGCTGACGCCCATGCTGCCTGTCTGCCGGACAGGCTGCGCGTGACACCGATGCTCGAATGCACCCCACATGCATTCTAAGCGTCGCTGTTTCACGTGAAACACTGATCCGCTAAGGCTTCGCCATGCACGACGTTCTGGTGATCGGGGCCGGCCATGCCGGGTGCGAAGCTGCGGCTGCCGCGGCGCGGCGCGGTGCGCGCGTCGGATTGCTCACGTTCTCCGTCGAGAATGTGGGGCAGATGTCGTGCAACCCGTCAATCGGCGGAGTTGGCAAGGGCCATCTCGTACGCGAGCTGGACGTGTTCGATGGGCTGATGGCGCGCGCCGCCGATCGCTCGGCGATTCACCGGCGCATGCTCAACCGGAGTAAGGGGCCCGCGGTCTGGGGTCCACGCGTCCAGGCCGACCGAAAGCTCTATCGCGCGGCAATGGCCGAGCTGGTCCGCGACAGCGGCGCGGAGCTAATCGTCGCGGAGGCACTGTCCCTCATCATCCGCAACGGGCGGATTGCCGGGATCGAGACGACCGCCGGAACGCTGCCGGCTAGCGCCGTGGTGATCGCCACGGGGACATTTTTAGATGCGCGAATGTTTGTCGGCGAGGAGGTGGTCGAGGGCGGCAGGCTAGACGAGAGAGCTGCGCTGGCGCTCGGAGAACAGATTCGCGAGCTCGGTCTGGGGCGGGGGCGGCTGAAGACCGGCACGCCACCAAGGCTCGATGGGTGCACAATCGACTGGGCCCGGCTGGAGGAGCAGCCGAGCGATGCCGAAGCTTGGACCATGTCGGCGCTGGACGGAGGCGTGGGGCAGCCGCAGCTACGCTGCGCGATCACGCGGACGAGCGAGCGGACTCACGAGATCATTCGGGCGAACTTCGACCGCTCGCCGTTGTTCGCCGGTGCCATTGAGGGGAGGGGCCCGCGCTACTGCCCATCGATCGAGGACAAGGTGAAGCGGTTCGCAGACCGCGACGCGCACCAGATATTCCTCGAGCCGGAAGGGCTCGACGATCCTCTCATCTATCCTAACGGCATTTCGACGTCACTTCCCGCGGATGTGCAGGAGCAGTTCGTCCGCTCGATCGCCGGGCTCGAGAGGGTTAAGATTGCACGGCCGGGTTATGCGGTTGAATATGAATTCGTCGATCCGCGCCGACTGAACCAGACCCTCGAGGTGCGGGATGTGCCGGGGCTGTTCCTCGCCGGGCAGATCAACGGAACGACCGGATATGAGGAAGCCGCGGCGCAGGGTATCGCGGCGGGACTGAACGCCGCCGCACGGGCGCTCCATCTCGACGATGTCCGGTTCGATCGGCGCACGTCGTATATCGGCGTGATGATTGATGATCTGACCCTGCAGGGGGTGAGCGAACCCTACCGGATGATGACCGCGCGAGCGGAGCATCGTTTGTCGCTTCGGGCGGACAATGCCGCCACGCGCCTCGGCGAGGCCGCGCTGGCGGCGGGGTGCGTCTCCAAGCCTCGGCGCCGGCAGATCGAAGATCACTTTGAGCGGCGTTCAGCCGCGTCGTGGGCAGACACGGACGAGGGGAGAGCGGATGCGCTCTACGCGCCCTATGTCGCCCGTCAGGAGCGCGAATGGGAGGCTGTACAGAGAGATTCCCGCGTCTGGCTCTCTGACGGGTTCGATTATCGGGCAGTGCCGGGTCTTTCGAATGAGATGGTCGAGCGACTCACGACTGCGAGACCGGAGACTCTGGACCAGGCTTCGCGCGTCGCGGGCATCACGCCTGCGGCGCTGTCGGCGCTCTATGTCGCGGCAGCCCGCAGAGCGGCGGCGTGATCGAGCGCCTTGAACAGGTCGCCCGCAGACCTGTTTCACGTGAAACATTGGAGAAGCTTGAGGCCTATGCCGGGCTCCTTCGAAGGGAGTCGGAACACCAGAACCTCGTTTCTGCATCGACCCTCGACTGCCTCTGGGATCGTCACATCCTTGATTCGGCGCAGCTGCTGCGGTTCGAACCCCACGTCGGCGCCTCCTGGGTGGACGTCGGTTCGGGCGCGGGATTGCCGGGAATCGTGATCGCCTGCTTCGTCGAAGGTCCCGTCACGCTGATCGAGCCGCGGCGCCTCCGGGCCGACTTTCTCCACAAGGTCAGCGAATCGCTCGGTCTCAATGCCGAGGTTATCGCTGCCAGGGCCGAGCGCGCTGGAGGAAAATACGACGTAATCGCCGCCCGAGCTGTGGCGAATTTGGCTGAATTGCTCAAAATATCCGCACATCTGTCCACAAGAAAAACCGTCTGGGCGCTTCCGAAGGGGCGCAGCGCCGCGGCGGAACTGGCCGAAGCCGAGCGGACGTGGCAAGGTGCGTTCCACGTGGAACAGAGTGTCACCGACGCCGAAAGTTCGATCGTCGTCGCGACCGGGGTGAGGGCGAGAAGATGATCCGCATCGCTGTGGCCAATCAAAAGGGCGGCGTCGGCAAGACGACGACGTGCATCAACCTGGCGACGGCGCTCGCGGCGATCGGCTGGCGGGTGTTGCTGGTTGACCTCGATCCGCAGGGCAATGCGTCGACGGGCCTCGGCATCTCCCAGGCGCAGCGATCCCTTTCCAGCTACGATGTTCTAATTGGCCGCGCATCGGCGATGGAGGCCGCGGTCGCGACGCGGGTGCCTCGACTGGAGCTGTTGCCCGCAACCGTGGACTTGTCGGGCGCCGAGGTCGAGATGGTCAGCCTCGACGATCGCGCTCATCGGCTCGACAAGGCGCTTGCGGCAGCGCCGCCTGGACGATGGGATATTTGCCTAATCGATTGTCCGCCGTCGCTCGGGTTGCTGACGGTCAATGCGCTCGTCGCCGTCAGGCACCTGCTGGTACCGTTGCAATGCGAGTTCTTTGCGCTCGAAGGGCTCAGTCAGCTGCTCCAGACCGTCGAGCGGATCCGGGTCGCGTTCAATCCCGAGCTCTCGATCCTCGGCGTGGCGCTGACGATGTTCGACCGGCGCAACAATCTCTCCCAGGCCGTTGCCGAGGATGTCCGCGCCTGCCTTGGTTCGGCAGTGTTCGAGACGATCGTGCCGCGGAACGTTCGCCTGTCCGAGGCGCCGAGCCATGGTTTGCCTGCGCTGATCTACGATCTGAAATGCCCTGGCTCGGAAGCCTATATCCGGCTTGCGCGCGAGCTGATCGGCCGTCTGCCGCAACTCGCGGCCGCCGCATGACCGCCGATCGGCAGACAAAGGGCCTCGGAATGGGTCTGCAGGCGCTGCTCGGCGAGGCATCGCGTCCCGGTGCTGCGCGTGCGGTCGATGCTGCGCAGGAAGAGGCCGCTCCGCGCGGCGGGGTGCGGGAGATTGAGCTCGCCCGGATTCGCCCCAATCCCGCGCAGCCGCGGGTTCAGTTCGATGAGGTCGCACTCGAGGAACTCGCCGAGTCGATCCGCGAGCGCGGGGTGCTCCAGCCGATTCTCTTGAGGCCGGATGGGGATGATTATCTGATCGTCGCCGGCGAGCGGCGGTGGCGCGCGGCGCAGCGAGCGCGGCTGCACAGCATCCCCGCAATCGTCCGGGAGATCGACGAATCGACCACGGCCGAGTTGGCGCTGATCGAGAATATCCAGCGCGAGGACCTCAATCCAATTGAGGAGGCAGAAGGCTATCGCCAGCTGATCAAGCAGCACGGCCACACTCAGGACAACGTTAGCAGACTCGTGCACAAGTCGCGGAGCCACGTTGCTAACCTGTTAAGATTATTGAATTTACCGGAGTTCGTTCGCCAATCGCTGATGCGAGGCGATATCAGTATGGGACACGCGCGGGCTGTCGTAACGGCACCCGACCCGACCGAACTGACGAAACAGGTTATCGCGAAGGGCCTGTCGGTGCGCCAGGCGGAAGAATGGGCTCGCCGCGAAAGAAACCCGGGACCAAGCAGTATTGCACGCGCCAGCGCGCGGAACGCAGCGAAGCAGTCGGACCCCGACCTGGTGGCGCTCGAGCGGCAGCTCGGCGACATTCTCGGATTGAAGGTCCAGGTGACGCACAAAGGGCAGGGTGGCGCCGTCACCTTGCATTATTCAAGCCTCGATCAGCTCGACATGATCTGCCAGCGCCTGTCCGGAGAGCCTATCTAGAGCTGCGAGCCTTTCGGGCGATCGCAAGCAATTCCTCCCCAACCGCCTCTCTTTCGGGTGCGTCGGTGAACATGAGCGCCCGCTCGAGCTTTCCGGCACGCTCGGCGACAGTTGCTAGGCCTTCCGCGCTCCATTTGCCGAGCATTCGCTGGACTTTGGGCTTGTCCTTGAAAAACAACGACCTGCCGAGTGACGTCAAGACGGCGTCAGCTCGCTCGCCTCGCTCTACGCGCGCACGCAGCGGAGCGAGCATCAAAAGCCGCCGCTGAAGCGAGCGGATGATCGGAATTCCCTCCGATACGCCTGCCGGCAGGCGCGCCAGCTCCTCCGCCAGTTCGTCCAGGTCGCCGGCAAGTGCCAGGTCGGACAATCGCTGGAAATCTCCCTCGGCATTGTCGGCGCCCACGTCGTCAATCGCCGAATGGTCCAGCTCCTTCGGCGTTTGCGGCGATGCATCGAGATACAGCGCCAGCTTCTGCAGTTCCTGTGCAATGATGGCCTGGTCATTCCCCCCGCCGTCGGCAATGCGCGCGGCCACCGGTGGGCTCACCTTGAGGCCGAAGCGGCGGCCGAGATCGATGACTACCCGTTCCGCATCCTGCCCCTCGGGAGGATAAGATGCGTAGGCGAGCGCCGTCGGCGAACCCTCCGCGAGCTTCAAAAGGGCGCTCGTCTTCGGCAGCGAACCAGCGATCCCAACTACCGGGCTCTCGATTGCCGAAACCTCCAGAAGAGCTGCGACACCCTCTTCAATGTCCTTGGTCGCTGGCTCGATCCACAGCAGGCGCTTGCCGCCGAACAGGCTCATCGCGCCGGCCTCGTCAACCAACATGGCTGGATCGGCCTTCACGCTCGCAGCGGAAAGCGCAAACTTGGTTGCGCCCAGTGCTTCGGCGAGGCGACCTGCGAGCGCCCGCGACTGCGCCTCGTCGGGACCATGAAAGAGATAGAAGCGGACGTCAGCGTTGGGCTGGTCCACGGCCCGCCCGATGGAAGCCTTCGATGCCTTCACTTGGCCCGCGCGGTCCTGTCGGCGTAGAGCGCCAGCCGGGCGACGATCTGGTCCGCGACGATGTCGGTCAGATTCTCGAGCGCGGTCTGCTCCGCGGCGACGGTCGCATATTCCGAGCTGACGATGTCGATTCCCGCGTCGGATCCGGCTGTCGCGTCCAGGACGACCATCCCGTTGCGAACATCAACCAACTGGAATCGCGCCCGCAACGTCCGCCGCTCCTGCGTCGCCGCCTGGTCGGAGCGCAAGCCGTAGCTAGTGATATTGTCATCGAGCGTGACGTCGAGCCGGTAGGCGGCAGCCTCCGATCCCGATGCGCCGAGGCGATCGATGAGCTTGTTGCGCATCAGCCAGCCCGACTGACCGGGGATCGCCGCCACGGTGATCGAGCGCAGAGTTGCAGAAACCGGGCTTCCACTGCCCCCGCCATAGAGCGGACGAAGGCCGCAGCCGCCCAATGCAAACAGAGCCAAAGCGAGTGCAGCCGCGCGCATCATGCGACGATATTCACCAGCCGGTCGGGGACTACAATCACCTTGCGCGGAGCCGCGCCGCCGAGCTGCCGCTGCACCTTGTCGGAGGCGAGCGCGAGCGCCTCGGCGGCGGCCCGGTCAAGCCCGCGGGGTGCGTTCAGCGTGTCGCGCAGCTTGCCGTTGACCTGGACCGCCAACGTGACCTGGTCTTCAACAAGCAGCGCGGGATCGAACCTCGGCCAGGGGGCATCCGCGATCATCCCGGCTTCGCCGAGTGCTGCCCAGCTCTCCTCGGCAAGGTGCGGGGCGGCAGGAGCCGCGAGAAGGATCAGCGACCGGACGGCTTCGTGGCGCGTGGCCGACGGCGCGGCCTTCTCGACCGCGGTCGTGAGTTCGTAAAGCTGCGCAATCGCCTTGTTGAACTGAAGTCCCTCGATCGCTTCTCCAACCGCGGCGATCGTCCGGTGCAGCTTGCGCTTCAGCGCCTCGTCCTCGCCCTCACCCGCCTTGCTGCTGCTCGCCAGGCGCCACACACGCTGGACGAATCGGGATGCACCCTCGATCCCTGCCTCGGACCATTCGAGATCGCGCTCGGGCGGGCTGTCCGACAGCATGAACCAGCGGACCGCGTCGGCGCCGTATTTGGCGAGGATCGGCTCCGGATCGACCGTGTTGCGCTTCGACTTGGACATCTTCTCGACCCGGCCGGGAGTCACCGGCGCGCCGTCCTCGATCCGGACCCAGTCATCCCCGTTGCGCTTGACCTCATCTGGGCTGAGCCAGCTTCCATCGCCTGCGCGGTAGGTCTCGTGCGTAACCATGCCTTGGGTGAACAGTCCGCGGAACGGCTCCGCGATCGAGATGCGGCCCAACCGCTGCAGCGCGCGAGTCCAGAAGCGCGCGTAGAGCAGGTGCAGGATCGC
>JBQCCG010000053.1:0-27524 GCA_051962455.1 Sphingomicrobium sp. | reverse complement strand
CGATCGCGATGGAGCGCCGACTGAAAGGTTGGGGCCGCGCTAAAAAACTTGCTCTCATTCGCGATGATTGGGAGAGCATCTCAAGCCTTGCGAAGGGGAAAGACAGTCCTTCGACAAGCTCAGGACGAACGGAATAAGGGGCCCCAATGTTCAGCCATGTGATGGTCGGATCGAACGACATCGATCGGTCGAAGAGATTCTACGATGCGCTGTTCGGCAAGGAGGCGCACGTCGACGACAAGGGTCGGCTTGCTTATCGCAAGAACGGAGCCGCCTTCATGGTCTCTCGGCCGATCGACGGCGAAGCCGCCTGTCGCGCCAACGGCGGCACCATCGGCTTCTACTTCGAAACACCGGAAGAGGTGGACGCCTGGCACAAGGCCGGTGTCGAGAATGGCGGCACGTCGATCGAGGACCCGCCCGGATTCCGCCAGGGCGGCTTCGGCAAGCTTTACCTCGCCTATTTGCGCGATCCCGACGGCAACAAGCTCTGCGGACTGCACCGGCCGGCGCAGTGACCCCCGTCTCCTTACCGTCACCCCCGCGGAAGCGGGGGGCCCGCTTCCTTCGGATGCCGTGTCTTAGAAAAGCGGGATTCCCGCTTTCTCGGGAATGACGATGGAAGCGCTCGGCGAGAGCAAATCGCATGGCGGACGCCAGCTGGTCGTCCGTCATGCTTCGCGCGCGACTTCAACCGACATGACGTTTTCGATTTTCCTGCCTCCACAGGCGGAGCGCGGAGAACGGCTGCCGGTCGTCTGGTATCTGTCGGGCCTCACCTGCACCCACGCGAACGTCACCGAGAAGGGCGAGTATCGCGCTGCCTGCGCCGAGCTCGGGCTCATCTTCGTCGCGCCCGACACCGGCCCGCGCGGCGATGATGTGCCGGACGCGGAGGGCTATGATTTCGGCAAGGGCGCGGGCTTCTATGTGGACGCGACCCAAGAGCCGTGGGCCAAAAACTTCCGCATGTGGACCTACGTCACCGAGGAGTTCCCAGCGCTCGTCGGTGCCGAATTCCCCGTCGACTTGGATCGGCAGGGGATCACCGGCCATTCGATGGGAGGACACGGAGCGCTCACGATCGCGCTGAACCTCCCCGATCGGTTCCGCAGCGTATCGGCGTTCGCGCCGATCGTCGCGCCATCGCAGGTGCCATGGGGACAAGAGGCTCTGACCGGCTATCTCGGAGATAATCGGTCCGCGTGGCGCAAGCATGATGCCGTCGCGCTGATCGAGGACGGCGCGCGGGTGAGGGAGCTGCTGGTTGACGTCGGCACCGCCGACCAGTTTCTCGAACAGGAGCTTCGTCCCGAACTGCTCGAACGTGCCTGCGCCGGCGCGGATATCCCGCTGACGCTGCGCCGCCAGCCGGGCTACGACCACACCTATTATTTCATCTCGACCTTCATGGCCGACCATCTCGCCTGGCACGCGGAGCGATTGCGCTGAACGCCGGCTGGTACTGGCAGGCGCTGTGCGTCGGAACGGCGCTCGCCTGCGGCCTGCTGATCGGCATCGAACGCGGCTGGAAATTGAGAGAGCAGAAGCCGGGCACTCGCGTAGCCGGCGTCCGGACTTTCTCGATGCTCGGCCTCGGCAGCGGAATCGCGGGGCTGATCGGAGGTCTCGGGCACCCTATCGCGGGCGGCGCGATCGTCGTCGGTGCGGTCGCGATCATGGTCGCCGCTTATTCGCGAGTGCTGGAGCATCATCACGATTCGACCAGCGCCGTCGCGGCGATCGTGACGATCGCGATCGGTTTTCTCGCCGGCATCGGCCAGCCCGGCCTGGCGATCGCCTGCGCGGCAGTCGCGGTGGCTTTCCTTGCGCTCAGGGCCGAGCTGCACGGCCTGATCGACCGGCTCGACGCCGACGATGTGAAGGCGCTCGCGAGATACGCAGTCATCGCCGGAGCAGTGCTGCCGTTCCTCCCCAGCGGCCACTATGGCCCGCTCGGCGCCTGGAACCCGCAGCGCCTGTGGCTGGTGGTCGTGCTGGTCACCGGCTTTTCATTCCTCGGCTATGTCGCGAACCGCATCTTCGGCGAGCGGCACGGCACCGTGGCGACGGGGCTGATCGGCGGCGCCTACAGCTCGACCGCGGTGACGCTGGCGCTCTCGGAACGGCTCGGACGGGAGGACCGCTCGGGCGCGGAGCCCGCGGGAATCGCCTTCGCCACGGCGGTCATGTACCTCAGGATGCCGGTCCTGATTGCGATCCTTGCGACGCGCGTTCTGCCCGCGATCTGCATCCTCCTCCTGCCGGCGATGGTCGTCGCCTGGGCCGCGGGCTTCTGGCTCTACCGCAAGGCCCCTTCGAGCAACGCGCCCTCGCCGCCGGGGAACCCGATCGCGCTGCTGCCGGCGCTCGGGTTTGTCGTCTTCGTCGCCATCGCAGCGATCGCAGCCAAGTGGGCGGAGGGACGTTTCGGACAGAGCGGGATCGCAATCCTGCTGCTGATCGTTGGAAGCATGGACGTCGATGTCGCCATCGTCACGCTCGGCACGCTTGCGCCCGACGCGATCTCGCCGCTGCTTGCGGCGATGGCGATCAGCGGGACGGCGATCTCCAACATGGCGGTGAAGATCGGGATCACCTTGGTCTATGCGCGATCCAAAGGCATCTCGGCGGCAATCGCCATGACCGCGAGCGTGCTTGCTGTCGCGGCCATGATCGCCCTTGCCTGGACCCGCCTATGAATGTGTTTGCGGAACATTTTCGCTCTTTGCGCGAGCGGTGAGGACAATATAGCGGCCCCATGGCTGACCGTATTTCGACCCTGGTGATGTTCGGAGCGACCGGCGACCTCGCCGCGCGCATGTTGCTGCCTTCGCTTTATGGACTGGACTCGGACGGGCTGCTCCCATCCGATCTCAGGGTCATCGGCACCGCGCGAACCGAGCTCGACGATGCGGCGTTCCGCGACCGCGCCGAGGCCGCGCTGAAGGAGTTTTTGACGCCCGGCTTCTACAGCCAGGGAATCGCCGACCGCTTCCTCGCGCGGCTGCATTATGTCCCGCTCGACATCACTCATCCCGAGGCCTTCGAGCGTCTCGCCCAGGCGATCGGCGATCCGTGCCATGGCGTCGGCATTTTTCTCTCGACCGCGCCGTCGTTGTTCAAGCCGACAATCGATGGCCTTGCCAGCGCCGGCCTTGCCTGCCCGACGGTGCGGATGGCGTTGGAAAAGCCGCTCGGGACCGACCTCGAATCGAGCCGCGAGATCAATGACGCCGTCGCCGCCCACTTCCCGGAAGAGCGCACGTTCCGGATCGACCATTATCTCGGCAAGGAGACCGTCCAGAACCTGATCGCGCTGAGGTTCGCCAATCTGACGTTCGAGCCGCTGTGGAACAGCGCTCATATCGAGCACGTCCAGATCACTGTGGCGGAGACAGTGGGCCTCGAAGGCCGCGGCGATTATTACGAGGGCGCCGGCGCGCTTCGCGACATGGTCCAGAACCACATGCTCCAGCTGCTGGCGCTGGTCGCGATGGAGCCGCCGGGCGACTTCAACTCCACCGCGGTCCGTGACGAGAAAGTGAAGGTGCTGCGAGCGCTTCGGCCGATCACCGCCGCGGATGCCGAGCACGTGACGGTCATCGGGCAGTATACGCGCGGAGCGATCGATGGAGAACCGGTGCCGGGCTACGCCGAGGAGATCGGTCACCAAAGCAATACCGAGACGTTCGTGGCGTTGAAGGCGCATATCGACAATTGGCGGTGGAAGGGCGTCCCCTTCTACATGCGCACCGGCAAGCGCATGCCGGAGCGCGACACGGAGATTTTCATCCAGTTCAAGGATGTGCCTTATTCGATCTTTGCCTCGCGCGGCGCGACGACCAAGCCCAACAAGCTGATCATCGGGCTTCAGCCGGAAGAGAGCATCGAGCTGAGGCTCATGGCCAAGACTCCGGGCCTCGACAGGCAAGGCGTGCGGCTTCGCGAAATTCCGCTCGACATCGGGCTCGCCAATGCGTTCAGCGAATACCGGCGGCGGATCGCCTACGAGCGGCTTCTGCTCGACCTGATCGAGGGCGATCCGACCTTGTTCGTCCGCCGTGACGAGGTCGAGGCTCAATGGGCGTGGATCGACCGGATTCGCGCGGCCTGGGCCGAAAAAGGCATGACTCCGCGGCCCTATCCTGCCGGAACCTGGGGACCCTCGGCGGCAATCGCACTCACCGAGCGAGACGGCATCAGCTGGCACGAGTAAAGGCCCGCGCATGGGACTGAATTCCACCATTGCCGCGGTCACCGACCGGATCGTCGAACGGTCCAAGCCGACGCGGCGGCGCTATCTCGAGCTGTTGGCCGAGCAGAAGGAGCGGGGGATCAGCCGACCGCGCCTCTCCTGCGGCAACTTCGCGCATGGCTTTGCCGCGGCGGGCGAGGACAAGGAGTCGATCAGCCATCTCGCTGGTCCGAACATCGGCATCATCACGGCGTACAATGACATGCTCTCGGCGCATCAGCCCTACGGCCGCTACCCCGAGCAGATGAAGATTTTCGCGCGCGAGGTCGGTGCGACCGCGCAGGTCGCCGGTGGCGTTCCCGCGATGTGCGACGGCGTCACCCAGGGACAGGCCGGGATGGACCTGTCGCTGTTCAGCCGCGACGTGATCGCGCTTTCGACCGCGGTCGCGCTCAGCCACGGCATGTTCGACGCGGTGGCGCTGCTCGGCATTTGCGACAAGATCGTTCCCGGGCTGCTGATCGGAGCGCTTCGCTTCGGGCATTTGCCCGTGCTGCTCGTTCCCGGCGGACCGATGCCGTCGGGACTTCCGAACAAGGAGAAGCAGCGGGTTCGGCAGCTCTATGCCGAGGGGAAGGTCGGCAGAGACGAGCTGCTGAAGGCTGAGAGCCGCTCCTATCATTCGCCGGGGACCTGCACCTTCTACGGCACTGCCAACTCGAACCAGATGATGATGGAGCTGATGGGTCTGCATGTGCCCAATTCGGCTTTCATCAATCCCGGGACGCCGCTCCGCCAGGCGCTGACGCGCGCCGCGGTACACCGGCTGGCGGAGCTTGCGCGGAGCGGGGAACGGCCGCTCGGCGAGGTGGTCGATGAACGGGCGATTGTGAATGCGATGGTCGGCCTGCTGGCGACCGGCGGATCGACCAACCATTTCATCCATCTTCCGGCGATCGCGCGCGCGGCGGGGATCGTTATCGACTGGCAGGATTTCGCCGATCTGTCGTCGGCCGTGCCGCTGATCGCGCGGGTTTACCCCAATGGCTCGAAGGACGTGAACGACTTCCAGGACGCGGGCGGCATGGCGTTCGTCACCTACGCGCTGAGCGGGGAAGGCTTGATCCACACGGATAATCTCACCGCCGGCGCGGATTCGATGGAGGCCTGGGTCGCCAATCCCGAGCTCCACGGCGATGAGCTGATCTGGAAGGCCGCGGAAGAAAGCGCTGATATCGATATGCTGCGCCCGGCGACGGACCCGTTCCAGGCGGACGGTGGCCTGCGTTTGGTGCAGGGCAATCTCGGCCGCGCGGTGTTCAAGACCAGCGCCGTCGAGGAGGAGCGCTGGCTGATCGAGGCGCCGGCCCGTTGCTTCTCCGACCAGAATGAAGTGCTGGAGGCGTTCAAGGCTGGCGAGCTCGACGGCGATTGCGCGGTGATCGTCCGCTTTCAGGGACCGCGCGCGAACGGAATGCCCGAGCTCCACAAGCTGACTCCGACGCTTGGCGTGCTCCAGGACCGTGGGCACAAGGTCGCGCTGATTACCGACGGACGCATGTCCGGCGCGAGCGGCAAGGTCCCGGCGGCGATCCACGTCTCGCCCGAGGCTTTGCCCGACGGTCCGCTCGCACGGGTGCGCGATGGCGACCCGATCCGGCTCGATGCCCGCAGCGGCACGCTCGAGGCGGTCGGTATCGATCTTGCGTCGCGGCCGCCGGCCAATTCCCCGCCGCCGCCGGCTGGCACGGGCCGCGAGCTGTTCGCGCTCATGCGGCTGGATGTGAACGAGGCCGAAGCCGGCGCCTCGGCCATTCTCGCGGCAATAGACGCGGAGCAGCCCTTCGGCTCCGCTCAGGACAGGGCATGAGCCGGCAGATCGCAGTCGCCGATGTTGGCGGGACCCACGCCCGCTTCGCCCTCGCCGAGATCGACGGCGGTCGCGTCGTCTCGCTCGGCGAACCGGTCACGCTCAAGACCGCGGAGCACGGCAGCTTTCAGCTCGCCTGGCAGGAGTTCGGCCGCCGCGCAGGAATCGAGCTCCCGAACGAGCTCGCAATCGCCTTTGCCGGTCCGATCGGCGGCGAAGTGCTGAAGCTCACCAACAACCCCTGGGTGATCCGGCCGGCGCTGATCAAGGAACGGCTGGACGTCGACCGCTACACGATCGTCAATGATTTCGGGGCGGTCGCCTATGCGGTGGCGACGCTGCCTGACGAGGATTTCTGCCATCTGTGCGGACCTGGCGGGCCGCTTCCGAGACAAGGCGTTGTTTCCATCATTGGGCCAGGCACTGGCCTCGGAGTCGCCGCGCTGCTGCGCAAGAGCGATCATTACGAAGTGATCGAGACCGAGGGCGGCCATGTCGATTTCGCCCCGCTGGACAGCCTCGAGGACAAGATCCTGGTCCAGCTTCGTCGCAATTTCCGGCGCGTATCGGTCGAACGCGTCGTCGCGGGGCAGGGACTGCCGAACCTCTATGAAGCGCTCGCGGCGATCGAGAAGCTCGACGTCAGCATCCATGACGAGAAGGATCTGTGGACGGCCGCGCTGACCGGAACGGACAGCCTGGCGACGGCCGCGCTGGACCGCCTCTGTCTCAGCCTGGGCGCGGTTGCGGGAGACCTGGCGCTGGCCCAGGGGGCGAACAGCGTCGTCATCGCCGGCGGAGTCGGCCTCCGCCTCTCCGAATATCTGCCCCGTTCGGGGTTCCGCGACCGCTTCATCGCCAAGGGCCGATTCGAGCGGCGGATGGACGAAATGCCGGTGAAGCTGATCACCTATCCGCAGCCGGGGCTGTTCGGAGCGGCGGCCGCATTCGCCAAGGAGCATGGATGAACATCGACCAGATCATGCGCACCGCGCCGGTCATTCCCGTGTTGGTGTTCCACGAAGAGATGGACTGGGCGGCGCTCGCCGGGACATTTGTCGCGGCGGGCCTCCCGGTGCTCGAAGTGACGCTGCGCACCGGACATGGACTTGAGGCGATACGGGAGATGACAAAGGTGCCTGGCGCCATCGTCGGCGCGGGAACTGTGCTCAACCAGACCCAGCTCGGCCAGGCGATCGACGCCGGCAGCAAGTTCATCGTCTCACCGGGGCTGACGGAGCCGCTTGGCAAGGCCGCAGTCGCGTCCGGCGTCCCGTTCCTGCCCGGAACCGCGACCTCCGGCGACATCATGCGTGGCCTCGACCTCGGGCTTGACCGGTTCAAGTTCTTCCCTGCCGAGGCGTCCGGCGGAATTCCGGCGCTCAAGTCGATCGCCGGCCCGTTCGGCGACGTCCGTTTCTGCCCGACCGGCGGAATCCGAATCGACACCGCGGCCGACTGGCTGGCGCTCGACAATGTGCTGTGCGTCGGCGGCACCTGGTTCGTGAAGCCGGGCGACAGCCTCGAGGCAGTCGGCGAGCGCGCCCGCGCCGCGGCGGCGCTAGCGAGGGGCTGACGGCGGAAGCAGGAATTGTAGCGGGACGGCGACACGCGACGCCCAGCTGATCTCATTGTGCTTCTCGCCGGGGTAGCTGAGGCTCAGCGTGTTGATCCATTGGCGATAGCCGCGACTGTGGACCACGCCGTCTACCCGGTCCTGAGAGCGCGCGTAATTCGCGTCGAGAGTCTCGCTGCCATCGTCGAAATAGAGCTTGTGAGTCGCGGGATCGGGCAGCGCCGGAGCGAGGTAGCGCTCGAAGGCTGACGAGACGATTTCATATTCCTGGTCGCTGATCGGCTTGTTGTCCGGCGTGATGACCAGCGGCCAGTGGGTCGACATCATTCCGGCTTCGCCGAAGATCTGCGGGTATTCATCGATCGCGTACAGGGAAATGAGCGCGCCCATCGAAGAGCCCATGATCGCCGTATCGGCGCGGTCCGTCTTCACGTTGAAGCGGCTGTCGATCATCGGCCGGAGCTCGCGGACGATGAACTTCAAATAGCCGTCGGACAGCGGATCGCCGCCGTAGAGCGCGCGGATCTTGCCACGGTAGCTCGGCGGGAGCCCGTTGAACGCCTTGGACGGGACATATTCCTGAAGGCGCTTGGGCGTGTTCCAGATCCCGACGACAATCGTCGGCCGCACCTTCTTTTCCTGGATCAGCCGGTCGAGCGTTTCGTCGATCTGCCATTCCATGCCATAGCCGGCGGTCTCCTTGTCGAACAGGTTTTGGCCATCATGCATGTAGAGTACGGCGTACTTCGGCCCGTGCGCGGTGTATCCGCTGGGTAGCCAGACGACCACGCGGCGCGGGTCGGCATATCTGGATTTGAGGACGCCAAGGTCGACAATCGACCCGGCGCTGACGTGAACCGGCCCCATGGGGTCTCCAGCGACCGCGGGAACTGCCGCGAACAGCAAGGCCAACGCGAAAATCAGCCGCCGAATCATGCAGCTTCCTTGAGTCGGTCGAGTGCATCAGGGAGCGACGGGAAGTTCATCGCGCAGCCACCAACGAAGCGATCGATATCGCTCATGTCGAGCTGCACGATATCGGGCCCGGGCGGCTTCAGCATTTCGGGCGGCGGGAAGTTGCCGTAGCCGGCGAGCATGCAGTGCCATGACACAGGCATATAATATTGTCCGATGTCCTGCCGGATCACCTCCTGCTCCAGGTCTTCGGCCCTGAACCAGGCGTTGATGATGCGCTTGAGGCTTTCGGAGAGAGTGTTGTTCTTGGTGGCGTCGCGCCAATATTCCGTGTCGCTCCGCTGCGCCGTCCGATAGTGGCAGACCAGATAATCGCGAATGCCCTCGTAACGGCGAGCAATCTTGGCATTGAATTCGTCGCGTTTCTCGCCTTCCCAGCTGGCAAGGAACGATTCGACGGTGTTCATGACGATGTGGAGCGCAGTCGCCTCGAGCGGCTCGAGGAAGCCCTGCGCCAGCCCAACCGCGAGGCAGTTCCTCACCCAAGTGCGTTCGATCCGTCCGCATTTCATCTGCAGATGCCGGACGTCGGCTTCGTCGCTCAGGCCCAGATGCTCCCGGAACTCGACGGCGGCGGCATCCGGATCGATGTAGCGCGACGAATAGACGTAGCCGTTGCCGACGCGGTTGCTGAGCGGGATGTTCCAGATCCATCCGGCGGATTTCGCGATCGAACGAGTGCACGCCTGCACTCCGCCGACGGGCAGCGGGGTGGGGGCGACGACCGCGCGATCGTTGAACAAATTCTCGCCAAATGGACGGTGCGGCTCTTTGAGAGCGCCCTCGATGATGCTGGCGCGAAAGCCGCTCGCATCGACGAAGAAATCCGCTTCGAACCGGCGCCCATCGTCCGCCACGAGCGCATTAACGTCGCCCGCATCGTCAAGCTCGACCGAGGCGATCCGCGCATCGACATGCTCAATGCCGCGAGCCGTGCCGTAGTCGCGGAGAAAAGCGCCGATGAGATGCGCGTCGAAATGATAGCTGTAGCCGACATTGAACGGGAAATTCGGCGGTGCGAGCGGAGCGCGACCTTCGCGGGCGATTCGCGTCGGGACGAAAAACGGATCGGGATGCGCAGGCACGTCGCGGCCGGCGCGCCGGGCTCGCGTCGAGTAGAAGAACTGCCCTTGCGTATACAGATCGACGTTGGTCGGGAAAGGATGGAAGTAGCGTTCGTATCCCGGCTTGTCGGACCAGCCTTCGAACTCGATTCCCGCTTTATACGTGGCGTTGCACTTCGGCATCCACTCGGCTTCCGATATTCCGAGCGTGTCGAAGAAGGCCTTGAACTGCGGGGTCGAACCTTCGCCGACGCCGATGATCCCGATCGAGCTCGATTCAATCAGTGAGATCCTGGTGCCGTGCTCCGCCCACCGGCGGTTGATCAGGTTGGCGGTCATCCATCCGGCGGTGCCGCCGCCGAGGATGACGACGGAGCGTGGCGGCGCCGGCATCAGTGGGAGGCCGTGGCGATCAAGATCTCGGCGGCTCGCGGTTGATCGGGAATGGTCATGCGGGTTGTCCGGGATCCGTGGATCGTCACGTCAATCTGTTTCCACCAGGGGCGGTAGGAACCCTGGCGATGGCCGAAGCGTAGCGCGATTCCCTTCGCCGTTTCAACGCAGTGGATCGGCTGACGAAGGCTTGGGCCACTCACGCTGACGCCATCGTCGAAGTAGAGTTCGCCGCTGCAGTCCGGTCCGGGATAGATGTCGAGCTCGAGTGGCCCCTTGGGAGTGTCCATCGTGCTTTGGACGAGTGGCTGGCGAGGGAGGATCGAGCCCGCGCGGACGAATACCGGCACGCTGTCGAGCTGCGGCGCGACCATGATCTTGTGCTCGCTGACCAGCTCCCCGGTCCAATAATCGTACCAGCCTCCCGCCGGCAGGCATATCGCCTGCGGTCGCGGATTTTCGGGGCGTGCGGGTTCCGCAACCACCAGATCGCGTCCGACGGCGAAGGTCAGCGCCTGGTCGCAGCTCAGCTTCAGTGCGTCGGGATAGTCGTAGAACAAGGGCCGCATTATCGGGGCGCCCGTGCGCGAATTCCGTTCGGCGAGCGCGTAGAGATAGGGCATCAGCCGGTAGCGCTCCTCGATGAACTTCCGCCGGATCGCGAGATGCTCAGGGCCGTCGACCCAAGGCTCGGCGCGGGGCGCATCGTTGGCCGAATGGTTGCGGAACACCGGCGTGAAGGCGGCGATTTCGTACCAACGCGTCAGCAGCTCCGGACTGGCGCCGCCGATGAACCCGCCGACGTCACAGCCGCTGTAGGAAAAGCCGGAAAGGCCGAGGTTGGTTAGCTGCTCGACGCATAGCCGGAGGTGATCCCATGTCGAGCTGTTGTCGCCGGTCCATGTCACCGCGTAGCGCTGCCCGCCGGCAAAGGAGGCGCGGGTCATCACGAATGGGCGGACGCCGGGACGGAGCCGCTCCATCCCCTCGAATGTCCCACGCGTGTTCTGCATTCCATACACGTTATGGATCTCGGCATGACTCGCGTCGCGAGGCGCAAAGTCGTCGCTCTCGATCCGGTGGATATTGTCGAGCGGCATTGTCTTGGTCGGAGTCTCGAACACCGCCGGCTCGTTCATGTCGTTCCAGAATCCGGAAAAGCCGTCGGCGATGAAGTCCTTGTAGAGGCTGCCCCACCAGGCGCGGGTCGAGGCGCGAGTGAAGTCGGGGAACACCGACGGGCCGGGCCAGACGGGGGCGACATAGAGCGTGCCGTCGGCCTTGTGAACGAAATCGTTCCCGGCAATTCCGCTGTCGAAGGGCGCATAACCCTGCTTCGGCAGGTAAGCGATGTGAAGATCGGTGATCGCCACTAGCCGGATGCCCTCGGCGTTCATGTCCGAATTCAGCTTCTTGAGGTCCGGGAACGCCTTGGTGTTGACGGTGAATGGGCGATCGCGGTCCTGGTAGTCGATGTCCATCCAGATGACGTCGGCGGGAATCCGGTCCGACCTGAGGCGGCTGGCGATGCCGCGAACGTCCGCATCGCTTTTGTAGCCCCAGCGCGACTGCTGGTACCCGAGTGCCCATTCCGGCGGGAGCGGCGGCTTGCCGGTGAGGTCGGTGTAGCGGCGCACGACATCCGCAACCGTCGGCCCCGCAATCACATAATAATCGATCGGTCCGTCCGGAGCGCCGATCTCGATCGCGCCCGCATCCTTGTGGCCGAAATCGAAGCTCACGCGCCAGCTGTTGTCGAGGAAGAGGCCGTAAGCGGCGCCGTTGCCGTTCACGCCGATGTAGAACGGGATCGATTTATAGATGGGGTCGGTCCAGGGCGCGAATCCGAACGCGTCGGTGTTCCAGTCGACGAACGTGCCGCCGCGCCTGTCGAGCGCGCCCGTCTTGTCGCCGAGTCCGAAGATGTGCTCGTCAATCGGAAGCGCCTTGCGAAGCGTGAAGCCGCGGCCGTCGAGGCGGATCGGCTCAGGGTCGTCGGCGAGAATGATACGACCCGAGGCATCGGTGACGGAGAGGCGCAATGTGTTCGGATCCAGGTGAACCGAGATGGCCTTCGTCTGGAAACCATCAGAGGTCGCTGAAACCGGGACCGCCTGGCGGCGCGCGGCTGCGGGCACCGCCCAGCTCGCGTCCTCGCCGAAATTGCCGTCACGCGCAACGCGTACCCGCAGGATCGAGTCCGTCAGCGCCGTCACTCGAACTCGGATCGGACCGTGAGATTCCTCGACTCCGTTCGGCAGATGCGCGGCCACGGCGGCACTCGCCATCTCAAGCGTCAGAGTCGCCGCCAAAATGGTAAGCAGACGCAACAGGCTCATTCGATCTCCTCGATCAGCGCCGCATAGGGGCCGAGCGCCTGCCCGTCGATCTCTCCGGTGTGGATCAGCATCTTGCTCTCTGCGCGGAACGCGATCGGCCGCTCCGAGAGGTTGAACGCGCAGCGCAGGCGTTGCCCGTCGGATGCCCGCTCGAACAGCAGGAGCGCATCGCCGGCTTCGACGTTTTCCATCGATCCGTGCCGGAGTGCTGGAAAGCGCTTCCGCAAATCGAGGCATGCCCTTGTGAAGTGAAGCATCGAATCGCCGATCGCCAGCTGGCGATCGACGGCGAGGTCGCGATGATTGCTGCCGAGCGGCAACCATGGCTCCGCGAGAGAGAATCCGAGGTTTGGCGCCAGCGCGCTCCACGGCATCGGGGTGCGCGCGCCATCGCGGCTCAGCGTCAGCGGCCAATTGGCGATCGCCTCCGGGTCCTGCAGCCGATCGAACGGCACGTCGACCTGCGGCAACCCGAGCTCCTCGCCCTGGTAGAGGATGATGGAGCCCCTAAGTGCAGTCAGAAGCAGCATCTTCGTGCGCGCGAAGTTCTCCCGCTGCTCCTCGCCGATCCAGCGTGACAGCGCGCGCGGCGCATCGTGATTCTCGAACGCCCAGCTCGGCCAGCCGGCGTCCTGCGGCCAATCCCGCGCAACGCGCGCGACCAAGGCCGGCGTCAGCTCCTCGGCGTAAAGGAAGTCGAACCCATAAGCGCTGTTCAGCCGCGTGTTTCCTGCAGTGAACGCCTGCATTTCGCTTAAGGCGTGGTCGCCGCCGACCTCCGCCAGCGTGAAGCGCCCGCCGTAGCTGTCTGTCACTCCACGAAGACGCTCGAGGAACTTCACGATGTCGGGATGCGATTGGTTGTAGAGGTGCTGCTGAAAATCGAACGACCGGGTCCGCTTGCCTCCCGCCGTCGCCGGGGGGTTATCGCGAAGCTCCGGGTCGTGCATCGCGAAGTTGATCGCATCGATGCGGAATCCGTCGACCCCGCGGTCGAGCCAGAACCGCGCGACATCCAGAAGCGCGTCCTGCACTGCCGGATTATGGACGTTCAGGTCCGGCTGCTCGGGCAGGAAATTGTGGAGATAATATTGGCTTCGGCGCGCGTCCCACTGCCATGCCGGGCCGCCGAACACCGACTGCCAGTTGTTGGGTGGGGACCCATCCAGCTTCGCGTCGGCCCAGACGTACCAGTCGGACTTCTCATTGTTCGAGCTCGATCGGCTCTCCTGGAACCAGCCATGCTGGTCCGAGCTATGCGAATAGACCTGATCGATGATGACCTTGAGACCGAGCTCGTGCGCCTGCTCGACCAGCGCATCGAAGTCGGCGAGACTCCCGAACACCGGATCGACCGCGCGATAGTCCGCAACGTCGTAGCCGAAGTCGCGCATCGGCGAGGTGAAGAAGGGCGACAGCCAGATCGCATCCACGCCGAGCGATGCAACATAATCGAGGTGCTTCGTGATTCCCGGCAAGTCGCCGACTCCGTCGCCGTTCGTATCGGCGAAGCTGCGCGGGTAAATCTGGTAGATCGCCGCGCCTTTCCACCACGGCGCATCCGACCCCGTCAGCGCGATTTTGTCGGTCTCAGCGAGCATCGCATACCGCATAGCCGAGCGGCGGAAGCTCGATCGCGACGCTGCCGGGCGCGACCGCGCTGGCCGGGCAGTTGCCGGCAAGCGCCTCGAAGCCGGTCGAGCGGGTGTCGACCCGGACGTTCTGCTTGATCGGGCCCATCGACGTATTGAACAGCAGCAGCATCTCGCGCCCGCTGTCCGGGTCGAAGCGCGACACGGCGAACAGCCCGGGCTTGTCTCCGGCGTAGCGGATGACCTGGAGACCGCGGGTCAGCGCGCGATGGCTGGTGCGGATGTGCGCCAGTTTCGAGATTTCGCGATAGAGCGGATGGTTCGGGTTGAAGTTCGATTGTGCGGTCGTCGCATTCGTGCCGATCAGCTTGTTGTCGTTGTAGCTCGCGACTTTGCTCGGGAACATGTCCTGGCGCGAATCCTGGTCGCCGCCGTGGCCGGTGAACCCCTGCTCGTCGCCATAATAAATGGTCGGGACGCCGCGCAGCGTCAGCAGCATTGCGTGAGCCAGCATGTCGCGTTTCAGAAGCTCGTCGGGGCTGGCGTTCGGCAAGTTGCGCATTGCGAAGGCGCCGAAGCGGCCCGCGTCGTGGTTGCCGATGAACGTCGGCAACTGAAGCGCGGCTTCGGGGCCGCCCTGGTAGAGAGCATCGCCCTCGAACAAGGTCGCCAGCTCGTCGGTCGGCGCGCCCTTCTGCACCACGTCGAGGATGCCCCACATGAACGAGAAGTCGAGCATCGACGGAAAACCCGCCACGCGCGTCTGAACCGACGTATGCGCGGGGTCCATATTGTCCATCGCCGCTTCGCCGAAGATGTGGAAGTGCGGGATTCCGTCGGCTTTGGCGCGCGCGAGAATCGCGGGAACGAACTGCCGCCACAGCTCCGGATTGACGTGCTGCTCGGTGTCGACGCGGAAGCCGTCGACCCGGTACTTGTCGATCCAGCTCTCGTAGATGTCGATCATGCCGCGGACCACGCGCGGATTCTCGGTGAACAAGTCGTCGAGCCCACCGAAATCGCCCATCGTCTTGGATTCGTCGCGGAACGTGCTGTCGCCCCGGTTGTGATAATAGATGGGGTTATTCAGCCACGCGGGGACCTTCTCGTTGCGCTCGGCGGGCGGGACGAAAACGGTGTACGCGTAATCAGGGTCGGTGAGCTTGGCGAAGTTCGCGGCGCTTTCGTCTTCCTCGCCCTTGAAACCTGGATTGATCGGTTTGCCGCTGACACCGCCGCGCCGCTGGTAAGGGTAATCGGCGATGCTTCGATAGCGGCACTGGCCCGGAGCCAGGCCCTGGCATTCCCTGTACTGGATGACGTCGGCCGTGTGATTGACGACGATGTCCATGTAGAATTTCATGCCGCGGGCATGGACCGCGTCGACCAGCGCCTTGAAGTCGGCATCGGTCCCGAAATGCGGATCGACGTGCATGAAATCGGTGATCCAATAGCCGTGATAGCCGGCGCTGGCGTGCTCGCCCGTTCCCTGAACCGGCTTGTTCTTGAAGACAGGCGCGACCCAGAGCGCGGTGGCGCCGAGCCCCTGGATATAGTCGAGGCGCTTGATCAGTCCCTTGATGTCGCCGCCGTTGTAGAAGGCCTTCGAGGTCGGATCGAAGCCCGTCTTGAGCCGGTCGCCGATCAGCCCGCCGCGGTCGTTCGACGGATCTCCATTCTCGAACCGGTCGGGAAGCACGAAATAAATCACCTCATCCTGCGGCAGGCGCGCTCGATAGTCAGGCGCCGCAGCCGGTGCGCGCGCGCCGCAAGTGAGCGCTAACAGTGCACAGCACGCAGTGGATGCGAACGATCGAACGCGCTTGTTCATTGGCACTCTTTCACTGGATCGCCGACCATCGACGCGACGAACTGGCGGTGGATCGGCAGGCTTTCGGCTCTGACGCGGTAGCTCTTGGCCAGGCTGTCGAGGAACGGACCGATGTCCTCGCCCGGCACGTTGTCGGCGAGCGGCGACCAGCTCTCCGGCATGATGCCCTGGCCGATCATCACTTGGCCCCAGCTGTCGTCGAGGAAGAGTTCGTCCTCTTCGCGCATGCACAGCCCCGCCTCACGGAACAGCGAGATTTTCTCCGCCAGCGTGTCCGGCAGCTCCATGTTCCGGCACATTTCCCAGAAGGGACCCTCGCGGGCGTTTGCGAAATAGTGGAGCGTGATGAAGTCGCGAATGCGCGCCCATTCGCTGTCGGACAGTCGATTGAACGTGTCGCGCGCCGACGCAGTCTCACCGAGATCGCCGGGCAGCACATTCAGCAGCCGCCCGAGCGCCGACTGGACGAGGTGGATGCTGGTCGATTCCAGCGGCTCCATGAACCCAGCCGCCAGGCCCAGGGCGAGGCAATTGTGCGACCAGAAGGTCTCGCGCCGGCCGCTGGTGAATTTGATTGGCCGGGGGTCGGCGAGCGCCGGCGCGTCGAGCGTCCCGAGGAGGTTGAAGGCGGCTTCGTCGTCCGAAATGAACTGGCTGCAATAGACGTGTCCGTTGCCGGTACGGTGCTGCAGCGGAATCCGCCATTGCCAACCCGCCGGCCGTGCCATCGCCTGCGTGTAGGGCCGAAACGCGTCGCTCGATTCGCACGCGACCGCCAGCGCGGAATCGCACGGCAGCCACTTGCTCCAGTCGACGTACGGGACACCCAGCGTCTTTCCGAGCAGCAGGCTCCTGAAGCCGGTGCAGTCGATGAAGAAGCTGCCGGTGACGCGCCGCTCGCCATTGAGCGCAAGCGCCGCGATGTCGCCGCTCTCGCCGTTGCGCTCGACGCCCTGAATCATTCCCTCGACCCGCCGGACTCCTCGCTCCTCGGCATAATCCCGCAGCATCCGCGCGAACATCGAGGCGTCGAAATGATAGGCGTAGGCGAGATCGGGAACCGTCTTCGAGCCCGCGCTGGTCGACATCCGGCCGAGCCGCGCGGCGGCGATGTTGAAGTTATAATCGCCGAGGTCGCCCGCGACGCCCAGCGCCCGACCGCGCAGCCACAGCTGGCGGAAGGGGATCAGGCCGACTCCGCGGCCGGTGTAGCCGAAGCTGTGGATGAAGGATGCGCCGTCGCCGCTCCAATCGGCGAACTCGATCCCGAGCTTGAACGTCGCGTTGGTTCGGCGGAGGAAATCGGCCTGGTCGAGCCCAAGGCCGACGATGAGATTGTGGATTTGGGGGATCGTCGCTTCGCCGACCCCGACCGTTCCGATCTCGTCGGATTCGACGAGCGTGATTCTGGCGTGGTCGCCAAGGAAGCGGGCGAAGGTCGCCGCCGCCACCCAACCCGCAGTCCCGCCGCCGGCAATCACGAGTTCAAGGGGCGAGGACTGGCTCATCGAAAACAGCACGTACGGAAGCCCGGCGGAGGCGCAACCCCGCCGGGACCCGCTTCAGGTCAGAAGCCGCGCTCGGGTGCGGGCGGAGGCGGCGGAGGTGGCGGCGGCGGTGCTGGGCAGGTCGCCGTGGCCAGGATCACCGATCCATCCGCGCAGGTCTGAGTCGCCGGTGCTGGCGGCGGCGGGGGTGGCGGAGGTGGCGGCGGAGGTGGTGGCGGAGCCGCATGCTCGCCGAACTTGTACGTCGCGCCGAGCAGGAATCGGCGGCCGTACACCTGATATTTCAACCAGCTGGTGGGATCGTTCTGGAAGGTACGAGTTGCCGAACGCTCGTTGTTCAGGTTTTCGCCCGAGAGAAATACCGACAGGCCGGCCAGCGCTGACGTGTCCGGGAAGTCGTAGCTGACCTGCGCATCCAAAACCGTTTCCGCCAGCACGTACTGCCGGTCCAGGCCGCCGCTGAACAACACGAAATCGCCGATGAAGCCGGAGCGATATCGCATGCTGCCGCGGATGCTGAATCCGCCCTTCTCGTAGAAAGCGGTCAGGTTCGCGACCCACTTCGAATAGCCCGGAATCTGGGCCGGCTGGCCGTTGAAGTCGAGGATGTGGGTCTTGGTGTAACCGGCCCCGCCGGTGACTCCGAAGCCGTCCAGCGCCGGCGTGAACACGTCGAACGGCAGCGTGGCCGCGAGTTCGGCGCCGTACATATAGCCGCCGTGCGTATTCAGCCAAGTGGAGAACCAGCCGATGTTCGATGCTGGTGGCGGATTCCCACCGGTGCTCGGCTTTGGATAGGGCGTGTAATCGAAGTTCTGATTGACGCCCTGCGCGATGTAGGTGTCGATGTGCTTGTAATAGGTTTGGAGCGCGACATAGCCCTTGTTTCCGAAATATTTCTCGAAGTTCAGGTCCAGGGCTTTGGCCTGATACGGCCGAAGGAATGGATTGCCGCCGCTGCCGTTCCAAAAAGGCGTTGCGAGGGTGGTATTGTCGTAATGAAAGTCGACATTGTTGGCGAGGTCGGTGAGCGGCGCCCTCATATATTCCTTGGACGCCGCGACGCGAATTACGAAGCCGTTGTCCCACCGGAAGTTGAGGTTCAGGCTCGGCAGCCACATCCAATATTTATCGTGAGCGCTCAGGTAACCGGGGGTGTTCGAGGTCAGGCTGGTGTGCACGGCCTGGAAGCCGACGTTACCGGTCAGGTGCACTGCGCCCAACTGTGAGTCGATCGGCGCCATGATGTAAGGCGTCCAGACCTTCTCCGTCACATGGTAGCCGCTGTTGGGCTGGGTGTTGTCGGTGAAGACCAGCACCCCCTGGGCTTCAAGTGCGCGCGGGTCCCACGACAGGATCGGGCCGAAGCCGCGGTCAAGCGTGAAGGTCGGTTGCAGGAGATTGGTCGGGATCGCCACCTGGCAGCCGGGGTTTGGGGTGTCGCAATAATTGGCGGGAACATTCTGACCCCCTGGAGGCGACAGGAATCCCTCCTTCTGGTGCAGAGTCTTGTTGCGATCGGTATAATCGAAGCCGATCTTGATTGACTTGATGAAGCTGCCGACGTCACGCTCGATTTCGCCGCGGGCCTCCTTGAGATCGTCCTTGCTTGTCCTCAGTTTGTCATAGCCCGCCTGCACGGGAGAGTTGCTCCAACCCTCGACGTCGGTCAGCACCAGCGCCGGATTGGCTGCATTGTAATTGCTGATGAACTGCGGCCCATTGCTGTGGTCGGTCGTAAAGGACACCGTGGCGCAGCCATTAGAGAGGAGGCAGGGCGGCGGCGGTTGGTTCGGCTGCTGCTTCGGCTGGCTGTGTCCGTTCATGATGCCAGCAGTGGTTTCAATATGATGTTCGGAGCGATCAGTCCGCGACCAGCTGAGGTCGGCCATCGCTCGCCAGCCGTTATGCCCATCCCACAGCCCGTTCCATCCGAGCGAGTATTGGTTCGCGTGATGGTCGGTCGCGTAATTCTCGACCACCGGCAGACCCTGGACCGTCGCTGCCGTCACGAGCCCATTACTGACCGTGTCGCTGAGGACATTGTTAAAGAGGCTGTACTTGAAGGGCATTTCGAAGCCCTTCTGGTCCACGTCATCGGTGAAATGGGAATAGAAGCCGTCGAGCGACATCGTAAGATTATCGGTGGGCTTCCACTGAAGCGTCGCGGTTGTGCCGAGCCGCTTCAGCTGGTCCGATTCCCACCAGGTCTTCGTGCCGTACATGCCCTGGCTGCCGTCGGGGTAACTGGAATAGCCCCAGGAGTTCCAGTCCTTGGTCGAGTAGGGCTCATCGGTGTAGGCGGCCGACAGCGCGATGCCGACCGTATCATGGGCGAACTGGTCGACGAAGGTGCCGAAGACGCGGCCGCCCTTGTCCTTCGATCCGGGCAGCAGCTTCTGGTCAGTATATGCCCCCCGGACGCCGACCGCGAGCACCTCGTGGCCATAATCGAGCGGCCGGATGGTGCGCATATCGATCGAGCCGACGAGCCCGCCCGCGGTATGATCGGCCTCGCTCGTCTTGTAAACGTCGACGCCGGCCAGGATTTCCGACGGATATTGGTCGAACTCGACCGCGCGGCTGTCGTTGGTCGTGGTCTGCTGCCGACCGTTGAGAGTCGTCGTTGAGAAGTCCGGGCCGAAGCCGCGGATCGAAATGATGTTGGCCTGCCCGTTGTTGCGCTGTGCAGCGACGCCCGGAAGGCGAGCGATCGATTCACCGATGCTGTTGTCGGGCAGCTTGCCGATGTCTTCGGCGGTGACCGATTCAACGACAACCTCGGAATTCTTCTTTTTGGCCGTCGAGCTGCGCAGCGCGGCCCGGAAACCGGTGATGACGATCTCCTTCGCGTTCTTGTCCTGCGTGGTCGCCGTATCGCCCGGTGTTCCCGCTGCCGGCTGGGCGGCGGCGGCGCTCGCCGCTCCGGTAATCGCAGGCGTTGCGGCCGGCGCTTCCTGCGCCGAAGCCGGCGTTGCATATAGAACGGAAGCGATCGCAAGCTGGCTTGCCGCGGCCCCCAGAAGCGAACGCGATGAAATGCTCGTCATCAGTGAAATCCCCCTTGATCCGCCGCGTGAGCGACAGTCGCGAAAAACCAAGAAGGGGCCAAACCCCTCTCCCGAGCTTAGGAATATCAGAGCTTCGCCGGAGCGGAACGGGGGTGTTGCCGCTATACATACGTATTCAGGGGCGATACTGTTGCTGAGGTGACACAGAGGCGGCCGACCTCCTTCGACATTGCGGCGCTCGCGGGGGTCTCGCAGCCGACCGTCTCGCGCGCGCTGTGCGGCAATCCCTCGGTCAGCGAGGAGACTCGGCGGCGGGTGCTCGAGGCTGCCGAGCAGCTTCATTACAAGGTCGACAAGAATGCCTCGGGCCTGAGGCGGCAGCAGTCGAAGACCCTGGCGCTGTTGTTCTTCGAGGAGCGGCCCGACGGGGCGTTGATCAACCCCTTCTATCTGTCGCTGGTCGGGCCGATGGTCCGCCGCTGCGCCGAGCATGGCTATGACCTGCTGATCTCATTCCAGCAGCTCTCGTCCGACTGGCACGTCGACTATGAGGACAGCCGAAAGGCGGACGGGATTATCTTGCTCGGCTATGGCGATTATCTCGAATACCGGCCGAAGCTGGAGCAGCTGATCGCGCGGGGCGCTCACTTCGTGCGCTGGGGCACTGGCGGCGAGGGGCAGATCGGCGCCACCGTCTCTTCGGACAATGAGCAGGGCGGGTTCGACGCGGCCTCCCATTTGCTTCAGCAGGGGTGCCGAAGGATCGCCTTCATCGGAACCGCGGGCCCTGGGTTTCCCGAGGTGCACGAGCGCTGGCGGGGGTTCTGCCGGGCGCTTCATGCTGCCGGGATCGAGCCCGACGAATGCCTGCGCTTCGACGCCTCGCCGAGCGAGGACGACGGCCGGGGGGCCGTCGAGCAGCTGCTCGCGCGTGGGGTCCAGTTCGATGCGGTTTTTGCGGCGAGCGATGTTGCCGCCATCGGCGCCATGCATGCGCTCCAGAATGCCGGCCGCGGCGTTCCCGAGAGCGTCCTCGTCATTGGCTTCGACGATATCCCGGCAGCGAGGCTCGCGAGCCCGCCGCTCACCACGATTAGCCAGAACGGCCGCCAGGCGGCCGAAGCGCTGATCGATACCTTGCTCGAGGCGATCGAAACCGGCTCGGCGCGCGACAGGGTGCTTCCGGTGACGCTCATGGTCAGGGAATCGAGCGTTCGGACCCGGCCTCACCACCAGGTCGCCTGACGCGCGACCCGTTCGAGCAACTCAGCGGCGGATGATGGTCGCCTGGTACGGCTGGAGGCGGAGAGTGCCGCGCACGGGATTGCCCGACAGCAGGTCGCGCCCGGAGACTGAGTAGTCGGCGGCCTGGGCCGAGAGATTGGCGACGATCAGCAAATCCTCCCCGGACCCCGATCGCTCGACCGCGAGGATGTTGCCGTCCGTCGGGAGCACGCGCTGGCTGCCCGAGCGGAGCGCCGGGTTCGCCGCCCTGATCTTGAGCAGGCGGCGGTAGTGGTTTAGCAACGATCTAGGATCGCGATCCTCTTCGGCGACCGAAATCCCGTCATTGTCCCTGGCGAAGCGCTCGGTCCAATAGCTCTTGGGTCCCTTGTACCAATTGGCCTGGCCAGGCGTCTCGGTCCTGGCGCTCCATTTGAAGGCCTCGCGGTCGCCGATGTCCTTTTCGTCGGACTTGTACTCCTCACGCGGCTTTCCGCGCATGCCGAGTTCCTGGCCGTAATAGATCAGCGGTGTCCCCTGGAGCATCATGCTGAGTGTCGCCGCCGTCCGCAGCTTCTCCGGCGTGATGCCCGCGTCCGACGCTGTGCGTGGGAGGTCGTGATTTTCAATGAAGATCAGCTCGTGCTTTCCCGCCGGAACCGCGGCCGCGGTCTTGTCGATCGCGTCGACGATCTTCGACTTGTCGAAGCTTCGGATCGCGCCCGCGAGCGGGAAATCGAACACGGCGTTGACGCCCGCGCGGCGCAGGTAGTCGCCGCCGTAGCCCCAGTCATACTGCTCGGCGATGAACTTCAGCTTCGGATTTGCACGCCTGAGCTTCGCGAAAATGGGTTTCCAGAAGCCGTCGAAAAGGTTGGTGTCGATATGCTTGTTATCGAGATCGTCCATCATGTGGTCGAGGCGGAAGCCGTCGACGCCGTCCGACAGATCGCCGTCGTGATTGGGATCGACCCAGCTCATCAGGTAATCGGCGGCCCATGTCTTGAACGCGGGCGCGTTCATGTTGACCGTTGTGATCCCGACATCGATTCCAGGAAATCCCTTGGCGATCGTTAGACCGAACACCGCGGACTCGGGCTTGGTGTTGTTCGGCCCGTGAAAGAAAAAGAAGCCGCTGTACGGCGACGCCGGATTCCCGAGCGCCGACTTGAACCATGGGTGGTCGTACGTGACGTACTGAAACTCCTCGTCGAGGTAGAGCTTCATTCCGCGCGCATGGATCGCGCGGGCGAGCGACCGGAAATCGGCCATCGTGCCGTACGCTGGATCGACGCCCTGCGGCTTGTCCGGGAAGTAATTGTGATAGAAGGGCGACGGCTGGATCGGGCTTAGCAGGATCGAAGTCACTCCGAACCGCTTCAGATAGGGGAGGCTTTGCTCGATTCCCTTGAGATCGCCTTGGCCGTCGCCGTTGCTGTCGCGCATCGAGCGGGTGAAGATCTGATAGAAAACCTCGTTGTCCAGCGCTGCGGGCGCGGCGGCGACGGCGGGGGCTGCCGCCTGGATGCTTGCCGCCGCGCCCGAGCTGGCCGCAGTTGAGGCTGCCAGTAGGATCGCGAGGAGCCGCTTCACGCGGCGAGCCGGGCGAAATCGGGAATTCGGTTCCAGCGCATCGGCGCCACTCCGCCGTCGTCGGGCGGAAGCAGATGCGCGATTTGGCGCTTCAAGGGCTCGGGCCAGTCGAGGAACGTGCTTGGGCTCGCCACGCTCGATGGAATGTCGTCGCCCCGCATGAACCCCTTGTAGGCAAGCGCGCGCATTGCTGCCGGCATCGAGCTCCAGTGGGGCATGAACCAGAGAGTGAGCAGCGGCCGTTCCTCGTCCGTCTTGTTGGCGAATGCTCCGTGGATCAGCCGGGCATCGCCGATCAGCACGTCGCCGGCCTTCACCGGCACGGCAATCTGGTCGGGATGGTCGGCATAGGCAGCGTTCGATGGATCCTTGTACGCCTGCATCCCTTCGGAATGAGCAGGATCGAGATGATGCAGCAAATGATCGAGCCGATGCGAGCGCGGGATCACGCGAAGGCAGCCGTTCTCGACATTCGTATCGGTCAGATAGATCATCGCGAACAACTGGTGCGCGCGCGGATGATAGGCGCTCTCGTCGTCCCAGCCCCACCAATCCTGGTGCCAGAACAGAGGCGGGCCGCCCCCGGCCTTCGAAATCAGGAATCCGCCGGTGAAGCGCGGGTCCGTTGCTCCGCAATCACGCAGCAGCTGGAGCAGTTCCGGTGCGGCGATCACGTCGGCATATTCCGGATTGTCGGCAAGATGGATCAGCGATCCGTTCGATTTGACCTGTTCGCGCGATTCCGCGCTCGCCCGGAACAGGGTCGCGTGCGCGCGCAACAGGAGCGATTCGCTGAGCGCCGGATCGAGCACGCTCCTCGCATGGATGAACCCCATGTCCTCGAGCTCGCTCGCCAGCCGGCCGGATCGGATCGCAGTCGCCATCGCGGCCAGCATAGGACGGCGGGGCTTCCGCGTCAGTTGCCAAGACTATAGTGAGGAACTGAAAAAACTATCGTATAATTGACCCTTCTCCACAGCAGCTACTCTTGTGCTTGTCGGGGAGAACTATCAAACTCTTGCTATGCCGCTCCGCCCCATCTGTGAGCCCGTCGAGCTTCCGCCCGGCAAGGCTGTCATCGCGGAGCACGTGGTCGTTGCGCCGGAGAGCGGAAACGTGGGCCGATTCATGCACTTCCATGACGTGGCCGAGCTGGTGCTGTTCCGGCGCGTCAGCGGCACATTCATTGCCGAAGGCAGGAGGCACGCCTTGCGCGACGGCGCGGTCGTCTTCGTCCCGTCGATGCGTCACCACGATTTCGAGCTCGACTGCGGCGCGATGGAGTGGGTGCTGGTCCAGGTCGACCCCTACATAGTCGAAGGTCTCGGCTTCCAATTGCCGCGACTGTCACGACCGTTTTGCGCATATCCCGGCCACCACGCTCGCGCGCGAATCGATCTGCTCGCGGACTGGCTGATCGAGGCAGTGCAGAGCCACGACACGAAGATCGAGCGCATCGTCGAGCTAGTGATCCTTGCCGCCGTTGAATGCGAAATGGCTGCCGATGCGGAAGGCGACGCGGAAACTGCTCACGTCACTCGCCTGCTTCCCGCGCTCGAGCTGCTGCGGTCGGCCCCGGCCGAGCCCGTCGCGCTCGATGCAGCCGCGACCTCATGCAGCCTTTCGCCCGCCTATTTCTCTCGCCGGTTCCGGCAGGTGTTCGGAATGACGTTCAGCGATTACGCCCGCACCTACCGCCTCCGCCTCGCCGCGCGCCGGTTGGTGGGCAGCGGCGCAGCCATTTCCGAGATCGCTTATGGAGTGGGCTTCTCGACCCCCGCACATTTCACCCTGCGCTTTCGCGAGCGCTTCGGTATGACCCCCAGGGCTTATCGGGCCAGCGCCGCCGCGCGGTCGGCCGGATAGGGGAGGGAGATGCACATGAACCGGCCGGAGCTGATTGAGAAACCGCGACAGTCGCTCGCGGCCTTGTGGAACATCTCGTTCGGCTTCTTCGGAATCCAGATTGGCTTCGCGCTCCAGACCGCGAACATGAGCCGGATCTTTCAGGCGCTGGGGTCGAGCGTCGACAGGCTCCCCGCTCTGTGGATCGCCGCGCCCCTCACCGGCCTGCTGGTGCAGCCGATCGTCGGCCATCTCTCCGACCGGACCTGGCTCGGCCGGTTCGGCCGGCGGCGGCCCTATTTTCTCGCGGGCTCGATTCTCGCCGCGCTGTCGCTTTTCCTGATGCCCTTGTCGTCGAGCCTGCTGATGGCCGCGGTTCTGCTATGGGCGCTCGACGCCAGCCTCAACATCACGATGGAACCGTTCCGCGCCTTCGTCGGCGACATGCTGCGCAAGGACCAACATACCGCCGGCTACGCGGTGCAGACCGCGTTCATCGGCGCGGGCGCGGTGCTCGGGTCGATCTTCCCCTACCTCCTCGACCGCTTGGGCGTGTCCAACGCTGCGGGCGCCAGCGGGATCCCGGAAACCGTGCGGATCAGCTTCTGGGCCGGCGGCGCCGCATTGCTGGTGGCGGTGCTCTGGACGATCCTCTCGACGCGCGAATATTCGCCGACTGAGCTAGCGGCTTTCGGGGACACGACGGAGCATCCGGATGCCGAGCAGACGATCGACGCGCTTGCCAACCGTAGCTTCGGAACGAGCGTCGTGTGGATCGCCGTTGGCATTTCGGTGGTCTTCGCCGTGATCGAATGGGGACTGGAGAAGGAGGTGTACCTGCTCGGCGGATTGCTGATCGCCTATGGGCTGGCGAACGCAGCGGGAATCGCGCTCGCTCGGCGCGGCGCCACGTCGAACATGCTTGCGAACATCGTTGGAGATTTCTCCGGAATGCCGACGATCATGAAGCGCCTCGCGCTGGTCCAGTTCTTCAGTTGGTCGGCGCTGTTCATCATGTGGATCAACACGACCCCCGTCGTCGCCCAGAATTTTTATCATTCTCCCGACCCGGCGAGCGCCGGATACCAGGATGCTGGTAACTGGGTCGGCGTGCTTTCGGCTGTCTATAGCGGCGTGTCCGCGGTTGCCGCGCTGACGCTGCTGCCGTTTCTCGCGAGGACCATCGGCAAATCGAAGACGCACATGATCTGCCTGCTCGCGGGCGCCGCCGGCTATGCCAGCTTCCTCATCATCAAGGACCCGAAGATGCTGATCGTCTCGGAGATCGGGATTGGCATAGCGTGGGGGTCGATCCTGGCGATGCCCTACGCGATCCTCGCGTCGAGCCTGCCGCAGCGCAAGCTCGGCATCTACATGGGCCTGTTCAACATCTTCATCGTCATCCCCCAGCTGCTCGTCGCGACCGTGATGGGTTCGATCATGAAGGCCTTCTTCCCGGGCCAGCCGATCTGGACGATGCTCGCCGCGGCGATCGTGATGGCCATCGCCGCGCTGGCGATGCTGCGGGTCAAGCCTGAGGGGGAAGCCGGCGCAATTGCCTAGCACCAGGAACATCCTGATCGTCGGCGGCGGGACGGCCGGGTGGCTGACCGCTGCCTATCTCGCCAAGGCGCTGGCGCTGCAGGAAAATCCGCATCTCACGATCACGGTGCTCGAATCGCCCGACATCGGGATCATTGGCGTTGGCGAGGGTACCTTCCCGACGATTCGGCAGACCCTGCGGTTCCTCGACATCGACGAGCGCAGGTTCATCCGCGAGTCTTCGGCGACGTTCAAACAGGGCATCCTGTTCAATGATTGGCTGTATGAGCCGATTGCCGGGAAGCGGCATCGCTTCTTCCATCCGTTCGAGGCTCCATTCTATTCCGAAGAAGCGCCGTTAGTCCCTTACTGGCTGCTGAAGCAGGCGAACAAACGGCCGTCGTTCGCCGAAGCGGTGACGATTCAGGACCGGGTCGCCGGAGCGAAGCGCGGGCCGAAGCGGCCGGGCGAACCGGATTTCGATGGCCCCCTCAATTACGCCTACCACATCGACGCGCATAATCTTGCGCTGCTTCTTGCCGAACGGGCGCAGGAGCTCGGAGTGGTCCACCTGAGTGGCGAGCTCGAGCATGCCGAGCTCGACGGTAATGGGGCGATCAACCGCGTCAGGCTGAAGGACGGCAGCGAGCTTGACGCCGATCTCTACGTCGACTGTAGCGGCTTTCGGGCGGAGCTAATCGGCCGGAGCCTGGTCAGTCCCTGGCGCTCGGTGCGCGATCGGCTGTTCGCCGACCGCGCCGCCGCGTGCCGGATGCCGTACGATCGCCCCGAGGCGCCGATCGAAAGCTACACACTGGCCACTGCGCATGAAGGCGGCTGGACCTGGGACATCGGCCTCGCTGGAGGCCGCGGAATCGGCTGCGTCTATTCGAGCGACCATGTGTCGGATGAGGGCGCCGTCGCGATCCTGCGCGACTATATCGGACCGGGTTTCGACGAGGG
>JBQCCG010000052.1:0-54549 GCA_051962455.1 Sphingomicrobium sp. | reverse complement strand
CCTGGTCGTCGCGTTCGCCGCCTGGCCGCATCACCTGTCGAGCGACCTCGACGTGCGGCCGGGCGAGCAGGCGTTCGGCAACTATATCAAGATTGCGAAGGACGGGCGGATCACGGTCGCCGTCCCGCAGGTCGAGACGGGCCAGGGCGTGTGGACCGCTCTGCCGCAGATCGTCGCGGACGAGCTCGGCGCGGCATGGGAGACGGTCGCGGTCGAGCCGGCGCCGCTCGCGAGCGCATATGCGAACCCGCTTGCGGTCAACGAAGGCTGGCTCGACGGGTTCGGTGCGCTCCGCAGGCATTTGATTGCAAGCGACTCACGGAGCCGGATCACGGCGGACTCGACCTCGGTCCGGGCATTCGAGCAGCCGCTGCGCGAGGCGGCTGCGGTTGCGCGTTCGATGCTGGTCGGCGCGGCGGCCGACCGCTGGAATATCGACCCGACGAAATGCGACACCGGGGACGGGTTCGTCATCAACGGGGTAAGGACCTTCACGTTCGGCGAGCTTGCCGAAGAAGCCGCCGACCGAAGCCCCCCCGCCAAGGCGCAGCTGCGGCAATCAGCGAGGGGGCGACTGATCGGACAGCCGTTGCAGCGGCTCGACGGTCCCGCCAAGGCCGACGGGAGCTGGCGTTTCGCCGGCGACGTGCGGCTTCCAGGCATGTTATTTGCGTCGGTCCGGCTTGCGCCGTCCGGCGGGAAGCTGAAAAGCTTCTCACGAGATGCAATCAAGGCTCCCGGCGTGCGCCATGTCGTCTCGCGGGAGACCTGGATCGCCGTCGCCGCCGACAGCTGGTGGGCTGCGGAACGGGCGCTCAAGGAGGCTGATCCGATATTCTCTGGCCCCCGCACACCCGCTGATGTGCGGCCGCTGTTCGAAAGGGCGCTGGCCCACGGCAATCCCGAGCGGTTTCGGCGCGGCGATTACGAGGGAGCGGTGCGCGGATCGCACCCGCTCGCGGCGAGCTACTACGTGGCACCAAGCCAGCACCTCGAGCTCGAGCCGCTCACCGCGACCGCCCGGTTCGACGGGCGTCATCTCGAGCTGTGGGCGCCGACACAGGCGCCGGGGCTCGCGCGCGAGGCTGGCGGGCGGGCTACGCGCACCGGAAACTCCGACATTTTCCTCTACCCGATGCCGGTCGGAGGGCCTGCCGGCCGAGCGATCGAAGCGGATGCAATTCCCTTCGCCGTCGAGCTTGCCCGAGAACTTCACATGCCCGTGCAGGTAACCTTATCTCAGAGCGTCAGCCAGAATCAGGACCTGGTCTCCTCGGGGGCGCTGGCGCGCATGACCGCGCTTCCAAGTGAAAGCGGAATCACCGCAGCGTGGAAGATGCAGGTCGCCACGATCAACGGAATGGGATCGTCGATCGCGCGAATGCTCGACAGCGATCATGACGAACGGGCGATCCGGAACGCGATCATCGCGATACCGCCCTACGGCATTCCCAACGTAACCACCGAAGTCGTCCGGGCGGACCTGCCGTTCACCGTCGGATACATGCGCGGATCGCCGCAGCGCGAGTTCGCCTTCTTCACCGAGAGATTCATCGATGAGCTGGCCCATGCCGCGGGTATGGAGCCGCTGGCCTTCCGCATGTCGATGCTCGGCAACAATGGACGATTGGCGCGCTGCCTTCAGGCGGCCGCGCGCCTCGCGCAATGGGATGGCGGCGCCGCGGGAAGCACGATGGGGATCGCCGGAGCTTCAGCCTTCGGGTCGCACATTGGCCTGGTTGCTACGGCCAGCATTGGCGACGACCAACGGGTGAAGGTGCACCGGCTGGTGGCAGCAGTCGACTGCGGACGGGTGGTCAACAGCGGCCTCACCGAGCAGCAGATCGCCGCCGGGCTGATCTGGGCGCTCGGCCAGGCTACCGTTCCGGCGCCCGAGTGTGTCGCCGGAATGCCGCGAGCTCGCCCGCTCGGATCGCTGGGCCTCCCGCGGCTCGGCGATACGCCGGACATTACGGTCTCGATCCTTCCCAGCAATGACGAACCCGGCGGAATCAGCGGCCTCGGCACCCTTCCGCTCGCGCCAGCCGTGGCGAGCGCAATTTATGCTGGCTCGGGCAAGCGCATGCGCTCGCTGCCGTTCGATGTAACGGCGGCATGAGCGAGCATCCCGCCATTCCGGAGTCGAGGATCGGCGTGCTGCTGATCAACCTGGGCACGCCCGATGCACCGGAAGTCCGCGCCGTCCGCCGTTATCTCGCCGAGTTCCTCAGCGATCCGCGAGTGATCGAAATCCATCCGCTGGCATGGAAGCCGATTCTTCACTGGATCATCCTGCGGCAACGGCCGAAGAAGACGGCGGAAGCATACAACCAGGTGTGGACCAACGAGGGTTCGCCGCTCCGAGCGATCGCTCACCGGCAGGCGGTGGCACTGCGCCAGCGCTTGCCCGAGATGAGCGTCCATTATGCGATGCGCTACGGCAATCCGGGCATTGCCGCTGCGATCGAGAATATGGTGAGCGAGGGCTCTGCGCGCATCCTCGCCGCCCCGCTCTACCCGCAATATTGCGCGGCGACGACGGCGACGGCGAACGACGCAGTCTTCGCCGCCCTTGCTGCCATGCGGCGGCAGCCGGCGCTGCGGACGCTGCCGCCTTATTATGACGATCCGCTCTACATCGATGCGCTCGCGGCGAATCTGAAGCGGCAGCTCGATGCGCTCGACTTCGAGCCCGAGCGGCTCTTGCTGAGCTTCCACGGAATGCCGGTGCGGACGCTGGAACTCGGCGATCCCTATCATTGTCACTGCCAGAAGACCGCGCGTCTGCTTGGCCAAGCGCTCGGGCGCGAGGTCGATGTCGCGTTCCAGTCGAAATTCGGCCGCGCCAAATGGCTCGAGCCGGCGACCGATGCGACTCTGGCGGCTTATCCCTCCCGCGGCGTCAAGAAAGTCGCGGTCGCCACGCCCGGATTCTCGGCCGATTGCATCGAGACTCTCGAGGAGCTTGGAATCCGCGGCCGGCGGACGTTCGAGGCGGCCGGCGGCGAGCGGTTTGCATTGCTCGGCTGCCTCAACGATTCGCCCGAAGGGATGGACATGCTGACCCGATTGATCAGCCGCGAGCTTGCAGGCTGGCGGGACGAGTCATAAGCGGCTCCGTTCGAAAGGAGACGGCTTATGGCTCGAGTGGCGATCGTCACCGGCGGGACTCGCGGAATCGGCGAAGCGATCAGCATAGCGCTCAAGGAAATGGGCATGCAGGTCGCCGCCAATTATGCCGGCAATGACGAGCGCGCTCGCGAGTTTTCCAAGCGCACCGGAATCGCTTCCTACAAATGGGACGTGGCCGATTTCGACGCCTGCCAGGAAGGGGTTCGCCAGGTCGAAGCCGACATCGGCCCCGTCGATGTGCTGGTCAACAACGCCGGGATCACGCGCGACACGACGATGAAGCGCATGGATCGTCAGAAGTGGCAGGAGGTGATCGACACCAACCTCGGCGGCTGCTTCAACATGGCGAAGGCGGTGTTCGAAGGGATGGCCGGACGCGGCTACGGCCGAATCGTCAACATCGGTTCGATCAACGGCCAGGCCGGGCAATACGGCCAGGTCAATTACGCAGCTGCAAAGTCAGGCATCCATGGCTTCACCAAGGCGCTGGCCCAGGAAGGCGCGCGATCGGGCGTGACCGTCAACGCGATCGCGCCCGGCTACATCGACACCGACATGGTCGCGGCCGTCCCGGAGGAGGTGCTGCAGAAGATCGTCGCTCGAATTCCCGTGGGCCGCCTCGGCAAGGCCGAGGAGATCGCCCGCGGGGTTGCATTCCTGGTGGATGAAAATGCCGGGTTCGTGACCGGCTCGACACTGTCGATCAACGGCGGCCAGCATATGTATTGAACAAGCCGCCGAGCACAGGGGAGCGATTGCGCAGCAATCGGGAGACAGTGCGAAGAGACGGCGAGTTCCGGCCGATGGGTCGCGAAGCGAACCCGATCGACGGCGCGGATTTACTCCGCGCCGTCGGCAAAAGGAAAGGCAGCCCTTCGACTTCGCCGCTGCGCGGCTACGCTCAGGACGAACGGATTTGAGAGAGCCACCAACTTACGCTCCACCCACGAAACGCTCCGTCCTGATCGCCGGGCACGCGACCTCGATCAGCCTTGAGCCGATGTTCTGGCGTGCGCTGGAGGCTGCGGCGCGTGAGCGCGGCTGTCCAATCAATGCGCTCGTGGCGGAGATCGACGTGGCCCGGCTCGATGCAGCTCAACCGCCGAACCTCACCTCCGCAATCAGGCAGTGGCTCTTCGCAAGGATTCGAGGATCGCCCGCGTGAATGCGGCGCCGCGATCTGGCGCATGCTCTAGGAATAGAGCCGGTTCGATCAGCTCGAGTTCCATGATCCGAAGAGCGCCGTCGTCGTCGGGAACCACGTCGACCCGCGCATAAGCCGCCTTTGCCGGAGCCGCGGCGAGCGCCTGCTGGGCAAGCCTCACCGCGCCTGGAGGCGGAGTCTCGCACGGAAGCGTGCTCCCGCCGTGCTGCTCCTGGACTCGAAAGTCGCCCGAGCGCGGTCGCTTCACCACGGCGTGGCTGTATTCGCCATCGAAAAGCATCAGCGAGAATTCGCCGGTGCGCGCGATCTCCTCGATCAGCGGCTGGATGATCATGGCGCGGCGCACGCATTCGGCGGGGAGCTCGTCATTGGGGCCGAGGCGGTGCGCACCGAACGCGCTCGCAGCAACGGGCGGCTTGATCACCAGCCAGTCGCTCTCAAGGCGGCGGCGTGCATGGTCGAGGTCGGCGTCGCAGCAGGCTTCGACCGCAAGCGTCGGCACCGTCGGCACGCCGCGTTCGGCGAGCTCGATCAGATATGATTTGTCGCTGTTCCACCTGAGCAGCGCCGCCGGATTGACCATCGGCCAGTTTTCGCGCGCGGCATGCTCGAGCAGCTTCAGCCAGCGCGGATAAGCGAGATGGTACCCCCAGGCGACGAGCGGCAGCACGAGATCGTAGGCGGAGGCCTCATCGAGCTCGCTCCAGACGACCGCCTCGACCGAACATCCCGCATCTTCCAGTGCTCTCGTCTCGACGTCGAACGCCCAGCGCCACGGCTCCGGGTAGGCCGGGTCTGGAACGAGAATGGCGACCCGCATCAGCGGGCGAGCAATATGCGGGCCTGTGCAGCGATCTGGGCGAGCATCGGCGCGGTCACATACCCCTCGGTGCGTGCGCGTCCGACCAGATTGCGGAAATGCTCGATCGCCGGCTGATGCTCGCCGATCCATTGTTCGACACGCTGGTCGACGGCCGCGCCTCGGCAATCGCTCAGGAACTCGATCCGAAGCTGCTCGAAATCGCGGGCGAGCCCCGCCGTCAGCAGCCGCTCCCATTGGTCGGCCGGGACGAAGCGAGCGACCTGCTGCTGAGCCCAGTCGAGCCCGAGCGCCTCGCCGAGCCGGGTGTAAGCGCGGGTCAGCTCGAGTTCCTCGAGGTGCTTGCGGGCGGCGAGCGCGGCGACTCCGAAGATGCCGTCGAGTTCATAGAGACGCACGAGCAAGCGGACGATGTCGTCGCTGGCGCCGAGCGCGAGCAGCCGGTCGCGGCGGGCAACCGCTTCGTTCCGAACTTCGGCGCGGATCAGTCTCGTCGCTGCCGCGGAGATCTTGCGGACCCCCGGCTCGAGCAATGTGCAGAGTTTTTCGACGCTGGTCTCGCCGCCCGCGGCGCGCAGCACGTCCGCAATATGCGAACGCACACTCGCCGCGGCGATCGAAAAGAGCTCGATTCGGACAGTCTCGGGGAGATTATCGTTCTCAATCTCCAGCCACAACTTATCGAGGTCGAGCAGCCGCTCGGCGACGAGGAACGCCGCGACCACCTGCTGAAGTGTCGCGCCTTCCTCCTCGGTCAGATCGAACGCAATTCCCGGCCCAAGGCGGTTGACGAGACGGTTCGCGACCTTCGTTGCAACGATTTCGTTGCGCAGGCGATGGGCTCGGATCGCATCGGCGTGAGTCTTGCGCATCGGCTTTGGGAACGCGTCGAACAGTTGCGGCCCGACCAGTGGATCATCGGCAAGGCTCAGGTCCTCGGCCGCGTCCTGGAGGACCAGCTTGGAAATCGACAGCACGACCGCGAGTTCGGGCCGCGTGAGGCCGCGATTTTCCTGCGCCCGCCGCAGCAGGTCCTCGCTCGAGCCAAGCCCCTCGACCTTGCGATCGAGACGCCCCGATGCTTCGAGCAGCTCGATGGTCCGAACGTGCGCCGGAAGCGCGGTTGGTCCGCCCGCCTCGGCAATCGATAGCGCGAGCGTCTGCAGCCGATTGTCCTCGAGAACGATCTCCGCGACGTCGGGGGTCATCTTGGCAAGCAGCGCGTTGCGCTTGTCGAACTCGAGGCGGCCCTCGCGCATCTCGCGGTTGAGCGGGATCTTGATGTTCACTTCGTTGTCCGAACAGTCGACGCCGGCGCTGTTGTCGATGAAGTCGGTGTTGATCCGCCCGCCTTGCTCCGCGAACTCGATCCGGCCGGCCTGGGTGACCGCAAGGTTGGCGCCCTCCCCGATCACCTTGGCGCGAAGCTCCGATGCGCTGGCGCGCAAGGCATCGTTGGACGGGTCACCGACGTCCGCCTGATTCTGCAGCGACGACTTGATGTAGGTGCCGATGCCGCCGAACCACAGCAGGTCGACGGGCGCCTTGAGAATTGCGTTGATCAGGCTCGCCGGGTCGAGTGTCTTCTCGTCGATGCCCAGCGCCTCACGCGCTTCGGAGCTGAGCGAGATCGATTTTTCCGTGCGCGGATAGACGCCGCCGCCGCTTGAAATCAGCTCGCGGTTGTAATCGTCCCAGCTCGACCGCGGCAGATCGAACAGCCGCTTGCGTTCGGCCCAGCTGGTTGCGGGATCGGGATTGGGATCGATGAAGATGTGGCGGTGATCGAACGCCGCAATCAGCTTCAGCGATTTCGACAGAAGCATGCCGTTGCCGAACACGTCGCCCGACATGTCGCCGCAGCCGGCAACGCTTACGGGGTCCGACTGAACGTCGACGCCCATTTCGAGGAAATGGCGCTGGACCGAGATCCATGCGCCGCGGGCGGTAATGCCCATCGCCTTATGGTCATAGCCATGACTTCCGCCGCTGGCGAACGCGTCGCCGAGCCAGAAATTGTGCTGGAGCGCGATTTCGTTGGCGATGTCGGAGAAGCTCGCGGTACCCTTGTCGGCGGCGACCACGAAATAGGGATCGTCGCCATCGTGGATCACGACATCTTGAGGGTGGACGACCTTGTCGTTGACCAGATTGTCGGTGACCGACAGCAACGAGCGGATAAAAATCCGGTAGCTCTCCGTCCCTTCAGCCAGCCTTGCGTCGCGATCGGAACTGGGCGGCAATTGCTTGGCGTAGAATCCGCCCTTGCAGCCGGTCGGAACGATGACCGCATTCTTGACCACCTGGGCCTTCATCAAGCCCAGGATTTCGGTGCGGAAATCGTCGCGCCGGTCCGACCAGCGGATCCCGCCGCGGGCAACCGGACCGCCGCGGAGATGGATGCCCTCGACACGCGGGCTGTAGATCCAGATTTCGCGCCACGGCACGGGCGCAGGAAGACCCGGGACCAGCGACGAGTTGATCTTGAACACGAGCGCTTCTTCGGCGGCGGGAGCGAAGGCGTTGGTGCGGACGATCGCTTCGACCAGCGCGCGCAATCGGCGGAGAATGCGATCGTCATCGATCGACCGGACCTTCGCCAGCGAGCGGTCGAGCTGCTCCCGATGTTCGGCCACCTGGCGATCGCGGTTCGTGGACGACGGATCATGAGCGGCGATGAACTCCCCGATCAGCGATCGAGTCGCGTTCGGCGCGCGGCGGAGCGCGTCGACAACCGTGACCAGGCTGAAGCTGCTGCCAGTCTGGCGCAGATAGCGGAACCATGCGCGCAGCCACACGACCTGCCGCGTCCTGAGACCGGCATAGAGCACGAGCTGATTGAACTCGTCGTTTTCCGCCGTGCCGCAGAGCACGCTCGCAATCGCGTGCTCGATCTCCGAGCTGCGGTCGAGAATGGACCCCATGTCCGCCTCGGGCGCGAGCTCGACGCGGAAATCATGAATGTAGCCATTGTCGCCGCTAAGCGCGGTCGGGAACTCCTCCAGCACCCGGAACCCGAAATTCTCCAGCACCGGAACCACATCCGAGAGGGGGATGAGGCCGCCGCGGCGGTACGTCTTGAGCCGCAGCTGCCCCTGCGGATCATGGGCGTGGCGCGAGATCCGGACTGAGCGGTCATTTTCGTCCGCCAGCTCGCACAACTGGAGGATGTCCGCGGCGCCCTCCTCGGGCGCAGTGCGGGCGCGGTACCCGTCGGGGAAGCTGTGGAGGTAGGTCAGCGCGAGGCGCATCGCTCGCGGCGCGCCCGCGGCGGCGATCAGCTCGGCTTCGATCGCCGGAGCCCAGCCGCGCACCATTTCGACGACGGCGGCATCGAGCGCATCGCTGTCGGGCCGCGGCGCGCCTTCTTCGATATATTGGGTGTAGCGAATGAGCGCGAGATCGGCGTCGCCGAGCTCGACCGACCAGCTGGTGATCTTCTGCCCGACCTCATTCTCGAGCAGCATCGCAATCGCCGTCCGGCGCGCGGTGCTGAGCTCCTCGCGCGGCAGCCAGACGAAGGTGAACAGCTGCCCCTTGAGGATCGAGCGGACCTGGATCAGCGCCGGACGCGGCCGGTCGGCGAGGGACATCGCCATCATCACCAGCTCGCGCAGCGATTCGTAATCGATGGCGATCACGAGATCGCGGGGCAGCGAGGTGACAGCGTGGCGGAGCGCCTTGCCCGAATGCCCCTTGGGATCGAATCCGAAGTCGGCGTCGAGCCGCTTCAGGCGCTCGCGCAGAACCGGCACCTTGCCAGGGGGAACGCGAAGCGCCTCGCTCGTCCACAGACCAGCGTGGACTCCAATGCCGATGACCTTGTCGCCCTCCTTGAGCGGCACCACCACGAGGTCGAGCGGGACCCGGCGGTGAACCGTCGACTTGCGCTCGGCCTTGGCCATCAGCGGAACACCGCCGCTCTGTTCGAAGTAGCGCATCGCCCCGAACGCGCCGCCTTCATCCGTCGGAGCGCCCGGGATGCTGAAGATCCCGAGTGCGTTGGACGGCGTCTCATAGGGCTTCTCGACATGGTAGCCGAGCAGAGTCATCGCTCCGTCGGCGAACCAGTTGAGCAGCGCCGCGCCTTCGGGATCGGCAATCGCGTCGGCGTCCTCGCGCATCTGCCGCTGGAGCGCTTCCCAGTCCCGCACGGCGAGGCGGACGTCGCCGAGCACTCGGCGAAGGTCGGCCGCGAGCTCCTGGCGGCCGCGCGCATCGGCGCGGTCGAGCTCGACATACATCATCGATTCGCGGCGGCTCTTGTCGGCGCACAGCGGTTCGACCGCGAGCAGCTCACCGTCGGATTCACGCTGGACGCAAACCACCGGGTGAAGCAACCGGTGGATGGTCAGCTGGCGGGCGGCGACCGCGTTCGCGACGGAGTCGACCAGGAAGGGCATGTCGTCATTGACCATGCCAATGCGCATCCGCCGGTTCCCGGCCTCGCCGCCGATCGATTCAATCGCGAGGGCAAGCTCCCCGCGTTTGCGGCTCGCCGCCACCTGGCTCAGGAATTCGGCGGCCTCGCGCTCGCCATCACGGCTCAATCCCTGGGTTTCGCCTGGCAGTGCATTTCCGGTCAGCGCCTTCCGGATGGACTCGACCAAAGGCGGGTCGAGGCGCGTATGGGCCGTCATTGAGAGAATTTGCTCCGAGGGACTGTAAGGAACGGGCGGGCCTATAGACCCGCCCTCGCAACAGGGACAACCCCGATAGCTGTTCAGGCGACGCGGCGGATCGCGCGGTCGACTAGCGCCTCGTCCTCGACAATCGCCACGGGCTCGTGCCGGCCATCTGCGCCCCGGCGAGTCACCACGACGGCGAACTCCTCGTCGGCGGGAACATCGGCAAGTGTCATGGGCGCGACCGAGCGCAGGCGCTCGCGGGCGGCTTCGGTCTTGGTGTCGGCTTTCTGCTCAGGTCGCCGGGCCTGGCGCTCAGCGGCGACCAGCGCCTTCAGCCCGCCCGGTTGTTTGCTGATGAAATCTTCGAACGCGCCGTGCTCGACCTGCTGCCGCTGAGCGAAAGAGAGCGCGGCGGCGAACTCGGTCAACCGAGCCTTGTCGTAGTCGATCCCGAAGACGAGCTTGACGATCGGAGTCATGGGTGCGCGGGCCTGCGCCTTCACACCCGATTCCTCGAGCAGCTCGGCATATTCGTCCGGCACAGCCTGAGCGGCGAGCGCAAAGTCATAAGCGAGCGACAGCGCACGGTAGAGCGCGGCGCGGGTGCGGCCCTCGCCGGCCTTGACCGATTCGGCCGTTTCGCGCGCGGCCCAAAGCCGGTCGGCGAGGCCTGCATTCTCGTCGAGCGGAATTTCGGGAATCTCGATTCCGTCCTCGTCGGCGTTGAGCGGACCGTCTTCCCAGGCAAAGTGCACGGGAGCGGATTCGGTGGAGGCTTCGGGTTCGATTTCCGGCTCCGCCTCGGCGACTGGCTCTTGCTCGACTTGGACCGGAGCGATCATCTCGGTCAGCTCGAGCGGCTCTTCGTCGATCACTGGAGCGGCATCGTCCTCGCTCTCGCGGGATTCGGCGGCCTCGGCGTCTTCGATCGCTTGTTCCGGCTCTTGATCCGGCTGCACAAATTCTACCACCGGCATCGACGCCATCACACCATCCTCAACGGATGAGTCGACGTGCTTCCAGTTAATCACGCCGTAGATGAAGTCGATTTGCTCCCCGTCGGAGGAGAAGGGCATCAGGATCCCGCGGTAGCAGATCGAATCTCCGACCACGTTTTCATATTCGGCTTCGAAGCCGATCGGTGCGCGATTGGCGATGATCTGGAGATAATGATCGGTGAGGCGCGACAGCAGCGATCGGCTCGGCACGTCCGCGATGGTCCGGACGTCGTCGTCGAGACCGCATTCGTCGCGGATCGCGGTTCCGACGAAGGGGATTGCCGGATTGTCGCGGCCGCACGTGAAGTCGAGGAGGACGCTGTTGGTTGAAAAATCCTCGACATCGCCGGACTCGAGGTCCTCTATCGACGGAAACTCACGGCCGTTCAGAAGCGAGACCCAGTAATTGTACGCGCGCACGTGCATGCGGCGCTCGTCGGTGCCGATCGCCAAGGCGACATCATGCACCGGCACGTCGGCCGATGGCAGGTCGAAATCGCTCGGATGCTCGTTGTAGCTATCCATTTACGCCAGGTTCCCCACCCTTGGTTCTCAATGGAAAATGGGCGAGCGGCGTTACCAAAGCGTTAAGCATAAACGATTAGCAATCGAGGCAAGCACGATGCTTGTGCGTGCGCCGCTACTTGCTGCGGCTGACGCTTGCGGGGCGGCGAACTCGCTGATAGTGCCCGCGCACTCCTGAAAAGGCGACGCCGCTTTAGCTCAGCTGGTAGAGCACATCATTCGTAATGATGGGGTCGCGTGTTCGAGTCACGCAAGCGGCACCACCTCGGCCGGAACCGATCGGGACGGGGGGCGGCAAAGCCGAGGATCGCCGCATCCCCGGCTCACAATCAAGCGCCTTGAATCTCACCGCATTCCCGGTTCGCCGGGACTGCGACATCCATTTTCTTAGGGCGCGGCAGGTTGAGCGAATTCATGATCGCCACGAACTCGTCGATCGTCTTGCCGCCGCCGAGCCGTGGATTGCGGGCCTTCTCCTGGCCGACGCTGCTGACCCGGCGCTGCTGATAATCGTGTCCCGGATAAACCAGCGTGTCGTCCGGCAGGCTCAAAATCTTCTCGTGCACCGACCGGTAAAGCGTCGCCGCATCGCCGTTCTGGAAATCGGTGCGGCCGCATCCGTCGATCATCAGCGCGTCGCCAGTGAAGATTCGCGCTCCGTCTGTGCTCCCGAGCAGATAGGCGTGATGGTCGTCGGTATGGCCGGGCGTGTAAAGCGGCTCGAGACTGAGATCGCCGACGCCGATCGCTTCTCCCTCGCGCACCGGCAGATCGACGTGGCCGGCGTTGCTCTTCTCGGGAACCGCAGCCTTGCTGCCTGTCTCGTCGCGTAGCCGCGCCGCGCCGGTCACATGGTCGGCATGAATATGCGTCTCGATGGTATATTTGAGAGTCAGGCCGAGCTCTTCGAGTAGATGAAGATCGCGATCCGCCGTCTCGATCACCGGATCGATCAACGCCGCCTCTCGGGTCCGTTCGCAGGCGATCAGATAGGTGTAGCCCGACGAATTCGGCTCGAACAATTGGCGGAAGATCATCGCGAACCCCTTGCCCCCTGCCCGCTTCTTAGCCCATCGGCGGGGCAATGAACATTTGCGTTGTCGGAGCTGGAGCAATCGGCGGATGGGTAGCCGCGAAGCTGGCGATTGCCGGCGAGCAGGTGAGCGTGCTCGCGCGCGGCGACACGCTTCGGCTGCTTCGCGCGGAGGGAGTGCGGCTGACGGAGGAGGGCGAGGAGTTCGTCGCCAACGTCGATGCATTCGACGATTGCAGCAGCCTCGGCGAGCAGGACCTGCTGTTCATCGCCGTCAAAGCCCCGGCCTTGCCGCCGCTCGCGTCGGAGCGTCGACCGCTGGTCGGTGCACAGACTGTGATCGTCCCGATGCTCAATGGCGTTCCGTGGTGGTTCGTCGGGGGCGAACCGTTGAAGTCTGTCGATCCCGATGGAAGCATCGCGGCCGCTCTGCCGTTCGATCAAGTCCTCGGCTGCGTCGTCCATGCATCCTGCTATCGTTCGGGCCCGAACACGATCGTCGTGAAGCACGCCGACAAGCTGATTATCGGAGAGCCGCAGGGCGGCGAAACCAGCGAGCGCCTGGCCGAGCTGTTCGGACTGCTCGATCGGGCGGTCCTCCGGCCGGACATCACCGGCAATGTCCGCCGTTCGATCTGGTACAAATTGTGGGGCAATGCGACGATCAATCCGCTGTCGGCGCTGACCCGCGCGACCTGCGACCGTATACTCGCGGAGCCCGAATGCCGCGCCTGGATGCTCGAAGGGATGGCGGAGCTGGCGGCGGTGGGTGCCGCGATCGGATGCCCGGTTAGCGAAAGCGGCGAGGACCGGATGGCGATCACGGGGCGATTGGGCGCGTTCAAGACGTCGATGCTCCAGGACGTCGAGGCGGGACGTCCAATCGAGCTCGAAGCATTGCTCGGCGCGCCACGCGAAATTGCCGAGCGCGTCGGCATCGAAACACCCGCGCTCGATCGACTCTATGGAGTCACCAAGCTGATGGCGGAGAGCCTGCGGCTACTCCCCTCCCTGGAAGGGAGGGGTTTGGGGGTGGGTAGCGGATGAGGCGGATCGATGCCGCTTTAGAAGCTGCCTCGCAGCCGTCGAGGCTGCTCGACAGCACCCAACCCTAGCCCCTCCCTTCCAGGGAGGGGGAAACCCGGCCGACGCACTCGCCGAAGCCGATGCGGGCCGCACCTTCGCGCTCGCACCAGGCCTTGAGCGTCACCTCGTCGCCGTTCTCGAGGCAGCTGCGGGTCTCGCCATTCGGCAATTGCACCGGCTGCTTTCCGCCCTGGCTGATCTCGAGCAGGGAGCCGAGCCCACCGGCGCTGTCGGTCGACAAAGTGCCGGTGCCGATCAGGTCCCCCGGCTGGAGGTTGCAGCCGTTGGAGCTGTGATGGGTGACGATCTGCGCCGCACTCCAATACATCGCGGCATCGGCCGACCCGCGCGACAGGATATGCGGCGCCAGGCCGGCGGCGCGCATCTTCTCGGTGGTCAGCGTGACTTCGAGCTGGATCGCCAGAGCGCCGCCTTCCCGGTCGGCGGCATCGCTCAGATAGGGCAGCGGCTCCGGATCGCCGGCCGGACGCGGCGGCATCGGCTTGCGAAATGGCTCCAGCGCCTGCGGAGTCACGATCCACGGCGAGACGCTGGTGAGGAAATTCTTGGCGAGGAACGGCCCTAGCGGCTGATATTCCCAGGCTTGCAGGTCGCGCGCCGACCAGTCGTTGAGCAGGCAATAGCCGGCGATATGCTCGGCAGCCTCACCGATCGCGATCGGCTGGCCGAGTTCATTGCCCTCGCCGATCCAGATGCCGAGCTCGAGCTCATAATCGAGCCGGCGGCTGGGACCATATTCGGGCGCATCGGCATCAGCCGATTTGCGCTGGCCGCTTGGTCGGATGACCGGCTCGCCCGAGGAGCGCACCGAGCTGGCGCGGCCGTGGTAGCCGATCGGCACATATTTGTAGTTCGGCAGCAGCGGATTGTCGGGCCGGAACTGCTTGCCGACATTGGTCGCGTGGTGAATGCCGACATAGAAGTCGGTGTAGTCGCCGACGAGGCAGGGCAGATGAAAGCGAACCTCAGTCTGTCCGATCAGTTGCGGCTCGACGTCATCGCGGTAACGCTCGTCGGACAATAGCTCCTGCAGCCGCTGACGAAGCGCATTCTGCGCCCCGGGCCCCCGCGCGAGCCAGCCGTTGAGCACCGGCTGCGACGAATCCTCGCGCCAGTCTTCGTCAAGCAGGTCGGCGATCGCGCCGAGATCGAGCACATAATCGCCGATCGCGACGCCGGCCTGTCGGCGGCGTTCGCCGACCGAGAATATGCCGAGCGGCAGGTTCTGGATCGGGAAGTCGCTCCCCTGTGAGCTTTCGACCCAAGACTTGAGGGACGGATCGTTGGTCACGGCAGCGTGGCCTTGGGAAAGCCGTGCCACGCCTCGTCATAATCGGGCTGTGCACGTTCGAGCGCCCACTCTGTCGGCAGATACGGCCAGCAGGTCTCGACCATGAAGGCCATCGTGCCCTCGATCTTCGCCGGCTTGAGCTCGGCGTCGCTCGCCTTGCGCCAGCTTTCGACGTCGGGGCCGTGGCCGCTCATGAGGTTGTGAAGCGAAAGACCGCCTGGTGCGAAGCCCTCTGCCTTGGCATCATAGGCGCCGGTGATCAGGCCCATCGCCTCGCTCATCACGTTGCGGTGGAACCAGGGCGGCCGGAATGTGCCCTCGGCGACCATCCAGCGCGGCGGGAAGATGACGAAATCCGCATTGGCTCGGCCCGGCACGTCACTGGGGCTGGTCAGCACGGTGAAAATCGACGGATCGGGATGGTCAAAGCTGACCGTGTTGATCACGTTGAAACGCGACAGGTCGTATCGCCAGGGCGCGTAATTCCCGTGCCAGGCGACGACGTCGAGCGGCGAATGGTCGAGTGTCGTGGTCCACAGCGAACCCAGGTATTTCTGGATGACTTCGGTTGGTTCGTCCTTGTCCTCGAACCAGGCGACCGGCGTCTCAAAATCGCGCGGGTTGGCGAGCCCGTTCGAGCCGATTGGTCCGAGTTCGGGCAGGCGCAGCGGCAGACCGTGGTTCTCGGCGACGTAGCCGCGGCTGTCGCCGTCGACCTCGACCCGGAACTTCACGCCGCGCGGGACCAACGCCACTGAACCGGGCGCCACATCCATGCGGCCAAGTTCGGTGACCACCCGAAGAGTGCCCTGCCGAGGGATGATGAGAAGCTCGCCGTCGGCGTCCACGAACAACCGGTTCGTCATCGATCTCGTCGCGCGATAAAGGTGAACCGCCACGCCTTCGAGATCGGACGGATCGCGATTGGCGAGCATCGTCACCATTCCATCGATGAAGTCGGCCCCCTCGGGCAGATCGGCAGGTGGGTCCCAGCGAAGGCGATTGGGAGCCAGCGGCTCTTTGACCGTGCCCGGCGCGAACAGCCCGGCGCTGTCGTAACGAGAATATGGCGGATGGTCCGCAGTGGGCCGCATCCGGTACAGCCAGGAGCGGCGGTTCTCATGGCGCGGCGAGGTGAAGCTGCTTCCCGACAGCTGCTCGGTGTACAGTCCGAAGGCGGGCCGTTGCGGCGAGTTGCGGCCTTTCGGCAGTGCGCCTTCGACCGCCTCCGTCTCGAAATGGCTGCCGAAGCCGGTCATGTAGCCTGTCATCATGCGGCGCGGGTTAATCCGTCATGCCTGCACAATCAAACGGGCGCGGCCCTCAAGGGTACCGCGCCCGTTCACCGGACGGGGACTCGCAACCCGCCCAGCTCTGCTCAGCTGCGATCAGCTGTGATTGACGTTCACGTCGATCTTGTTCGGCACGCTGATGTTCGACCCGTGACCGCCGAGGCCGAGATCGGCGCGGAAGATGTAAAGCAGCACCAGCACAACAATGATCAGAATTACGACGGCGAGGACACCGCCCCCGCCTCCGCCACCGGTTTCGACGACGGTCGTGTGTTCGCGTTCAACATCGTCGTCGCGATCGTCGGCCATTGGAAACTCTCCCTGTCCTGCCCTGTTGTGTTGGCGAAACGAACGAATTGTCGCCGGGGCGGTTCCGCAACCAGGAGAGTCCATGAAAACCCAATATTATCTTGCCATCTCGCTTTTTGCGCTCGCGTCTTGTGAGCCGCGGCACCAGCCCGAGCAGCCGACCAGGAACGCGAATTCGCCGGTAATTCCTGCGCCCAGCGCGCCGCCTGCGGTGGAGAACAGTCCGGCGCCTCAGACCCAACCGCCGGAGCCCACAGCGAAGAAGCCCACGCTCGATCCCAAGAGCACCGAGGCGGCCGAAGAGCTGGTCGGAAGCTTCATCCGGTTGCTGAACACCGGCAGGCTCAACGATGCCTATATGCTGCTCGGCCCGAACGCCTCGCCGCAGAGCGAGTCCGATCGGCAATTCTCGCATTATTCGGATCTGAAGGTGACGCGCGGGTCCGCCGGCGATCAGGAAGGCGCGGCAGGTTCGATCTATGTCTCGGTGCCGCTGACGGTTTCAGGCGTGCTCGAGGGAAAGCGTGTCATCCGCCAGGCCACCGCAATCCTCCGCAGAGTGAACGACGTCCCCGGATCGACCGAGGCGCAACGCCACTGGCATATCGAAAGGATTGACTGGGGAAGCGGGACCTAGAGCGCGTTCAACGCGGCGTTCGCCTGGTCCGAATTCTGCACTGTATTGTCGGATGGAGCCGGCTGCGATCCCGCGAAATCGTAAGCGAACCAGATGATCCCGGCGGCCCAGACGAGCGCCCACCACCGGTTCTTGAAGATCATGCTGAAGCGCATCGGGAACATGGCCGCGATTGTCGCGCTCGGCGCTTAAGATTGGGTTTCCTCCTGCTGATGGGTGATTTCGCGATGGGGAAAGCGATCGCAGATGCGGGTGTTGAAATAAACGCCCTTGGCGAAGGCGCCGCGGAGCGCATCGGCGACCTCGTGCGGCACACCCGAGTAGACGTAGCGGCGGCCGGTCGTGAACTCGACCCACAGGTTTTCTTCCATTTCGTCGTAGGCAAAGCGGCGGATGACGGCTGAAGGCATCAACCGTCCAACGCGTCAGGCCGCGTCTGGAGCCGGAGCACCTGTCGGGCCGCGGTCGAGCTCAGCGAGGGCGCCGGCGAGCCGGTCGAGCGCTTCGCCCCGCTGGTCCCAGCTGGTGACGAGACGGATTTGCCCTGGACCCCATTCGTAGAAGTCGAACCCCTGTTCGCGGAGGCGTTCGGCTTCCGCGTCGCTCATGCGAAGGAAAATCTCGTTCGCTTCCACGGGATAGGCGAGGCGCTCTGAGGCCGCCTTGGCGACGGTCTGCGCCGCGGCATTGGCTGCTCGGGCGTTGTCGAGCCACAGATCGTCCTCCAGCATGCCGAGGATCTGAGCGGCGAGGTAGCGTCCCTTGGACAGTAGGTGCCCGGCCCGCTTGCGCCGCACGGCGATCTCATCGGCGAGTTCGGTGCGGAAAAGGATCAGGCACTCGGCGTTGAGTCCGCCGTTCTTGACGAAGCCGAAGCTCATCGCATCGACGCCGGCGCGCCAGGTCACGTCCGCGAGAGCTTCGCGGGTGCTGGCGACCGCGTTAGCGATGCGCGCCCCGTCGAGGTGCAGCGCGAGGCCGCGCTGCTTCGCGACAGCTCCCAAGGCGGCGACCTCGTCGGACCGATAGACCAGACCATATTCGCTGGCGTTGGTGATCGAGATTACCGCCGGCTGGACCTGATGGACATCGTTGCGGATCAGATCGCACGCCTCGGAAACCGCGGCCGGCGTGATCTTTGCGCCCTCTCCCTCCACGTGAATCAGCTTCGCCCCACCGGTGAAGAAGCCCGGCGCGCCCGCCTCATCGACCTCGATGTGCGCGTCCTTGTGGCAGAGAATGGCGCGGTACGGCGGGCACAGCGCCGCGAGCGCCAGGCAATTGGCCGCGGTTCCCGTCGTCACCCAGAAGGCGCGGACCTCGGTGCCGAACAGGTCGGAGAAGGCGCCGTCGAGCCGTGCACTCCATTCATCGCCGTCATAGGCGGTGTCGAGCCGGTTCGCCGCGGCGATCGCCTCCAGCACCTTCGGGTGCGCCGGAGCGGCATTGTCGGAGAAGAAGCGCATGTGGGAGCGCTAGCGCGAGATTTTCGGTTTCGCCATGCCCTCGGCACGTCCGAGCGCGATCCTCTTGCTCGAATGTCCCCCGGACATTCTGCGCCAGAGGATGGTGCTGCCGGTGAGGATTGAACTCACGACCTCAGCCTTACCAAGGATGCGCTCTACCACTGAGCTACGGCAGCACTTTTCGAGGAAGGCGCGCCTATGACGGCGGGGCCCGCAGCCTGTCAACCCGCCCATTCGATGAAGCCTACCCTGGGCGAAGCCGAAGGGATCAGGACGGGATTGAACTGGCGTTCGACGCGCGGCATTCCTTCCCGGTGGCCGAAAAGGACAAGGATCGCGAGGAGCGGCTCGCCGCGGCGCTGCGCGAGAATCTCAAACGCCGAAAAGCACAGTCGCGCGAAATGGACCAAAAGGAGAAGAAATCGGAAAGCTGACGCTCTACGCGTCGCGGTCGCGCAGCTTCGTTTCGCCGAGCGCGCTGTCGATCCCGCCGGCAATCGCGTCGCCGACCCAGATGACGGCGCCGAGCAGGACGATGGCAAGGGCTAGCAACAATGCTTCGGTCACGAATCGATATCTCCGCGTTTTTCCTTTAGCGCCAATGGATTAAACGAGCAATTAATTCGGTGTAAGCTGATTGTCAGATTTCGGGACGATTCGTCGTTCGTCCGGTCATTTCATCGAAAGGTTTACGGCGACCGCTGCGTGGACGAGCGCCTTGAACGCGCTTTCGTCGATGCTCTCGCCGTCGCTAATGTCGATCGCCCGCCGGGTGCCTCCCTCCAGGCTCGAGTTGAACAGGCCGGCTGGGTCGGGAACCGATGCGCCGTGGGCGAAGGTCAGCTTCACCTTGTCCTTGTAGGTTTCGCCGGTGCAGATGATTCCGGCATGTTCCCAGGTGGGCACGCCGAGCGGATTGGACGGCTTGCGCCACTTGACCTGCTCGACAACGCCGGGGTCAGCCTCATGGATCAGCTTGCGCAGCCGCGACAGCGTCTCCCCGCGCCAGTCGCCAAGACTTTGGATCTTTTCGTCAATCTGCCGAGCAGCAGAACCGTCAGTCATCATCTACTCCGTTGGTTGCCCTCACCGGGGACGATGCGTGGTGCCTTTGCCCGCGGTGATGAACAAGGCAACCACCGGCGCATCGGCATCGGCGGTATGCCAGGCGCCGCGCGGGTTGATTGCATAGTCGCCGGGCCCCAGCTCCCACGACTGTTTCGAGCCGTCGGCCATCTCCTGGTGCAGAGTCAGGTGCCCCTGAATGCAGCAGACCACCTCTTCGCCTTCCGGGTGCATTTCCCAGCTCGTCCAAGGTTCCTCGAAGCGGAAGAGACTGACCAACCGTCCCTCGTCCAGGTCTTCGGCGTGGCGCTCGCCGTAGGCCTCGTACCAGTCCATGCCGGTGAACCTGGGCTCGGAAGCAGCGCTGGCACCGAGCCCGAGATGGATCGGGAAGTCGTAGAGGGACTTGCCTTGCATCGACACCTCCTGCCAATCGAACGGCCCCTCCACCATTCACTCTCCGGTGAATGGTCCCCCTCCCCATCCACCTTCGCCTGCGGCTTCGGCGGACAGGGAGGAACGAGATTACTCAGCCTTCATCAGGAACGCATTGAGCTTGTTGCCGTCGGGATCGCGGAAATAGCCGGCATAGAAGCCGCCGCCCCGATCGCCCGGAGCGCCCTCGTCGCTGCCGCCATTGGCAAGCGCAATGTCATAGAGGCGCTGGACCTGTGCCTCGTCCTGCGCTTCGAGCGCGACCATCACGCCATTGCCGACGCTCGCCGCATTGCCGTCGAACGGTCTGGTGATGCCGATACCCGCTCCGCCGCCCGGCTTGCCCCAGGCGATGAACTGTTCATTCTCCATCATTCGGCCAACACCCAACTCGCCGCAGAGGGCGTCGTAGAATTTCGCGGACTTCTCGCGGTTGTTCGTGCCGAGCGTCACGTAGCCGATCATCTTGTCCTCCTGTCGAGTCGGGTTGAGAACATTAGGAGAACGCATCGGCTGCGTCAAAGCAGTTTTCGTCATCCCGGCCTTGAGCCGGGACCCGCCTTTCTTAACCCGCGGCCATAAGAAAAGCGGATCTCCGCTTTCGCGGGGATGACGAAGGTGCCTCCCTTCCCGGGAGGATTACGCCTCGATCGGCGCGCAGGCTTTCCGCAACCAATCGAGATCGCTTCCCGAGAGCGTCGGACCGATCTTCGCCAGCACGTGGGCATGATAGCAGTTGAGCCAGACCAGCTCCTCGGGCTCGAGCATGCCGGAATCGATCAGGCGGCGGTCGATTGGGGCGAAGGTCAGCGTCTCGAAGCCGAGCATCTCCTTTTCCGCGCCTTCGATCTCCCGCGGAACGACCAGCACGAGGTTCTCGATGCGGATGCCGTATTCGCCGGTCTTGTAGTAGCCCGGCTCGTTCGAGATGATCATGCCCGCCTGAAGCGGCTCGTCGCCGCCCGACTGGGAGCTTCCGACCGGCGAGATGCGCTGCGGCCCTTCGTGGACGGCAAGGAAGCTGCCGACTCCATGGCCCGTGCCGTGGGCGTAATCGAGACCCGCTTCCCACAGCGGCCGCCGAGCGAAACTATCGAGTTGGCTGCCGCGCGTGCCCTTCGGGAAGACCGAGGTCGCAATGGCGATATGGCCCTTCAGCACGCGGGTGAAGCGGTCGATCATCTCGGCCGTCGGCTCGCCGATCGCGACGGTGCGGGTGATGTCGGTGGTGCCGTCGATATACTGGCCGCCCGAATCGATCAGGTAGAGCTGACCCGTCTCGAGCTTGCGGTTGGTCTTCTCGCTCGACTTGTAGTGGACGATCGCGCCGTTCGGTCCCGCGCCCGAGATACTGTCGAACGAGAGGTCGCGAAGCTCCGGGCTCTCGCGGCGGAGGGATTCGAGCTTGTCGGACGCGATCAGCTCGTCAACCTCGCCCTTGGGGGCTTCCTGGTCGATCCAGTGGAGGAAGCGGACGATCGCTGCGCCGTCGCGAGTCTGTGCGGCCTTCTGCCCGGCGATCTCGGCGGGATTCTTGAGCGCCTTGGGAAGAATGGTCGGATCGCGCAGCGCCAACACCTTGGCGCCCGCCTTCTCCAGCGCCTCGAAGATCGCGGCGACCGCGCGCTCGGGATCGACGACGACGGTCTTGCCCTTGAGTTCGGATAGCGCCCCTTCGAACTCGCTGCGCTCGTGGAGCCTGACGCCGTTACCGAGATGCTGGCGGACGTCGGGTCCGATCTTCTCCGAAGCGACGAACAGGTCGGCGGTGCCGTCGGCGTGGACAAGCGCATAAGCGAGCGCGACGGGCGTGTGGGTGACGTCCGCGCCGCGGATGTTGAACGCCCAGGCGATGGAATCGAGCGCCGAGAGCACCGCAGCGTCGGCATGATGCTTCTGCAGCCAGTCGCCGACTTCCGTCCGCTTCTCGGCGGCGGTCTTGCCGGCATATTCGTCCGGCTGGACGACCAGGTGCGCCTTCGAGGCTTCGGGCCGGTCCTTCCATATCTCGTCGATCGGGTTGCGGTCGACGGGAACCAGCTCGGCGCCGCGGCTTGCCAGTGCCTCCTTGGCCTTTTTCACCCAGTCGCGGGTGTGCAGCCACGGATCGTAGCCGATCCGCGCGCCCTCGGGCGCATGCTCCTCGAGCCACTGCGTGGTGCTGGTCTCGGGCACCGACTGGTAGCTCCATTCGGTTGGCGAGACCTGCTGGCGGACCTGCAGCGTGTAGCGGCCGTCGACGAAAATCGCCGCTTCCTCAGGAAGCACCACTGCCGAGCCGGCCGAACCCTGGAAGCCCGTCAGCCAGGCGAGCCGCTGGGCGTAGCTCCCGACATATTCGCTCATATGCTCGTCGGTCAGCGGAACGACGAAACCGTCGAGCTTCTCGGCCTTCAATTGCTCACGGAGCGCGGCGAGGCGGTCTGCATAACTGGACATGCTCTAACTCCCTCGCCTCCCAGCTAGTCCAAGCAGCGCCGTTCTTAAAGGGCGGTGCTGCGGGCGGACCCTCACTAAAGTCACTAATGTCACGCGATCGGCGCCATTTTCGTGACGTTAGGGCGCAAATGTTCGCAGGGCGCGCATCACCATCGCCACACCCGTCATTCCCGCGAAAGCGGGAATCGCACTTGTTTTTGAAGGAAGCGGGACCCCCGCTTGCGCGGGGGTGACGAGGTTTCGAATTGAATTGCCCATCAGCCAGTTTCGATCACAAACGCCGCCCTGTAGGACAGCGAATTCGTGCGCTCGGCTCGCGTCCGAGCCTGACCCATTGCAGACATTGGGACTCCCTGACATTCTCTTGCGGTGAGGGTCGGGCGAAGCTTCTTATTTTTCGCTATCGGCGCAGCGAGTTGTTCGCCAAGCAATCATTATCCGAAGACCTTTGGCATCCAGGTCCGCGGAGACATCCACCACGTCGTATTCGACGTCGCCAACGGATCGGCAACACCATCGCAGCAAAATTGCGTGAAACGGATTCTGGTTTACGCGATTGAGGATGACCCCGTTCCGCCTTCCTCCAGTGATGATCGTCAGGCGGTGCGCACAGGTCTTCGATGGGAATCGGAGGCTGAACAGCAAGGCCAATGTCTAGGAAGACTTCCTAGCGAATATGGCGATTCGGGCGTTGGACGTGTGCGGGTCGCCCCGAAACCTCTTCGCCTCGGATCGAGCTACGGAGTGGCCATCCGGCTCAATGGGGATGTGCTGGGTTCGGCCCGTTTTCAGATTCTGCCTAACGGCTCGCTAAGACCAATCTCGCGTGAAGAGGTTATTAGGTCGGTTGGGCCGCATCCCCGCTAAGAAAGATTTCCGCATTCCACCGTTACTGACTCAGGTCAAACGCTTTCGACCTTTATACCCAATTCGATCGCGGCCTTGCGCTGAACGGCGTCCAGCGTGGCGATCACGCACCCGTGTGCCGCCGCGACGGCGAGATGAAGGGCATCGCTCGCGCGCAGACCCACGTTGGAGCGCTCGCAATAGGTCGCGGCGGCCTGGAAATGCTCGGACTGCACCGGCAGCGTGGTGAGACTCGTTTGTCGGAGGGATGCCCAGGCCGCGAGCGTTTCGGCCCGCTGCTCCGGGCTAATCCTACGGTTCCGCAGCTTGAGAGAAAGTGCGCTCGAAAATTCCGTCACGCACCAGTCGCTGATGATGAGCGTTTCGCCCGCCTTTCCCGCAAGCCATGCCAAAACGCGTTCGCTCGCGACCTCGCCGACGAGCGCGGTGACGAGGAGCGACGTGTCGCAATAGATCGTCAATAGCGATCCGAATCGCGCATCTCGCGAATGAACTCGCCGGCGGGCTGGGTCTGCAGCGGGAACTTCTTCATCAGCGCCCGAAGCGCCTCGACGTCGACCGGCTTCTTGGGCTGCTCAACCGGCGTCAGGCGTGCCACGGGCTTGCCGCGGCGCGTGATTTCCACCGTCTCACCTGCCTCTGCGAGATCGACGAGTTCGCTCAAGCGGGCTTTTGCATCGGCGAGATTGACGTGCTTCATATGATCTTCCTGACCAACTTCGTGACTATATTGACTGCGGCGACCAATTTCAACCGGTCTTGGCCCGGGCGCGTCGATTCGGGCTGGACGCATCGCGCTTCGCTTGGTTGAGGACACGTATGGACAAGCCCGTCACCTTCCCCGCACCGCCCAAGGCCGAACAGCGCCCCCATAGCTACGAGCGTCACGGCGTCACCATCGAGGATCCGTGGCACTGGCTGCGCGACCCCAAATATCCCCATGTCGATGACCCGGAGGTCCTCGCCTATCTCAAGGCGGAAAACGCCTATTTCGAGGGCTGGAAGGCGCGGCACCAGGGGCTGATCGACCAGCTGTTCGAGGAGATGAAAGGGCGGATCAAGGAGGACGAGAGCTCGGTCCCGATCCGCGACGGCGACTGGCTCTACTGGTGGGCGTTCAAGGCGGGGGCGCAGTACCGGACCTGGTACCGCAAGAGGATCGCCGGGGGCGCCGACGAAATCCTCCTCGACGAACCGGCGGAAGCGGAGGGGCGCGAATATTTCCGCCTCGGTGCGCTCGAGGTGAGCCCGGAAGGCAAGCTTCTCGCGACTCTCGCCGACTATGACGGCTCGGAGCGGTTCGAGCTTCGAATCCGCGATCTTTCGACCGGCAAGGACATTGAAACCGTTACCAAGGTCGGGATCGGCCAGCCGGTATGGTCGAGCGACAGCGGCGGAATCGTCTTCACCGAGGTGAACGACAATTGGCGGAGCTACCGCGCGCGCTACCACCGGCTCGGCCGCCCGGCCGACGAGGACGTCACCATCTATGAGGAGACCGAGGAACTCGGGTTCAGCGTCGGCGTCGGCCATTCGCAGGACCGCAGGACGATCTTCGTTTCGACCGGCGACAATGCGACGACGGAGGTGCGCTTCGTCGCGGCCGCCGATCCGTCGCAGCCGCTGACGCTCATTTCACGCCGCAAGCCCGGGCGCGAATATCATGTCGACGCGGCGCACGGGAAATTCTGGATCCACACCAACGACACGCATGTGAACTTCCGCCTGGCGGTCGCCGACATGACGAACCCGGAGGAGTGGGAGACGGTCATTCCCGGCTCCGATCGCACGTACCTGACCCATGCGACCTCCTACCGCGATCACCTGGCGATCAGCTGCCGCGTCGATGGCCTCGACCATCTCGTTCTGAGAACTTACGCGGGCGAGGAGACGCCGATCCCCTTCAGGGAAGCCAGCTTCAGCGCCTTCTTCATGGGCAATCCGGAGTTCGCTCCGGCCGCATACCGCGTCGGCTATTCGTCGATGGTCACGCCGACCACAGTCTACGATTATCACCCGGAGAGCGGCTCGCTCGAGGTCCTGAAGGTCCAGGAAATCCCGTCAGGTTACGATGCCTCGCAATATGCGACCGAGCGGCTGATGGTCGATGCCCGCGACGGGGTGAAAGTGCCGGTGTCGGTCGTGTATCGCAAAGGTTTCGAGAAGAACGGCGAGGGCAAGCTGTTCCTTTATGCGTATGGCGCTTACGGCCACGCCATCCCGCCGACGTTCAATTCCAACCGGATCAGCCTGCTCGACCGCGGCTGGGCGTGCGCGATTGCGCATATCCGCGGCGGCGACGACCTCGGCTACCAATGGTTCCTCGACGGCAAGCTTACCAAGCGAACCAACACGTTCAACGATTTCGTCGATGCCGCGAAGGGGCTGATCGCCGCGAAATTCGCGAGCGCCGGACGGATCGCGATCAATGGCGGCTCGGCCGGGGGCGAGCTGATGGGCGCGGTCGCCAATTCTAACCCGGAGCTGTGGGGCGCGGTCGTCGCCGACGTTCCATTCGTCGATGTGCTCAACACGATGCTCGACGACACGCTGCCACTGACGCCCGGCGAGTGGCCAGAATGGGGCAATCCGATCACCGACGAAGCTGCGTTCAACTATATCCGAAGCTATTCGCCCTACGACAATGTGGAGGCGCAGGATTATCCGCCGCTGCTGATCACCGGCGGTCTCACCGACCCGCGCGTCACATATTGGGAGCCCGCGAAATGGGCGGCGAAGCTTCGCGCGACCAAGACGGATGCCAACCTGCTTCTGCTGAAGATCAACATGGGCGCGGGGCACGGTGGCAAATCGGGCCGCTGGGACCGGCTGCACGAGGTGGCTGAGACTTACGGGTTCATTCTGACCGAGGTGAAGTGACCCGCCCGATTTTCGAACTCACCCTCACCGCGCGGCCCGAGCACATCGACGAGCTCGGACACGTCAACAATGCGGTGTGGGTGCAGTGGATCCAGCAGGTCGCGGTGGCGCACTGGGAATCGCTCGCCGGGGCGGCTCACAAGGACGGTTATTACTGGGTCGTGGTGCGGCACGAGATCGATTATCTCCGCGCCGCTCACGAGGATGACCGTATCACTGCGCGCACCTGGGTCGGAAACGCGCCGCAGGGCGCCCGCTTCGACCGCTTCGTCGAATTCATCGGCCGTGACGGGAAAGTCTGCGTTCGCTCGAAAACCCAGTGGGCGATTATCGACAAGGCGCTTGGACGCCCCGTCCGCGTGCCGCCGGAAGTCGTGGCGCCCTTCCTTTCACAAGTGTAAGCGAGCCGACATGAGCCGGCCCATCCTCTACGATTATTGGCGTTCGTCCGCGTCCTACCGGGTGCGAATCGCCCTCAACCTCAAGGGCGTGGAGTATGAACGCCGGCCGGTGAATCTGCTCGAGAGTGAGCAGAAATCGGCCGAATATCGGGCGCTCAATCCCGAAGGCCTGGTGCCGATGCTCGAGATCGACGGACAGCGGCTCACCCAAAGCATGGCGATCATCACCTATCTCGACACGCGCTTCCCGAACCCGCCGCTCATTCCCGCCATGGCGCCGGAGCGCGCCCATGTCGGCGCGATGGCGATGATCGTCGCTTGCGACATCCATCCGCTCAACAATCTTCGCGTGCTCAAATATCTGAAGAACCAGCTCAAGCACTCGCAGGACGAGATCGACGGCTGGTACGCACACTGGATCGAGGAGGGTCTGCCTGCGCTCGAAGCCATGGCCGCACCGAGAGCGGGCAGGTTCCTGTTCGGCGACGCGCCGACCGCGGCCGACGTCTGCCTCATCCCGCAGCTCTACAATGCCCGGCGCTACGCGGTTCCGCTAGACGATTACCCGACGTTGCTCCGGGCCGAGGAGAATGCGAACGCGCTGGACGCCTTCGCGGCCGCGCACCCGGACAAGCAAGAGGTCCCCGCATGAACCGTGTCGACAGCATCAATCGCGGCGTCAGTGAGATAAAGCCGCTCGACAGCATCGAGATTCCGTCGCTCGAAGGAAAGGTCAGCGACGAGGAATGGGCGATCCGGGTCGACCTCGCGGCGGCGTACCGGATGGTCGCTCATTACGGTTGGGACGACCTGATCTTTACGCATCTGTCGGCGCGGATTCCGGGGCCGGAGAATCATTTCCTGCTCAACCCATACAACCTCATGTTCGAGGAGGTGACCGCCTCTTCGCTGATCAAGGTCGACGTGAGCGGCAATCCCGTCGACGCAACGCCATTCATCACCAATCCCGCGGGCTTCACTATCCATTCGGCGATCCACATGGCGCGCGACGACGCGCATGCGGTGATGCATTTGCATACGCCCGCCGGGCAGGCTGTGTCGGCGCATAACGACGGGCTGTTGCCCCTAACCCAGACGGCGATGCTGATCCGCGGCGACGTCGCGTTCCACGATTATGAAGGCGTGGCGGTCGATCTCGGCGAGCGCGAGCGGCTGGTCGCCGATCTCGGCGAAAAGAACGCGATGATTCTTCGCAATCACGGCACGCTGGCGGTGGGCAAGAACGTCGGCGAGTGCTTCATCCGCCTCTATTATCTGGAGCGCGCCTGCCAGGCGCAGGTAATGGCGCTCTCCGCCGGGGACCAGCTCAACAACCCCCCGCAAGGATCGTCCGAGGTTACGGCGCAGCAAGGCGCGATCGGCCTGCCGCTGGCTGCGAACCTGCTCGCCTGGCCGGCGCTGAAGCGGACGGCCGGCCGGCTCGATCCGGCATTTGCGAGTTTAAGTTCCTCCCTGCGAGAAAAGCTGGTGGGGAGGGGAACCATTCACCGAAGAGTGAATGGTGGAGGGGTAAACCAGCGGGCGTCAATTACCCCTCCACCAGCTTCGCTGGTTCCCCTCCCCAGCAGAGCTGGGGAGGAACTTTAAGCCGGCACCGCTTCCTTCGGCTGCGCCTGCTGGTGGAACATCGTCGGGTCGTATTGCGCGCGTGACGAGATCGCGATCCGGTTCCACGTATTGATCATCGCCGCCGCGAGCGTGAGATAGCCGATCTCCTCCTCGGAGAAGAAGCGCTTCAGCCCATCGAACGCCTCCTGGCTGGCGTGAGATTCGGCGATGAGCGTCACTTCCTCGGCCCAGTCGAGCGCGGCGCGCTCCTTCTCGCTGAAGGCGGTGCTCTCGTGCCAGGCATCGAGCAGCAGCAGCCGCTCGGGCTTTTCGCCATCCCGAAGTGCCTCATCGGTATGCATTCCGATGCAGAATGCGCAGCCGTTGATCTGCGACGCGCGCAATTTGATCAGGTGGAGCAGCTTGCGATCGACGTGAGCGCCGATCGTCTGCTCGAGCTGAAGGAGATGGCGATAGGCGTCCGGCGCCAGCTTCGTGAGGTCCATACGCAGCGGCTCGACCATCAGGCTTCTCCTTCGGTTTTCGTTGAAACGGCGGCGGATATGTGGTCGCTCGAAACGGCAGTGAAAAGGGGTTCACGATGAGCGGAGCAGTCGAATGAGACGGGCGGCGTCGGTCGGCGACTATCGCGCACTCGCCAAGGCCCGGCTGCCCCACTTCCTGTTCGAATATCTCGACGGCGGCTCCTATGACGAGGTTACGCTGCGGCGGAACGTCGACGATTTGCGGAGCGTCACGCTGAGGCAGCGCGTGTTACGCGACGTATCCTCGATCGACCTCTCGACCGAGCTCTTCGGCAAACGCTGGGCGATGCCGGTCGGTCTGGGGCCGGTCGGCCTCGCCGGGCTCTACGCAAGGCGCGGCGAAGTCCAGGCGGCGCGCGCCGCAGCGGCGGCGAACGTTCCGTTCGCGCTGTCGACGGTCGGCGGCTGCTCACTGCGCGAGGTGGCCGCGTCGGGTCACGTGCCTTGGTTCCAGCTCTATTTCGTCAAGGATCGTGGCTTCGTTGCGCAGATGATCGAGACGGCGAACGAGGTCGGATGCGGTGCCCTGATCCTGACGGTCGATCTCGCGGTGCCGGGCTCACGCTATCGCGATTATCGTGCCGCGGGGGGCGGGCTGCGCCGGATGGCTCAGCTGCTGGCGCGGCCGGAATGGCTGTGGGACGTCGGAATCCGGGGCCGCCCGATCAGCCTCGGCAATCTCGAGCCGATCGTCGGAAAGCGGGCGCCCTTGAGCGACTTCCAGGCGTGGATTCACGCGAATTTCGATCCGTCGGTCAGCTGGAAGGACGTCGAATGGGTTCGAAATCTGTGGAAAGGCCCGCTGATCATCAAGGGCATCCTCGACCCCGCCGACGCGCGCGAAGCGTCCGCCAGCGGAGCTGACGGAATCGTGGTCTCCAATCACGGTGGCCGTCAACTCGACGGCGCGCTTTCCAGCGCGCGGGCCCTGCCCACAATTGCCGATGCGGTTGCGGGAAAGGTGAAGGTCCTGGCCGACGGCGGCGTGCGATCGGGGCTCGACGTGGTCCGGATGCTCGCGCTCGGCGCGGACTTCGCGCTGATGGGCCGCGGCTGGGCCTATGCGCTCGCCGCGAATGGGGGTGCCGGCGTGGCGCACGTGCTGAAGCTCATCGAAGCGGAGATGCGCGTGGCGATGGCGCTGACGGCGTGCACGAGCGTTGACCAGATAAGCGGGGACATTCTTGCACCCGCCTGATGACCCGACGGGAGGCATTGATGAGCGCACGCTTCAAGGTTGGCGATCATGTCGGGTGGAATTCCGAAGCGGGTCGCGTCAGCGGGCGGATCATCAAGGTCCACACCAAAGATACGGACTACAAAGGTTACACCCACCACGCCACGCCCGACGATCCGCAATATGAGATCAAGAGCGACAAGACGGATCATGTCGCGATGCACAAGGGCAGAGCGCTGCGCAAAATCGAGGATTGACCTCAGGCGACGTTCTTAATCGCGACCTGATCTTCCTTGAACAACCGGTCGACCTCGGCGGCCGTCATCGGCTCGGCGAAAAGGAAGCCCTGGACCGATGAGCAGCCATGGGCGCGAAGCTCCATGAGCTGCGCCGTTTCCTCGACGCCCTCGGCAGTCGTCTCGATTCCCAGTGCGCGTGCAAGTTCGGTGATTGCGGCGACGATCGCGGTCGCGCCGTCGCGCGTCAGCAGGCCCTGGATGAAGCTGCGGTCGATCTTCAATTTGTCGAACGGGAAGCTCTGCAAATAGCTGAGTGACGAATAGCCGGTGCCAAAGTCGTCGAGCGCGACCCGCACTCCTAGCGTGCGCAGCGCATGGAGCAGGCGCAAGGTCGTGTCGCCGCCTTCGAGGAACACGGATTCGGTGATTTCCACTTCCAGCCGGTCCGGAGCGAGGCCGCTGTCGGCAAGCGCGCGCAGGATGGTTTCGTGCAGCGCTCCGCGGTGGAACTGAACCGCCGACACATTGACTGCGATGCGGACATTCGAAGGCCAGCGTGCCGCCGTGGCGCAGGCTTCGCGGAGCGCCCAGGCGCCGATCGGGACGATCAAGCCTGTATCTTCGGCGACTGGGATGAACTCGACAGGCGAGACGATCCCTCGCTCTGGATGCCGCCAGCGGAGCAATGCCTCGAACGAGCAGATGCTGTTCTGCTCGAGATCGAACAACGGCTGGTAGAAGAGCTCAAACTCGCCGCGTTCCAGCGCCAAGCGAAGATCGGACTCGAGCTGTCGACGCTGCTGAGCGCGCTCGTTGAGGCTCTGCTCGAAAAAGGCGTAGGTGCCGCGGCCCGCTTCCTTTGCGCGGTAAAGCGCCAGGTCGGCATTGCGCAGCAGCGTCCCGCCGTCATCGGCATCCTGCGGGGCAATGGCGATGCCGATACTGGTGGACGGCGCAAACTCGTTGCCGTCGATGGTGAGCGGCTTCGAGACGGTTTCGAGAATCTCGCGTCCGAGGCGCTCGATCGCGTTCCGGTCCTCGCCGACCATCTGAATGACGACGAATTCGTCGCCGCCGAGCCGCGCGACGAACTGGCCGCGCGCGGCCTGCTGGACCCTTCGACCCGCCTCGATGAGCAATGCGTCGCCGGCGGGATGGCCGAGTGTGTCGTTGATCACCTTGAACTGGTCGAGATCGAGGCAATGAAGCGCGAACAGACCGCCATTGGCCTGGGTGGCGCGGAACGCATGCTCGAGCTGCTGCTGGAACATGGTCCGGTTCGGGAGGCCTGTCAGAACGTCGTTGAAGGCAAGCTGGGTGATCCGCTGCTCGCGCTCGGCGATCTTGCCGACCATTTCGTTGAAGTTCGATGCGAGGCGGGCAAGCTCGTCCTCACCCCGCACCCGCACCTGAACATGTTCGCCCGAGGCTAGTCGGCCTGCGGCTTCGTCTAGCCGCGCGAGCGGCTGTGTGATCCGGCCGGCGGCCTTCCACGTGGCGTAGGCGACGAGCAACAGGCCGAGCAAAGTCATGGCGGCGAGCGCCAGCTCCAGCTTGCGGGCGTCGGCCAGCGCCTGCGCCTTCGGATAAGCCAGCAGCAAGGTGGCACGCTCGCCATCGGAAAAGGTGCGAAGCGGCTTGGCAAGCGCGATCGACCGAGTGCCGCCGAGGTCCATTTGGAACGCGGCGGCTCCGCCGGCATGGGCCTGAGCAAGCGCTGCGCCGCCGGCATCGAGTGCCGACATGCTGCCCAGTGCTTCGGACCAGCGGCCCTTTTCATTGGCGATAACAGCCGCGTGCAGCGGGATCGCTGACAGATGTTCAAGCCCCCGCATCTCGCGTTCGTCGAGGTCGGAGGCGAACACCACCCAGCCGAGCAGCGTCGGAGCCATGATTGGAGCCGCGACCAGCTGGCGCGGGCGGCCGGCGAGAACCGACACTCCCGACAGCCGACCGTCGTCGAGCGGCTCCCACAATGCTTTTGCTTCGGCGTTGCTGACGCCTGGATCGATCGTCGAGACCTTGCCGTCGGCCGTGACGATGAACGCGCTTCGGACGCGCAGCCGCGCCGCGGCATTGCCGAGCGCCGATTCCATCGTCGCCTGATCGCCGCTCGCCACCGCCGCGCGGAAGCCGAAGTCATGAGCGAGCAGCTGCGCTGCATTCTGGAGCTCATGCGCGCGCTGCTGCCACAGGCGGTCGTAGACCTTGCCGCTCGACTGCAGCTGCCGCTCGACCTGGCGCGAAGCTGATCCGGCGATCAGCGTCGACAGCGCCGCCGACACTGCCAGCATCGCCACTGCGAAGAGCAGTGCGAACTGGACCGTCAGTCGAGCGCTGAGGGAGCGGAACGGGCGCATCGGCCTCAATAATCGGTCATCGACATTGCCGACGGCGGCGGCCGAAGTCGGACTTGAAAAGTTACGCTGCGCTGAGTTGGAGCCACCGCTTGCGCGAGCTCCCCGCCCGGGGCTCGCAGATAGGGATGCCACACCGTGACCCGACCGGGGGCATTCGGTGCATCGACGAAGGTGACGATCCCTTGTGCATTGGTCCGCGCGGCCCAGGCGCTGTCGGTGACGACGATGAACGCGCTCATCTGATCGTGGATGTTGCACCCGAGGGCGACCACGCCCGCCTTGTCGAAATGCACCGTGCGCGACTGGTCCTTGGCGAACAGCTTCAGCTCGAACTTCTTCGCCGGCGAGAAGGAATAAACGTGATGCTTGGTGTTGTCGTAATTGGGGAACGACACGTCCGACCCGACCGAAACGATGGTCAGGAACGGGTGAAACTGCATGTTCTGCTGAGAGATCACGAAGCGCCCGGCGGTATGCGCCGGTCGCGCCGCGGAACCCGCCGGATAGAGCGTCACCACCGCGTCACGAACCGGTTTTCCGGAGGCATCCATGACGCGGACGCTCAGCGAAGCCGCGGCAAGCGGCGACGCTGCGCCGGCGAGGGCCAGCACAATCGAGATCTTCCGCAACATTGGGCAGGATTAAGTCTGAATCGGTAAACGTCCCGCCTAGCGAGATTGGTTACCAGCGCATTCGCACTTCGGCCTGAAGCTGCGTCTGCCGCTGTCTCTCGGGTTCGAGAGCATATTCGCGAGCCGGCGTGTCGCTCCACACGTGGAGCAGCTCGCCAAGGACGGTAAGCCGTCCCAATTCGCGCCTCGCCGCGATCATTGCCGACCAGCCGTGCTCGCCATATTCGTCGGTCCAGATGCTGCCGCGATTGCTTGTGTCGAACGCCTCGGCGCGGACCGAGAGGCCGACATTCCCGATCGGCTTGGTGAGCATCGCATAGGCCGAGCGGAAGCGCTCGTCGACGAAACGGCGGCCATCCATAACAAAGCCCATCCGGGTCCGCCCTTGCAGCGCCTGCGCCTTGAGCTCGGCGCCCGAGCCTAGGTCCGCGACCAATCCGGCATCGTCGAAGCGGGTGCGCCAGCCCCACTCAGGCGTGAGCGTCACCGTCTGCGGATCGACTCGATTATCGTAATGGAACAGCTCGAGCCGGAGCGGCACGGGCGGAGCCCAGGCCAGCTTGGCGTAATAGCCGGGCCGGTGCGCGAAACCGCCGTGCAGGTCGATCAGCGGATGGGTGAACGGCGCCTGATGGCCGGTGAACGGCCCCAATGGCGGGAGTGGCTGGCCGCGAAAAGCGAGGGTGGTTCGATCGTGAAGCGCCCAGCCGCGGAAGGTCAGCAATGTCCCCGCCGTATCGTTTGCGGCGAAAATGGCCGCGGTCGCGCGTAGCTTGTGCGCCCCGAGGCTAGTCGAAATCGTACCTTCCGCCGCGACCGGGCGGACCTCTTCGCCGATCCAGCTGTTGATCGCCGAGGGGGTGATCGAATCCTTCACATGCCAGTCGGCGCCTTCATGCTCGAGGCTGATCGGCGGCCACATCAGCCCCGCCCGCGCCGAGAAAGCGAGATTGCTGCTGCCGCGCATCGGACGGTAGGTCAGATAGGCTTGGGCAAGGCCCGCGTCGGTGCGCTGGCCGCCCAGGACCGAGCCGACGACCACCGCTCCCAGCGCCCAGCTGAGCTGTGGTTTCCAGACGAGGCTGACGTTGCCGAGCTGCGGCTGCACGCGGAGATCGCCATCGCTGCCCGAGCGCAACTTGCCGAAGCCTCCATCGACCCAGCTCCTTTCGCCATCGACGGCGACGAGCCGGACATCGCCGTCGACCTCGAAAGCATCGGGCGTGAACAACCTGGCGTCAGAGGCCGCGGCGGGCACCGGCCATAGCGCGGCAAGCGCGCAGCCCAATGGGATCGCGCTGCCGAAACGCAGGCAGCGAGCGTCGCGAAACATGCCCAAGACTTAAGCGAAGATGGTTAAGATAGGCTCAGCTTGATGGTCGGGGAGAGAGGATTCGAACCTCCGGCCCCTGCCTCCCGAAGACAGTGCTCTACCAGGCTGAGCTACTCCCCGACCGGAACCCGCTTGAGTGCGACTGATGGTCGCGGCGGGAGCCAAGGCCGCGGCTAGATAGATGGGGGTTGGAGGGAGTGCAAGCGGTTCCTCCTTGCGAGCGAAGCTCGTGGGGAGGGGAACCATGCGCAGCGTGGTGGAGGGGCATCTGACCCGGGCCTTCTACCCCTCCACCATCGAATCTTCTTTCGATGGTTCCCCTCCCCATCGCGTGCGATGGGGAGGAACTAGCGCCCGAGCGTCCGCAGCCATTCCTCGTGGCGAACGAACTTCTCGCGAGGGCTGCCGGGGCGGGCGTTCGCCACCTCGGTCTCCTCGATCTTGCGCCAATCGTCATAGTCGGTTGCCATCACCCCGCGGCTCTCGAGCAGGCGCTTGAGACCCTCGGCGCCCGACCGCTCGCCGGCGCTTCCGGCGGGCATTTCCGCTGCGATCCGGTCGGCGACTTCGTAGCCGTCGGGCCGATTGGTGCCGATCGTCCCTGTCGGTCCTCGCCGCGCCCAGCCAACGGCATAGAGGCGGTCGGCGATGCGTCCATTCTCGTTGAGGAACCTGGTTCCCCGCTCGTCATAGGCGACCCCATCGATGGGCGGGGTCGAATAGCCAATTGCGGTGATGATCAGCGAGGCCGGAACCGTGTAGGTCTCGCCCGTCCCGCGCGCGGAGCCCTTCTCGTCCAGCTCGGTCCGCTCGACGAGGATCCGCTCGGCCTTGCTATCGCCCTCGATCGCGACGGGCTTGGCGAAGAAGTCGAAGACGATCCGCTTGGGCTTGCCCTGCGGCAGGTCGGCGAAACCGCGCAGGAGTGTGACCGATTTGCGCAGCCCCGGCTCGAGCGGCTCATCGGCTTCGACCGGCGGGAAATCGGCCATGTCGACGATTGGCACCGCCGCTTCGAGATGTCCGAGCTCGCCAAGTTCCTTGGGGGTCATGGCAATCTGGTGCGGCCCTCGGCGGCCGAGCAGAGTCACGGTGTGGACTGCCGAAGCGTCGAGGGCCTCCAGGGCATGGCCGACGATGTCCGACCCCTCGAACTCGTGGGGTGTCTTGGACAGGACCCGGGCGCAGTCGAGCGCGACATTGCCGTTGCCGACGACGACGGCGCTGGCGTCGTCGAGCGGCGGGTCGAGGTCGGCAAAGTCGGGATGGCCGTTGTACCAGCCGACGAACTCGGCCGAACCGATGACTCCCGGCAGGTCCTCGCCGGGAATGCCGAGCTTGCGGTCATGCGGAGCGCCGATGGCGAGAATCACCGCGTCATAGAGCTCGAGCAGCTCCGCGACCGACACGTCGCGGCCAACGCAAACATTGCCGATGAAGTCGACGCCGGCGCTCTCGGCGACCTTGTCGTAGCGCTTGCTGACCGCCTTCAGCGACTGGTGGTCGGGCGCGACCCCGAAGCGGATGAGGCCGTACGGGACCGGATAGCGGTCGAGGATGTCGATCCGCGCGCTTTCGCCATAGGCCTTCTCCAGCGCCTCGGCGGTGTAGAAGCCCGCAGGTCCCGAACCGACAATCGCGAAATGGCGCATTTACCCTCCCCGCATTGGCGGAAGGTCCTCCCTATCGCGCAGCGATGGGGAGGGGAACCAGCGAAGCTGGTGGAGGGGTAACCGAGATCGGGCCATGACCCCTCCACCATCGAATCTCCGTTCGACGGTTCCCCTCCCCAGCGACGCTGGGGAGGAATTCAGTCCTTATGATGATCCTCCAGCAGCACGTGGCCCTTGCTTTGCAGCGCGCCCTGGATGAGCCCGCTGAACATGCCGAGCACGCCCGGCAGGAGCACCTTCAGGTGGACCTTGGACTCCATCACGTCGATCGTCGCGGTCACGTTCTGCCCCATCGCGGTGACATCGAGGTTGAGCTGGTCGCCGGCCCAGCCCGACTTCACCTGCGCACCGCCGGGGATGTGCTGCTCGAGCTTGTGGATGTTGTTGGCGATGCGGCGCCGGGCTTCGTCCTTGCCGAGATTGTGCGGCAGATCGACGTCGATGGGCTGAGTCATTGATGCGACGTGGCCCGGCGTTCAGCGCTTTTCAAGCCGAGTCATGGGAGTATGATTTCCATTGATGAAGATGATCGCTCTCGCCTTCCTGCTGGTCGCCAGCCTCGCTGCTGCCCAGCCCGCGCAGCTAGCTTCTCCTCCCCCGGTTGCAGCTGCACCGGCCCCGGCCAACTGGGACCCGGCCGGACCCTATATCGCCCCCGGGCAGGACGAGCCGGGCTACCGCAGCTGGTACCTGGCCCTCCCATCACGAGCGGCGCAGGTGAAGGCGTTCAACGATTATCTGGTCGCCAACCAGGTCGGCGGAATCCTCCCGACGTGGCAGCTGCTCCGCACCGCGACCTCGTGGAAGGAATGCGGGCAGCAGCCGTTCGAAGTGCCCCCGCCGGACGAGTGGCCGCACATGGTGGAAACGCTGCGCTACGTCCGCGATTACGTGATCCCGGCGGTCGGCCCCGTCGAGCCGGTCTCCGTATACCGAAACCCCGTGCTCAACGTCTGCGCGGGGGGCGCCCCGGAAAGCGCGCATCGGCTCGATTCGGCGATCGACATGGTACCGCTGAAGCCGATCGATCGGGTTACCTTGATGCGCACGCTGTGCGGCATCCATACGGAGCATGGCGCCGCCTACAACGCCGGGCTCGGCTTCTACGCCTATCTCAGATTCCACGTCGACAGCACCAAGTTCCGCCGCTGGAACATGGACCCCGCGGTCGCCGCCGACTGCCCGCCGATCCTCCATCCGGACGATGTCGCGAGCTCGGGTCAGCCGCTGCCGCCGACTCCAACGGCGGCTCCGGCTTCGACGCCGGCGAGTCTTCTCCCGGCCCCTGCCGCAACCAGCGCGGCAGCGCCTCAAGGAACTTCATCGGGCCTGCCGCACTAAGCGACAGAGCCCCAGCTTGTCCGCGGACAAGTTTGCGACTTTGCCTTGTGTTGCTGATGTGCAACACCATATCGGCCCCAGCCAAAGAGGGGTTAGCAAGACATGGATTTTGAAAAGCTGACGGACCGCGCCCGGGGGTTTCTCCAAGCCGCGCAGACGATTGCGGTCCGCGAGCATCAGCAACGCATCGCGCCCGCCCATTTGCTGAAGGCGCTGCTCGACGACGAGCAGGGCATGGCCGCGGGACTGATCGAGGCGGCGGGCGGCGACGCCAAGACCGCAAAGCGCGAGGCCGATGCGCTGGTCGCGAAAATTCCCGCCGTGACGGGCAGCGGCGCGACCCAGGCGCCGGCGATGGACGGCGATACCATCCGAATCCTCGACCAGGCGGAGCAAGTCGCCAAGAAATCCGGCGACAGCTACGTCACCGTCGAGCGAATCCTGCTTGCAATGGCGCTCGCCAAGGGCACCGACGTGGGCACTGCGCTGGCGAAGGCGGGTGTGACGCCCCAGAATCTCAACGCCGCGATCGACCAGCTGCGCGGTGGACGCACCGCCGATACGCAGGGCGCCGAGGATCGCTACGACGCGCTGAAGAAATATTCGCGCGATCTGACCGAAGCAGCGCGCGCCGGCAAGCTCGACCCGGTGATCGGACGCGACGAGGAAATCCGGCGCACCGTCCAGGTGCTCGCCCGGCGCACGAAGAACAACCCGGTGCTCATCGGCGAGCCAGGCGTCGGCAAGACCGCGATTGTCGAGGGGCTGGCGCTGAGGATCGCCAACGGCGACGTTCCCGACGGCATCAAGGACAAGCGCCTGCTGGCGCTCGACATGGGCGCGCTGATCGCCGGCGCCAAATATCGCGGCGAGTTCGAGGAGCGCTTGAAGGGCGTGCTCGACGAGGTCCGGCAGGCCGAGGGCGACATCATCCTGTTCATCGACGAGATGCACACGCTGGTCGGCGCGGGAAAGGCCGAGGGCGCCATGGACGCCGGCAACCTCCTGAAGCCCGCCCTCGCCCGCGGCGAGCTACACTGCATCGGCGCGACCACGCTCGACGAGTATCGCAAATATATCGAGAAGGACGCGGCGCTGGAGCGGCGCTTCCAGCCGGTGTTCGTGGGCGAGCCTACCGTGCCCGACACGATCTCGATCCTGCGCGGGCTCAAGGAAAAGTATGAGCTTCACCACGGCGTCAGGATCACCGACGCGGCGATCGTTGCCGCAGCGACGCTCAGCAACCGCTACATCACGGACCGCTTCCTGCCCGACAAGGCGATCGACCTGATGGACGAGGCCGCGAGCCGAATTCGAATGGAAGTCGAATCCAAGCCCGAGGAAATCGAGAATCTCGATCGGCGCATCATCCAGCTCAAGATCGAGCGCGAGGCGCTGAAGAAGGAGCAGGACGCGCCTTCGAAGGACCGGCTCACCAAGCTGGAAGAGGAACTGGCCAACCTCGAGCAACAGTCGGCCGAGCTGACCCAGCGCTGGCAGGCCGAGAAGGAGAAGATCGCAGGCGAAGCGAAGATCAAGGAGCAGCTCGATTCCGCGCGGCTCGAACTCGAGCAGGCGCAGCGCAGCGGCGACCTCGCGAAAGCTGGCGAGCTTCAATACGGCCGCATTCCGCAACTCGAGAAGCAGCTCACCGACGCGCAGGCCGCGTCCAAGGGCGCGATGCTTCGCGAGGAAGTCACCGACCAGGACATCGCCGCCGTGGTCAGCCGCTGGACCGGGATCCCGGTCGAGCGGATGATGGAAGGCGAACGCGAGAAATTGCTCCAGATGGAGTCGGCGATCGGCGCCCGAGTCATCGGCCAGGAAGATGCGGTGAAAGCGGTCTCCGCCGCCGTCCGCCGCGCGCGCGCCGGCCTGCAGGACCCGAACCGGCCGCTCGGTTCGTTCCTGTTCCTCGGTCCGACGGGCGTCGGCAAGACCGAGCTCACCAAAGCGCTCGCCGAATTTCTGTTCGATGACGCGTCCGCGATGGTGCGGATCGACATGAGCGAGTTCATGGAGAAGCACGCGGTCGCCCGGCTGATCGGCGCTCCTCCAGGCTATGTTGGTTACGAGGAAGGCGGTGTTCTAACCGAAGCGGTTCGGCGGCGGCCGTATCAGGTCGTGCTGTTCGACGAGGTCGAGAAGGCGCACGGTGATGTTTTCAACGTGCTTCTGCAGGTGCTCGACGACGGGCGGCTGACCGATGGGCAGGGGCGTACGGTCGACTTCACCAACACAATCATCATCCTCACCTCGAACCTCGGTTCGCAATATCTCGCGCAACTCGGCGAAGACGAGCCGGTCGAGAAGGCCGAGCCGCAGGTGATGGAGGTCGTGCGCGCGCATTTCCGGCCCGAGTTCCTCAACCGGCTTGACGAAATCATCCTGTTCCATCGCCTGAGCGCCGGGCACATGGGGCCGATCGTCGACATCCAGGTCGCGCGGCTGCAGAAGCTGCTCGACGATCGCAAGATCAGGCTGGAGCTCAGCGATGCGGCACGGGCGTGGCTCGGCCGCGTCGGTTACGACCCAGTGTACGGGGCGAGACCACTCAAGCGCGCGGTCCAGAAATATCTGCAGGATCCGCTCGCCGACAAAATCCTTGCGGGCGAGATTCCGGACGGATCGATCGTCCGCGTCGACGAGGGCGACGGGCAGCTCATTCTCACGCCGGTCGGCGAAATCCGCGAAGCTGCGGAATAGGCAAAAAAAGGGCGGCACCGAAGTGCCGCCCCAGATTACGCAACCCGGTACTTCCTAGAAGTCGACCTTGGCGCCGATCCGGAAGTAGCGGCCGACGAAGTTGCGGTCGGCCCAAGCCGGGTTGAAGTTGTACAGACCGTAAGCCGCGTTCGGATCGAACGGAGGCTTGATGTCGAAGATGTTGAGGACGTTCCCGTAGAGAGTCAGGTGCTTCATCAGCTTCACCTGGCCGGTAAGGTCGAGGTCCCAAATCGCCTTGCTGCGGCACAGCATCGGAGCGTTGTCCGGATAGCTGACCGCCGACATCGCGAAGGTGCTGCCCGGGCAATCGCCGATGATTCCGCCGTAGTCGGTCGAAATCTCCGAATAGCCGGACGTGTAGTAAGCCGTCGCGGTAATCGAGGCGTTGCCGTTGAAGTCCAGCGTGTTGGTCCACTGCGCACGCCACCTCGGCGCACCCGAGCAGCTCGTGATGTTGCACGGGCTGAGCGTACCGGCGTATTTCTGAACACCGTTGACCGGATCGGTCAGCGTCAGCTCGGCCAGGTAGGACGCGCTGAGGGTGCTGATCAACCGGATTCCGCTGTTGGTCAGGCGGAACCGGCCGGTCGCGGACAGGTCGACACCCGAGCCGACTTCCGAGCCCGAATTGGTGTAGGGCGACTGGAGGAAGCCGAGCAGCGGAAGCGCAGCCGGATTCTCCGGATCCGGAATGCCCGGGATGAGGGTCACACCCGGAGGAGCGCCCGTCACCACGCCATTGTTCTCGTAATACTGGGCGAGCAAGGCATTGTTCGTGACGGCCGGAAGGATGATGTCCTTGATCTTGGTGTGCCAGTAATCGACCGTGAGGGTCAGCTGGCGGCTCGGCTCGATCACCGCGCCGGCGGTCCAAGATGTCGACTTCTCCGGCTTCAGCCGCGGGTTGCCGACCGAGGACAGGCCGTAAGTGTAACCACCCGTGTAGTAGGACGGGTTGCTCGAGTGCGCCGCGCAGAATGCCGCATAAACCGCACTGGTGCAGTCGACGCTCGCGCTGATGTAGCCCGTCGTCGGCACACCTTCCGAGCTCGACTCGTTGAAGCTCGGAATGCGGAAGCCGCGCGACCAGGTGCCGCGGAGCTTCAGTTGCGGGACCGGGCGATACTGGAGCTCGAACTTCGGCGAGAAGGCCTTGTTGTGGGTCGAGTAACTGTCGTAGCGACCCTCGGCCTTGAAGTCGAAGCCGGTGAACGCCGGCACGTCGAGCGAATAATAACCCGACCAGACATGGCGGCTGCCCGAGGCGGCTACCGCGTTGATGCTGATGTAGCGGTCCGTCGGATCAACGAAGTTGGGCGGGTTGGCGCTCGGGTTGTCGATCGCCTCGAAACGGTACGCGCCACCAATCGCGAGGTTGAGCGCGCCGCCGGGCAGCTGGAGAAGATCCCGGCCGACCACGGCCTGGATCTGCGACAGCTTCGATACCGAGTGGTTCTTGCTGGTCGGATAGACGAGGTCGAGAATGGCCTGGCTGTTCTGTGTCTGGTCGACGAAGTTGAACTGTCCGGTGCCGATCGCGTTCAAGTAGTTCTTGAGCTGGATATAGCCCTTGTTGGTGATATCCAGGTCAACCCACGACGTGGTCGCATCCACGTTGAAGTTGAAGCCACTCACCGTGCCGCTGACCCCGCCCGAGAAGCGATAGGTATTGGCGTCGGTCAACGCTTCACGCGTGTTGAGACCGCGCTCCGACAGTCGTGCAACCTCACCTTGAGCCGCGAACGGGTTATTCGGGTTCAGCGTGCCGTTGGCCGCGTTGCAGCCGGTGAACTAGACCTGGTTGGTCGCCGTGAACACAGGCTGTGCTTGCGGACAGACGTAGACCGGCAAATAGATACGCGAGACGGTGGCGAGCGGTCCGCCTGCTGCCGTCTGCATGCTGCTAAGGCTGATCGGAGAGATCTGGCTGTAGGTCGAGACCTCATACCAGTTCGCCATCGCATAGGCCTGGATGTCGGGCGTGATGTTGACCGTGCCGTGGAAGTTCAGGCCCTTCCGAGTGATGCTCGGAGCGTACATGAAGTAATTCTTCTGCAGGTCTTCCTGGCAGACGACACCATTCGCCGGGGTAGTTGCGGTCTGCTGCGCCGCCGTGAGAGTAACGGACGGCAGTCCCTGGCACCCCGCCGCTGGATTCAGCAACTGGAAGTTAGTTGCTCCCGCGGGGCCGGTGGGCTTCCCAGTCGCATCGACTGTGTACGGGATGCCGTAGCCGACGTAGGTTGTACCGAAGCCCAAATAATCGCCGTTCCACTGGATGCCGTTGACGACACCGTTGAATCCGCAATTCTTATCGCCAGTGAACGCCGATGTGATGCATTCACGGCTAAGGTCCGACGTGTTGAACGGATAGCCGCGGTCGCGCATGAACAGCGGATCGTTCTTCTGATACTCGCCGTTCACGTAGACGTTGAAGCCCTGGTCGGCCAGCGAGCCGTAGCCGAGGGTCGCGTCAATGCGCTTCTCGCCCGCGTCGTTGCGCGACGAAATGCCGTAGGATCCATTGACGTGGATACCCTGGATTTCGCGCTTGATGATTACGTTGACCACGCCCGCAACCGCGTCCGCGCCGTAGTTCGCCGAAGCGCCGTCCTGCAGCACCTCGACACGGTCGACGATCGATTCCGGGATCGTGTTGATGTCGACGAAGTTGCGGTAACCGTCGTCGGCCAGCGGGTAGTAAGCGCTGCGCAGACCGTCGAACAGGGTGACCGTATAAGCGTCGTTGAAGCCGCGCAGCGACGGAGCGCTGGCGCCCGTGGCGAAGCCCCACGCCGTCCAGCTCGCCGGATCGGCGCCGGCGTTGTTGGCGACGAGCTGCTGAACCGCTTCGGAGATCGTGGTGATGCCGCGATCCTGGAGGTTCGAGGAGCTGACGACCGTGACCGGCGACGCGGTCTGCGTCTGCCTGGAAACGGTGCCGGTGATGACGATCGCCTGCTCGCCCTTCTGGCTGGTGGTCGTTTGCGACGCATTGGCGCCCTTGCCGGGCGCGGGCGGCTGCAGGTCGGGCGACGTCGGGGATTGCGACGTCGTGTTCTGCGGCGCGGTGGTCGCGGGCGGAGTCGGCTGCGGCGCCGTGTCTGCCGCGTAAGCCGGAACGGCCGTGAGGCCGGCAACGGCAAGGGCCGTCAGGGCGCTGCCAGTCCGCAATGCGGAACCGTAGCGAACGATAGATGCCTTCATTTTCTTCCCCTCATGCAGGCGTCAAAGGGACACCAATTTCATGACAACGCGACCGTGCGCGATGAGGCTGGGTAGTCCGAACCCCCGACTCGGCGCAACGGCAACGGAGGGTGGGTCTCACTTTCATTTGAAGGCTGTGGCAAATACGTCACATCGCTGAGAGGCGGAATTTCACGCCGCAGCGGAGGGGAAATTAGAGGAAGAAGGCGACTATCGGCCGCGGGCGCGCTGCTCTGCCTTGAGGCTCGCTTCGGCGTCGACATACGGCTCCTGCCGCTCGACGCTCCAATATTTGAGCTCGTGGAGCGGAATGCTCGCTCCGGTCACGGCGCAGACGACATGGTCGCCGTCGCTCAAGAGGCGGAATGTGCCGGGGAGATAGTGGATACGGGCGACACGGCCGCTTCCGTGCATCAGCATTGAAACTCACTCCTCCGGCGCATCGAAAAGGCCCGGCTGAGGAGCGATGTAGGGTTTGCGCCGCTTCGGCTCAACCGGCTGGGTGGAAGCGGTGCCGTCGACCGATGCATCCACGTTGCCGTCACCGAAATGCAACGTCAGGCGAGCGGCCGACCGCGCATCCGCCGCATGGGTCAGTGTACGGCCGTCGCGGCTGGTGACCCGCACATAACCTTTGGACAGCGGCCGTTCGGGATGAACGAGCTCGGCCATCTTCCAGGCGGCGCTGAGGCGCTCCGAAAATCGGGCAATGCGCTGGTCGATCAGGTCGCGGCGAAGGCGACCGGCAACGAGGTTGAGGTCGGCGCGCGCGGCGCCTGCCCTCGCGGCCAGGGATCGAGGGAGGCGCTCGCCGATCTCGTCCAGCCGTTGCACTGCCGGCGCAAAAATCGTCTGAGGATCGGGCCAGCGGCAGACCGTCAGGTCGAACCGCTCCCGGCCGCGCTCGATGTGGCGGGACAGGCAATGCTGAGCGCGGTGCTGAAGTTCGTTCAATTGCGCGAACAGCTCGGAGCGGACCGGTACCGCCAGCTCGGCCGCAGCGGTCGGGGTCGGCGCGCGCAGGTCGGCCGCGTGGTCGATCAGTGTCGTATCCGTCTCATGGCCGACGGCGGAGATCAGCGGGATCCGCGATTCCGCCGCGGCTCGGACCACCTCCTCCTCGTTGAATGGCCAGAGGTCCTCGATCGAGCCGCCGCCGCGCGCCACGATCAGCAGGTCCGGCCTGGGCTCGATCGACGGGAAGGCGCGGATCGCAGCAGCGATCTTCGCCGCCGCGCCGTCGCCCTGCACCGCCACCGGCCAAAGGATCACACGCGTCGGGCAGCGGTCCTCGAGCCGGTGGAGGATGTCGCGGATCACCGCGCCGGTCGGCGAGGTCACGACTCCGATCACGCGCGGCAGGAACGGAAGTCTCCGCTTCCGCTCCGAGGCAAACAGGCCCTCGGCGGCGAGCGCTTTGCGGCGCTTCTCGAGCAGAGCGAGCAGCGCCCCCTCGCCCGCCAGCTCCATCCGGTCGATGACGATCTGGTACTTCGATCGTCCGGGGTACGTGGTGAGGCGCCCGGTCGCGATCACTTCGGCGCCATCTTCGGGCCGGAAGGCGAGCGCGCCTGTGCTGGTGCGCCAGATCACGGCGTCGATGCACGCATTCTCGTCCTTCAGGCTGAAATAGCAGTGCCCCGACGAATGGCGCTTGAACCCGCTGATCTCTCCGCGCACGCGCACGTGCCCAAATGCGCTCTCGACCGTGCGCTTGAGCGCACCCGACAATTCGCTGACGCTGAGCGCGGGCGAATTGTCGCCGGCAGCGACGTTGGCTAACAGGCCGGGCGGTGTCTCTTCGGGAAAGTCCATGAATATATTGCTGCTGGGGTCGGGCGGACGCGAAGATGCGCTCGCATGGCGGCTTAGGCAATCGCCGAGCTGTGGCAAGCTCATCGCGGCGCCGGGAAATCCGGGAATCGCGCGCTGGGCTGAGCTCGCGGCCGCCGATCCGTGCGACCCGCAAGCCGTCGTCGCGCTCGCGCGCGCGAATGACATAGGGCTGGTGGTGGTCGGGCCCGAAGCGCCGCTGGTCGCTGGCGTCGCCGATGCGCTGCGGGAGACTGGGATCGCGGTATTCGGTCCGAATGCCGCCGCGGCTCAGCTGGAGGGCTCCAAGGGCTTCACCAAGGACCTGTGCCGCGCGAACAACATCCCGACTGCCGCTTATGTGCGCGTGGAGCGCGCCGCCGACGCGCGCGCCGCGCTCGGCGGCTTCGGGCTGCCGGTGGTGATCAAGGCCGACGGGCTCGCCTCGGGCAAGGGCGTGACGGTCGCCATGACACGAGCCGAAGCCGAAGCAGCGATCGATGCCTCGGGCGACAGGCCGCTGGTGATCGAGGAATTTCTTTCCGGCGAGGAAGCGAGCCTGTTCGCGCTGGTCGACGGAGAGACGGCGGTGCCGTTGGCCTCGGCGCAAGACCACAAGCGCGTCGGCGAAGGCGATACCGGCCCGAACACCGGCGGAATGGGCGCCTATGCGCCGGCGCCGGTGCTGACGCCCGAGCTACAAGAGCGCGCGATGGACGAGATCGTCCGGCCAACCGCGCGAGCGCTCGCCGTCGCCGGAACGCCGTTCAGCGGCGTGCTTTACGCCGGGCTGATGCTCACCGCCGACGGGCCCAAACTGATCGAATATAACGTGCGCTTTGGCGACCCGGAGTGCGAGGCGATCATGCCGCTGGTCGACGGCGACTTCGCGGAGCTGCTCAATGCAGTCGCGACTGGCCGCCTCGCCGAAATCGAGCCGCCGAAGCTGCTTCCGAAACATTCGATGACCGTGATCGTCGCCGCCCAGGGGTACCCCGGAACGCCGGCCAGCGGCGGCATCGTCCGCGAGATCGACACCGCAGAGCAGGTCGAGGGCGCCACCGTGTTCCACGCCGGGACCGCGCTCGGCGAGCAGAGGCTCGTCGCCAAGGCCGGCCGCGTGCTCGCCGTCACGGCGATCGCCGACACGTTCGCGAACGCGCGGGCGCGCGCCTATCGCGCCGTCGACCAGATCGACTTCGCCGACGGATTCCACCGCCGCGACATCGGCTGGCGCGAGCTCGAGCGGCAAGCCACGTGAACGCCTTCTGGGCCTATTTCTGGCCGCCGTTCTGCGCCGGGCTCGTCGTCGCGGTCATCGGGGGCGCGATCGGCTATCCCCGCCCACGCAAGAAGCGAAACGCCACGTTCGCGATCGGAGCCGTAATCTCGATTGCGCTCGCCGCACTCTGGCACGGCCCGCTCGGAGCCGCGGACCGGTACGTGGCCGAGGTCGAACGCACCGTTCGGGCAGCGACGATCTACTGGGAGATCCCGCAGGTCAGCGGGCATGTGCAGCACGGACCGCTCACCCGCCGCGTGCTTCTGTCGGGGCCAGCCGATGACTTCCAGCGAAGCCAGCTCGTCCAGATCATCGCCGACCTCCCGGGAGTCGAGAGCGCCAGCTGGTCGAACGGCGGCGGCGGACTGCCGCTGATCGTCGAAGGCGGAATTGCCGCCGTGCTGGGCTTTCTTTGCGGCCTCGTCCTCGCCTATCTTCGCGAGCTTCGCCGTCGCTACAACGCAAACTGGAACTGGTGATTTGATGAATCTGCTCAACGAATATTGGTGGCTCATCGTCGTCGTGGTGGCGTTGGTGCTGGCCTTTCTCCTATTGCGTCCGCGCCAGCGCGTGCAGCTGACCGACAGCGCTCCGGTGCGTCCGCACATGGCGACGCGGAACCCGCCCGAGGGCCGCGGAATCGTCGGCGAGGCGGCCGCCGCGACCAGCGACGTGACCGGCGCGATCTTCCACGCTCCGGTGCACCGGGAGCTCGACGGCGAGAAGCTGCCGCACGATGACCTTTGCCAGCTCAAAGGGGTCGGCCCGAAGTTCGCCGATGCGCTCCGCGATCTCGGCTTCACCCGGTATGAGCAGATCGCCCGCCTGAGCCCGACCGAGGTCGACCGCCTCGATCCGCGACTGGGGACGTTCGCCGGGCGGATCGCCCGCGACCGGATCGTCGAGCAGGCCGACTATCTCGCCCGCGGCGACACCGATGGCTTCGAGCAGCGGTTCGGGAAGCTGTAGACTCAGGCGATGCCGCACTAGGTTGGCTTAGCCGACCGCCTCAGCCTCGCTTGGCGCCGGCTTCTTGCGCGGACGGGACGCGATCAGCTTGTCGATCTTGCGGCCGTCCATGTCGACGATCTCGAACGACCAGCCGTCGTGGCGGAACTTTTCACCGATCTCCGGCAAATGCTTGAGCACCGATAGAGCAAACCCGGCCACCGTCGCATAATCGCGATCGTAAGGGAGATTCACCCCCAGGCGGTCGGTGAGCAGGTCCGCGCTCGCAGCGCCTGAGACCAGCCATGTCCCGTCCTCGCGCTCGACCAGCGGCGGCTCCTCTCCCTGCTCGACGTCGTGGGCGAAAGTGCCGGCGAGCGCCGCCAGAATGCTACCCGGAGTCACGATCCCGTCGAGATGACCATATTCGTCGGTGACCAGCGCCAGCGGGACGTCCGCGTTGCGGAGCACCGTCAGCGCATCCATCGCGTCCATGAGGTCCGGAATCACCGGCGGCTTGAGGCAAAGCTGCTTCAAGTTGATGGAGCGGCCCTCGAGCGCGGCGGCCATCACGTCGCGGGTCTGGATCACGCCGACGATATTCTCGACCGCTCCGTCGGCTACGGGAATTCGGCTATGCGGCGTTTCGAGCAACGCCAACCGGATTTCCTCCGGACTCGCGGCAAGGTCGATCCAATCGATCTCGGTGCGGGGTGTCATCACCTCGCGTACCGGCCGGTCGGCCAGCCTGACGATGCCCGAGATCATCGCCCGCTCGTCCTCTTCGAGAACGCCGGCAGTCTGCGCCTCGGCGACGACGAGGTGCAGTTCCTCGGCCGTGACCTGGTTCTTCGATTCGCGATCGAGGCCGAACAGGCGGAAGATCAGCGCGCTCGACCGGTCGAGCAGCCAGACGAAGGGCGCGGTGATCTTCGACAGCAACAGCATCGGCCGCGACACGATCGCGGCCAGCGGCTCCGGCGAGCGAAGCGCGATCTGCTTGGGAACCAGCTCACCGATGACCAGCGATACGTAGGTGATAACGACAACCACAATACCGTATCCGAGCGTATGCGCGGTGCCGTGCGCGATGCCCGCCGCTTCGAACCGCTCGGCGACCGGCTCGCCCAGGCTCGCGCCGGAAAAAGCGCCATTGATGATGCTGATGAGGGTGATCCCGCTTTGGACCGTCGAGAGGAACCGGCCGGGATCCGCCGCGAGGTCTAGCGCGCACTTCGCGCCGCTGCTGCCGCTTTTGGCCATGGCTTTGAGCCGCGCTTCGCGCGACGAGACGATCGCCAGCTCGCTCATCGACAGCACGCCGTTCAGGACGATCAGCGCGAGGATGAGGAGGACGTCGAGCCAGGGTATGGGGGCTAAATGGTCGCTCATGGGCGGCGGAGTTAATGTAGCCTGCTCTTGCGTCCATCCACAAGCGGCGCCTCTATTGCATGTGCGGAACTTGTGCGGAGCCGCGCCGGTTTCACTGCTGAAAAATGGGGAGCTTGCCCGAATGACGATCACCCGCTGCACCAAGGCGTTTGGACTGGCTTGCCTGATCGCGGCCCTCGCGGCCTGCGAAACCGCCCCGCCGCCAATGGCGGTGCCCGCTTCGTTCAGGCCGCTGGGTGTGAACGCGCCGTACCTGATGGGCGACGTGATCGGCGGATACCGCGCCCGAGCAGCGAAGATGCGCGCCGCGAAGATCCGCCCGCTCACCGCCGCAGAGGTTCCCGCCTACATGGCCAATCTGGAAACCCAGCTGAGGCAGCAAACCGCCGGCATCGGACTCGACGTGCTCAATGTCGGCGGGTCGATCGTCATCCGAATTCCCGCGGAATTCACCTTCGACGAGGGTAGCGCGACGGTGAAGGGGACGACCGACGCGACCCTGCTGGAGATTTCGCGGACGGTGAAGACGAAGAACCGGACCTTCGTCGACGTGCTCGCCCATACCGACATGACCGGCTCTCCGCAGGCCAACCAGGCGTTGTCGGAACGCCGGGCGGAGGCAGTGGCGAGCTATCTCGCGCGGCACGGCGTCAGCAAGGCGCGGATCGCTTCCCGCGGTCTGGGTGAGAGTGCGCCGCTCTACAATCCCGAGACGAATGAAACGCAGCGCGCCGCCAACCGGCGAATAGAAATTCGCCTGGTCGCCTATCGAGGCTGACGAAATTCCCCTCTCCCGCGAGCGGGAGAGGTCGACTCGCGGCAGCGAGCGGGTGAGGGTTTTTCCTGATACGACGGGAATCGAATAAGAAGGAAAACCCTTTCCCCAGCCCTCTCCCGAGAGCGGGAGAGGGAGTGCCTAACGCCGCTCGGCGAAGAAGCGCCTGAGCAGCTCGCCGGCCTCGTCCTCGCCGATTCCGCCGAGCACATCGGGGCGATGATGGCAGGTCGCTTGGGCGAAGATTCGCGGCCCATGGACGACTCCCCCACCCTTGGGATCTTCCGCACCGAAGCGGAGCGCTTTCACGCGAGCAATCGCGAGCGCCGCGGCGCACATGGCGCACGGCTCGAGCGTTACCCACAAGGTGCAATCGTCGAGCCGCGAGGTACCGAGCTTCGCCGCTGCCGCGCGAATCGCCTCTATCTCGGCATGGGCCGTCGGATCGGTCGAACCACGCATGGCGTTGCGGCTTTCGGCGATGATCTCGTCCCCACGCGTTACGACTGCCCCGACGGGGACTTCCCCAGCTTCCGCCGCCTCGGCGGCGAGATCGAGCGCGCGGCGCATCGGAAGAGGCAGCGGAAAAGCCTGTCCTGAGCTTGGTCGAAAGGCCATTTCCCGCCGCTAGCCGAGCGGGGCAGCCAAGTCACATTCTGCTGATCATTGCGCGGTGTTGTTGGCGGCCGCCCCATTCTGATCGGGTTTCTGGACGGTCAGCGTCGGGACGTTCACGGTCGTCTGGGTCGTCCCCACCTTTACGGAGCCCGTCTCGACATCGAAGGCCGGCGCCTGTCCGCCGCTCGCCTTGATCCCGTTGCCGGTGGTGGTGACCTGCGGCGCTTTGGCCCCGCGGATCTGGTTGATGTCGAGAAACCCGGTCGCGATCGCGATGACGACGATCACCACGGCGACGATGAGGATGAAGATGATGGCGCGCATGTCCCCTGTTCCCAAGCGAAGTCCCAAGCTAACCCACGACGCATCGCGTGCCCGACGGTCGCTTAACGCAAATGTTGTTCGGCGGTTGCCCCGCCCCCACACCGGCACAACGTTGACGAGCGGAGCCCGAGCGGCTAACGGGCGGCGCTCTTCGAGCCTAACAGGGCTCGTTCAAAAAATCAGGATAGAAACCATGTCGCGGGTTTGCGAGCTGACCGGCAAGGGCCGGCAGGTGGGCAACAACGTTTCCCACGCCAACAACAAGACGAAGCGCACGTTCCTGCCGAACCTGCAGAACGTCACGCTCATTTCCGACGCGCTCGGTCAGAGCGTGAAGCTGCGGGTCTCGACTCACGGCCTGCGCTCGGTCGAGCATGTCGGCGGCCTCGACAACTGGCTCCTCAAGACCAGCGACGACAAGCTTTCGCCGAAGGTCCGCAAGCTCAAGCGCGAAGTGGCCAAGAAGGTCGCCGGAGCGGCCTGACGGGGGCAGGCCGCCCGAGGTGACCTCGCTGAGCAGGCTGCCGCCTGAGTCGGCTAACCGACTGACTTCATTACGATTTTGCTGAACGAAGGCTGCATGCCTTGTTCAGCGTCAATTCCCCGCGAATCGGGCATAAGTGCCTGCGTTGGCGGGGTTTTCCCCTTTTCCCCGCCAGGCCTGGCAACAGGCAGTATCCCTCGCGTCGCGTAACGAGGGGGGCCCAGTGCGCGTAGGTGCGCTGGGCCCAATTTTTATCCGCCATCAGCGAGGCGCGCTTTGAACTTCCAGAGTTCCGGCCGGCGCAGGCCGGATCAGAGCATCGGCCGAATGCGAATAATCCAGCCATGAATGCCATGAGGCCAACGGCAGGACCGCAACCTGCCGATTGTGGTAAGGCGCGATATCGGCGCCCGGCTCGGTCGTCAGCTTGGTGAAGGCTTCGCCGTTTCCGGGCGCGTCGCGCACCAGTCCGGCAATCCCGATCATCGGCTCATCGCGGCTGGTGAACAGCCAGCGATCTTTCTTTTTCTGCTTGGGATCGGAGGACGCGGTGAACTCGTAAAAGCCGTCAGCGATGATCAGGCACCGTCCGCTCGGGAACTCACGACCCTCCGAACGGAAATTGTAGACCGGCTTGCCGCCCGGTCCGGGCCAGCTCCACCGGCGAACCACCAGCTCGAACCCCCCGTTTGAAGCGGCACGCACGATCGGCGCGGGATCGGTGATGCAGATATCCTTGGGTTGGAGGTTCGGCACCCCTTCAGGGAAGCTCAGCGGGAGATCGATTTCGCGGAAGAGGCGCACCACCTCATCGACCGACTTGCTCTGCGTGTAGAGATTGCACATGGCCCCTCGTCAGGGGCTTTCAAACAGGTTGGCGAGCTGCTCGACCATCGCTCCGGCGAGCTGGTCGGCGTCCATGATGGTGACCGCGCGCTCATAATAGCGCGTCACGTCGTGGCCGATGCCGATCGCGATGAGCTCGACAGTCGAACGCTTCTCGATCCATTCAATGACCTGCCGAAGGTGCCGCTCCAGATAACTCCCGCCGTTGGCCGACGCCGTCGAATCGTCGACCGGCGCGCCATCCGAGATCACCATCAGGATCCGGCGCTCCTCGGGGCGGGCAATCAGGCGATTATGCGCCCATAGCAACGCCTCGCCGTCGATATTCTCCTTGAGCAGCCCCTCGCGCATCATGAGGCCGAGGTTGCGGCGTGCATGGCGATAGGGCTCGTCGGCACGCTTGTAGACGATGTGGCGGAGGTCGTTGAGGCGCCCCGGATTGGCGGGGCGCCCGGCGGTCAGCCACGCCTCACGGCTCTGCCCGCCCTTCCAGCCGCGGGTGGTGAAGCCGAGGATTTCGGTCTGCACGCCGCATCGTTCCAGCGTCCGAGCGAGAATGTCGCCGCAGATCGCCGCGATGGCGATCGGCCGCCCGCGCATCGACCCCGAATTGTCGATCAGCAGCGAGACGACGGTATCCTTGAACTCGGTATCGCGCTCTACCTTGAACGATAGCGCGTGACGCGGATTGACGACTACGCGGGCTAGCCGCGCCGCATCGAGGATTCCCTCCTCCTGGTCGAAATCCCAGCTGCGCGCCTGCTGCGCCATCAGCCGCCGCTGGAGCCGGTTGGCGAGCCGAGTGACGACAGTCTGGAGGCCAGCCATCTGCTGGTCGAGATACGCGCGAAGGCGGCCGAGCTCCTCCTCGTCGCACAGCTCCTCGGCCTCGACGATTTCGTCGAACCGGTTGGTGAAAGCCTTATAGTCTGTCGGCGGCGACAGATCCCAATTGCGGCGGGAGGGCGATGCAAAGATGCTGTCGGCGAGGTCATCGCCCGCGCTGGCTTCCTCCTCGCCGGAATCGAACTCCTCACTGGACTCGCCGTCGGCGTCCTGGTCCTCGACCTCCTCGCCGCGCATCTCGACGTCTCCGCCGCCCGGCGTGCCCTCGTCACCCTGCTCGGCCTTGTCTTCGCTCCCGCCCTCCTCGCCTTCGGCATCGTCGCCGGCTTCTTGGGCCTCTTCGTCCGTCGGTTCTTCGGCCGCCGCGAGATCGAGATCTTCGAGCAGCCGCCGCGACAGTTTGGCGAATGCGGCCTGATCGTCAAGGGTCAGCGCCAGTGCGTCGAGCTCGGCGGAGGCTTTGTGCTCGATCCAGGGAGCGATCAGCTTCAGTCCCGCCTCGGCCGCCCGCGGCGGCGCTTCGCCCGTCAGCCGCTCGCGCGCAATCAGCGCGACCGCAGTCGACAGCGGCACTTCTTCGGCCGTGCGGGCGCGGACGATCGCATCGCTGCGCACACGCGCTTCGGTCAGCTGGGCGAGATTGTCCCTGACTCCGCCCATCGAGCGGCCGCCGAGCGCCTCGACTCTGGCGGTCTCGAGCGCGTCGAATACCGCGCGGGCTTCGGCATCGATCGGCGCAGTCCGGGCATGCAAATGAGCATCGTGATAGCGCAGGCGGTGCGCAGCGGAATCCGCCGCCCCGCGCGCTTCGGCGACGAGCCGCGGCTCGAGCCCAGGACCAGGGGACGGCACCCGTGCGGTCTTGCCCAACGCCGGCGCCAGGTCGGAGGCGAAGACCACCTCCGCCTCCGCATCCTTGGCGATGGCCCGCGTTGCCCCGGCGAGCGCCCGGCGGAAGAGGTCAATGCGTTCAGTCATCGGAGAAGGCCCCTTCACCACCCTTCGGGTGGTCCCCCTCCCCTCGAAATCGAGGGGAGGATCTCATGCCTTTCCGACCACGCTCTCCGGCAGGTCCTCGCCGAACACGCGCTGATAATATTCTGCGATCAGCGGCCGTTCGGATTCGTCACACTTGTTGAGGAACGAGACCCGGAACGCATAGCCGACGTCACCGAAGATGTGCGCGTTCTGCGCCCAGCTGATCACTGTGCGCGGGCTCATCACCGTCGAAATGTCGCCGTTGATGAAGCCCTGCCGCGACAGGTCTGCGACCTTGATCATCTTGTCGACGATCTCCTTGCCGCCGGGCTCGTCATATTCGCCCGTCTTGGCGAGGACGATCTGCGCTTCGACCGCCGCCGGCAGGTAATTGAGCGTGGTGACGATGTTCCAGCGGTCCATCTGGCCCTGATTGATCGCCTGCGTGCCGTGATAGAGGCCGGTCGTATCGCCGAGACCGACGGTGTTCGTCGTCGCGAACAGGCGGAACCAGGGGTTCGGCCGGATTACGCGGTTCTGATCTAGGAGAGTGAGCTTGCCCTCTGCCTCGAGCACACGCTGAATCACGAACATCACGTCGGGCCGGCCGGCGTCATATTCGTCGAACACCAAGGCGACCGGGTGCTGCAGCGCCCAGGGCAGAAGTCCCTCCCGGAACTCGGTCACCTGCTGGCCTTCACGAAGCACGATCGCGTCGCGGCCGACTAGGTCGATACGGCTGATATGCGCATCGAGGTTGATCCGGATCAACGGCCAGTTTAGCCGCGCGGCAACCTGCTCGATGTGGGTCGATTTGCCGGTGCCGTGATAGCCTTGGACCATCACCCGGCGGTTCTTCGAAAAGCCGGCGCAGATCGCCATGGTCGTATCGGGATCGAAGACGTAGGTCGGATCGAGGTCGGGTACCCGCTCGTCGGCTTCACTGAAGGC
>JBQCCG010000051.1:0-15287 GCA_051962455.1 Sphingomicrobium sp. | reverse complement strand
CGGGCCGGAAGCCAGATCTCGCTCGAACGCGCGATCGGACGTTTCATGGATCGCGGACCCGAGCTGCAGCGCGCCGCGGCAGCGCGCGCGAGCCGGGTGCGAACCATGGACGAGCATTTCGACGAGCTCTTCGCCCGATATGAAACGCTCGTGCCGCAGCACGTTGCGAAGCCCGTCTGGGGTGAGCTTGCGGTCGGAGAGAGCGCATCCGAGCTCGCGCTCGCGCGGACCGGGGTCCATTCCTGATCCTGGCTAGGATTGTGCCTTCGTCAATGCGTCGCTGACAATCCGCTCGAACTCCTCTCCGCCGGGAAAGCCGGCCTCCACCCACCGGTTTTCAATCGCGCGCAAGGTACGAGCGACGATCGGGCCCTCGGGCAAGCCGCGCTTGATCAGAGTCCCGCCGCTGATCGGCAGGCGAGGGCTGTGCCATCCGGTCAATGCCGCCGCCTTCATTGGCCGGCCGGCGAGCAGGAGCCGGTCGACGGCGCAGTCGTGTCCGATTCGATAGGCGAGCGCCTCCGGTGACGATCCGAGGTCCCGCCCGGCGGCGCAGGCGAGGCGTTTCCTCGCCTTGTTCGACAGCCTGAGGCGAGCGCCGATGTCATCTGCGACTTCCGCGTCCTGCGGAATGAGTGCGGCGAGACGCCGCAGCGCGTCGGGCGCGATTCTCGCGGCCCGCTCGGCTGCGATCAGCGCTTTCAAGCTTTCGAGGCGGTCGACCTCGGGCAGGATCGGCCTGAGGATTCCACGGTCGAGCATGATTCCGACAGTCGAAGATGGGTCCGCGACGTCGAGGAGCTTCAGCAGTTCGTCGGCAATCCGCTCACGCGACAGGGCCATCAGGTCGTTCGCGCGCGCGGTGCAGGCATCGAGCGCCGCGGCGTCCGGCTCGCCCGCATCGAAGCGCGCGTGGAAGCGGAAAAAGCGCAGGATGCGCAAATGGTCTTCGGCAATGCGCTGGAGGGGGTCGCCGATAAACCGGATGTGCCGCCGTTCGAGATCGGCGAGCCCGCCGAAATAGTCGAACAGCTCGCCGGACACGGGGTCGGCTGAGAGAGCATTGATGGTGAAATCGCGGCGCGCCGCATCCTCCTTCCAGTCGTCGGTAAAGGCGACGGTGGCGCGGCGCCCGTCGGTCGAAACGTCGCGGCGCAGAGTCGTGATTTCGAATGGGTGACCGTCGCTCACCGCCGTAATCGTGCCATGGTCGATCCCCGTCGGCACCGCCTTGATTCGGGCGCTCTCCAGCCGCTCCATCACTTGGTCAGGCGGAATTCGCGTAGCGAGGTCGATATCGCTCACCGGGAGCCCGAGGAGATCGTCGCGAATCGCGCCGCCGACATAGCGCGTCAGGCCTTCGCTGGCGCCGAGCGCGTCAAGCAGCCGCTTCATCCCGCGTTTCTTGCGCCACCTCGCGGCGTCGAGAGTCAGCTCCACTGCAGCCTGCGCGACAAGTTGATGATCATGGCCGCAGTCGCCCCCCAGATCCTTCGATCGTTCCAGAGGATCTCGTAATAATGACGCGTTCGCCCGTCGAACAGCGCGCTTCGCCTTTGCTGATTATCCGGGTCGAGCACGAAGCCGAGAGGCGCCTCGAACCAGTCGGCCACCTCATGCTCGTGCGGTTCGAGCGGCAGGTCGGGCGGGACGACCGCGATAACAGGAGTCACAACAAAGCCAGTCACCGTCCGATAGGCTTCGATTTGCCCGACGACATCGACGGCGGCCGGATCAAGCAGGATCTCCTCCTGCGCTTCGCGGAGAGCAGCCGCGACCGCGTCTTCGCCGGTCTCCAATCGGCCGCCGGGAAATGCAATCTGGCCGGCGTGAGTGCGCAGATGCTCGCGCCGCACGGTCAGGATGATTCCCGGGTTCGGCCGATCGGTGATCACGATCAACACGGCCGCAGGTACATTGGCATTTGCCCGAAGCTCGGGCAGGTCTCCTTCGAGGGGCGGGAGAGATGGCGGCGCGGACAGCGCCTGGCGAAGACGGCCGGCAAGCGTCATACCGAGGATTCCAGCGGGAAGAACGCGCCGCTGCTCCAGACGCCCGCGGGATCCTCGCCGCCCGAAAGCGCAATCTCCGCCAGCTCATAATAGACAGACCGGCTAAGCTCTGCCTCCAGCCCATTGCGGACGAGGACTCGAGGGGAAGGGCCGGAAGCGGTCTCGACAATCTTCAATGGATGATCGGGACCGAGGATCACGGCATCACCGCTGTCCAGACGAAAGGCAATTCGCTGCTCGCGGCCTTCACACTCGCTGCGCATCTCGACGGCGCGGAAGGCCGTCGATTCGACGTCGATCTCGAGCTTCTCGGCCGGAGTGACCAGCACATGGCCGCCGTCGGGCTGTCGCCGGAGAATGGTCGAGAAGAGTCGGACCATTGCCGGGCGGCGGATCGGTTTGCCCTCGTGATACCAGGTGCCGTCGCGGGCGATGCGCATGCCGGAATGACCGCAGCGGTCCGGATTCCACTGGTCCACCGGCGGAAGCCCGCGTTCCTCGATCATTCTCCGTAGTTCCGCAATCGTAATTCCCTGAAGCTCTATGGGACTGCGGGTCTCGGGCACCCAGCGTCATTGCGAGGAGCGAAGCGACGAAGCAATCCAGATTACACGGCTGGATTGCTTCGCTTCGCTCGCAATGACAGACAGGCGCAAATGTCGGCCGAACGGACTGCAATTGTTACCGGCGCGGGAAAGCGCGTCGGAGCGGTAATCGCTCAATCGCTGCTCGCGGATGACTGGACTGTGCTGGCGCATGTCCACCATGAGACCGATCAGGTCCCGCACGGCGCCAGGAAAGTGGTCGCCGACCTGAGCGATCCGCGCTGTGCCGAAGCCATCTTCGCCGCTGCCGAGGGCCTTCCGCCGGTTCGGCTGCTGGTGAACAATGCTGCACGCTTTCGGCGGGATTCGGTCGAGGAGTTCAGTCCTGACGAATTCGACGCCCATATGGCGGTGAACGTTCGGGCAGCGGCTCTCCTGATCGACCGTCTTGCGCTCGCTGACGACGTTGTCGGAGCGCTGGTCGTCAATCTGCTGGATTCGAAGCTGTCCGCTCCCAATCCGGACTTCCTCAGCTACACGCTCTCAAAATATGCGCTTGCCGGGCTCACCGAACTCGCCGCAAGGGCGCTTGCAAGCCGGGGTATCCGCGTAAATGGCATTGCTCCGGCGTTGATGCTCCGCTCAGGCGAGCAGACCGAGGATAATTTTGAAGCCATGCACACGAACAATCCGCTGCAACGCGGCGTCGAGCCGGAGGACGTGGTTCAGGCGCTTCGCTATCTGATCGATGCCACCGCCGTGACCGGGCAAATCCTCACCATCGACGGGGGACAGCGGTTTCTCGCCCTCGAGCGCGACGTCCAGTTCCTGGAAGTGAAATGAGCGCTCCGGATGCTGCTCTCTCGGGTCTCGTTCCGCCGCACCTGAAAGTGCGATGCGCGAGAATCGTGCTCGAAGGACTGGAGATCCAGGCCGACATCGGCTTCCACGATTTCGAGATCGGGACTCCTCAGCGTCTTCTGGTCACCATCGAGATCTGGCTCGAGGATCTCGCTCCACCGGCTGGCGACGATCCCGCCCGCGCCTGGGATTATGACTTTTTGCGGAGAGAGGCGACCGAGATCGCGGGCTCACGCCGCTACAATCTTCAGGAAACGCTGGCGCACGCAATCTTCGAGCGTTTGGCGGAATTTCGCGGCACGCGAGCGCTCAGAATCCGGCTCTCCAAACCCGATGTCTACCCCGATGCGCATGGAGTTGGAGTGGAAATCGCTTCTTTTCCGGGCTCTTGGCCGGAAGTTTGAGCAGGTCTTCTCAACAGTGGCGGTTTCGGGCTTTCCGCCTGTGGAACAAATCCGTTGCGCGCTCTTTGAGGCGGATATAAGGAAGCCCGCCTGCCGTCTATGCCATACTGAAACATCGACGGATTTTTAACTTAGTTGCGGGCGAGCGTCCGAACGCCCGGTTTGACCGTGGAGCGCTCCACGGTGTGTCGAGGAGAATTGCGGGTTAATGTCGTACGCGCAACGCAAAGATCTCAGTGGTAACCGTACCCTGTCGATCATCTTGACCGTGCTGGTCATAAGCTCGCTGCTTTATGCGATCATTACGGGTCTGGCTTATGACGTGGTCAAGCACGCGGCCGAGAACCTTAAGGTGATCGACGTCGAGCAGCAGCCGCCGCCGCCGGAGCAGCCGCCGCCGCCGCCGAAGGACATGCCGAAGGTGCCGCCGCCGCCGATCACGCCCCCGCCGCTGGTGAGGGTGGAGGCTCCGCCGCCGCCGATTCAGACGGTCACCGCGCCGCCGCCGGTCATTCCTCCGGTGACGATCGCGCCGCCCGCGCCGCCTCCGCCACCGCCTCCGCGGAAGGTTCAATCGGCGACCAGCGCCAAGGGCGACCTGAGAACGCTCTTCAGTCCTGACGATTATCCGGCCGCCGCACAGGCAGCCGGCGCGGAAGGCACTGCGCAGGCCGAACTCACGGTTGGACCAGATGGTCGAGTCGTCGGCTGCAATCTTGTCCGGTCCACTGGCAACAGCTCGCTCGATTCGGCGACCTGCAACATCCTGCGCCGTCGGGCAAAGTTTACGCCCGCGCGCGACTCCAATGGCCAGGCGACGACTGACACAGTCACAACCCCGCCGATCGTCTGGCGGCTGGAAGGCTAAACTGATCTAGGTTTCCCACACACAGTTTCAGACAGGTTTCAGAAGGAAAATACTCAAATGCAAGCAGCAGCTCAGGGCGCACAATACGGCATTGGCCCCGCTCTCCAGCAGGGTGGCGTGATCACGATTTCGGTGTTCGCCATCCTCGTCATCATGTCGCTTGGTACGTTCTACATCCTGTTCACCAAGCTCATGCAGCAGCAGAAGATCATCGCCCAGGGCCGCAAGGTCCGCTCGAGCTTCTGGAACTCGGCGAATCTGCGCGAGGCCGCCTCGAAACTCGATGCGAAGAGCGCCTATCGCTCGATCGTCGACGATGCGCTTCAGGCGCAGGAGCAGCACGGCAAGTTGACCGATCCGATTGATCAGCACGACTGGATGGCGAACAGCCTGGCGCGCAGCCAAGGCTCGATCGGCGCGCGGCTCGGCGAAGGCCTCGCCTTCCTCGCGACCGTCGGCTCGACCGCTCCGTTCATCGGTCTGTTCGGCACCGTCGTCGGCATCTACCGCGCGCTGATCAAGATCGGTTCGTCGGGCGAAGCGTCGATCAACACGGTCGCCGGACCGGTCGGCGAAGCGCTGATCATGACCGCGCTCGGCCTCGTGGTCGCGGTGCCGGCGGTGCTCGCCTACAACTGGCTCATTCGTCGCAACAAATCGATCATGGAGGACCTCGCGGCCTTCACGAACGACATCCACGGCTACATGATGTCGGCTGGCAGCGTGAAGCCGCAGTTCGGCGCTGGCGCGGCCAAGGCTACGGCGCAGACGCGGACCGCCGCTGCTCCGGCGCAGCCCGGAACGGATCCGCTGCGTCGCACCCCAACGAACGCCAAGTAATCCGGAGCGGAAGCCCGGCGCTGATGCCGGGCTTCCGCGCCCGTCAATCTCTGGAAAGAACCGAGCCGCATGGCAGGACAAGTAATTCAAGAAGGTGAGGAAGACACCGCGCTGTCGGACATCAACGTGGTTCCGTTGACCGACGTCATGCTCGTGCTCCTGATCGTCTTCCTGATCACCATTCCGGTGGTGACCCATCAGATTCCAGTGACGCTCCCCAAGGTGCGTTACGAGCCCACCATCACCAAGCCGGAGAACGTGTCGCTATCGGTGCGCAATGGTCCGGGTGGCACCTGCGAGGTGTACTGGCAGCTCAAGAAGGTCACTCAGAAAGAGTTGCTCGACATGGCCGTCAAGAAGCTGGAGGACCAGATCAAGGCGGTGGGCGGCGTCCAGAACATCAACGAAGACAATATGCCCGAAGCCCACATCCGCGGCGACATCAATACGCAGTACAAGTGCATCGGCGCGACGATCATCACCATGCAGGAAGCCGGGTTCCAGCGCGTCGGCTTCATCTCTCAACCGGGCGCCGGCCCGGTTCCGCGCCTGTAGGAGCATTTCGCCATGTCGATGCAGACAACTACCGATAATGCTTCCGGCGAGCCGATGCTGGATATCAACGTGACGCCGCTGATCGACGTCATGCTGGTTCTCCTGATCATGCTTATCATGACCATCCCGCCGCAAACTCATGCGGTGAAGCTCGACCTTCCCGTCAACCAGCCGAACCAGCCGCCGCCGCCGATCAACCCGATCAAGAACGTCGTGTCGATCAATGCGCAGGACCAGGTGCTGTGGAACGGCACGCCGGTCAGCATGGAGCAGCTTCGGACATACCTCGACGCGACACAGCAGATGAACCCGATTCCGGAGCTTCACCTGCAGCCCGATGCGACTGCGCGTTACGAGATCGTGGACGAGGTGCTCGCGGTCACGAAGAAGGCCCACGTCCAGAAGATGGGCTTCGTCGGGAACGAATATTATATGAACATCTTCTAGGCCGCCGGCCTGGAACGACTTTGAAGGGCGGTGTCTTCGGGCGCCGCCCTTTTCTTTTGCGCATCCGTCATTGCGAGCGAAGCGAAGCAATCCAGCTACTGGTGCCGATCTGGATTGCTTCGTCGCTGGCGCTCCTCGCAATGACGTGTCATTTGCCCGAATCTCATGACGGACCAGCGCCATTTCGCAGTGATCATTCTGGCCGCGGGACAGGGCACACGCATGCGGTCGGACACTCACAAGGTGCTTCACCCGATCGCCAGCCGGCCCTTGCTCCTTCACCTGCTCGATCGTGTCGATGCGCTCGGCGCCGATCGGCGGGTGGTCGTCGTCGGCAAGGGCAGGGAGCAGGTCGAGGCCGCGATTGCCGGCAGTGGCGCAGAGATCGCGATCCAGGCTGAGCAGAAGGGCACCGGCCATGCGGTCCAGCAAGCGGCCGAAGCGCTCGCGGGCTATGACGGCCCGGTCCTGATCCTCTACGGCGACACTCCGTTCGTCGAGACGAGCACGTTGCGCCGGATGCTCGATCGACTGAATGGAGAGGGAGGGCCCGGAATCGTCGTCCTCGCCTCCTCGCCTGAAGATCCCCTCAAATACGGCCGAATCGTCCTCGGCGAAGGCGATCATATCGCAAAGATGGTCGAGTATAAGGATGCGACCGAGGAGGAGCGCGCAGTCCGCCTCTGCAATTCCGGGATGATGGCGGTACGCGCGAAGGACCTGTTCCGCTGGCTCGACAAGGTCGGGAACGAGAATGCCGCGGGCGAATATTACCTGCCGGACATCGTCAACATTGCCGCGGCCGAAGGGCGCAATGCGGTGGTGATCGAAGGTGACCCGTACGAGGCCGCGGGCGTCAACAGCCGCGCCGAGCTCGCCCATCTCGAGCTCGAATGGCAGCGCCGACGGCGCGAGCAGGTGCTCGATGAAGGCGCGACTCTGATCGATCCGGAGAGCGTCTGGTTCGCCTACGATACGAAGCTCGGTCGCGACGTGACGGTCGAGCCGAATGTCGTGTTCGGACCCGGCGTAACGGTCGCGGACGGGGCTACGATCCATGCCTTCAGCCATATCGAGGGCGCGGCGATCGGTGCGAAGGCGAGCATCGGTCCGTTTGCGCGTCTTCGACCCGGCACGCGCCTGGCCGAGGACACGAAGGTCGGGAACTTCGTCGAACTCAAGAAGGCGGAGGTGGGCAAGGGCGCGAAGGTCAACCACCTGTCCTATGTCGGCGATGCGTCGGTCGGCGCGAAGGCGAACATCGGCGCGGGGACGATTACCTGCAATTACGACGGCTTCGGCAAGTATCGGACGAAAATCGGCGCGGGCGCATTCATCGGCTCCAACACCGCGCTGGTCGCGCCGGTCAGCGTCGGCGATGGCGCGATCGTCGGCGCGGGGTCGGTGATCACCCGCAACGTCGAGGCCGACAGCCTCGCTCTGGAGCGGAGCGAGCAAAAGGGCATCGCCGACTGGGCCAGACGCTTCCGCGAGCGGATGAGCCGCAAGGCGGCGGAGTAGCCGCCGACACTTACCGCTGAGTGACTATTGCTTCACTTGCCGTTCGGCAAAGTGCCGGTAGGGGCATTAGCGCAAAGCAGTCGAAGGAGCGGCGTCTTAGATGTGCGGGATTGTCGGGATCGTCGGGAAGTCAGACGTCGCGCAGCGGCTGTTCGATGGGCTCAAGCGGCTCGAATATCGCGGCTATGACTCGGCCGGGATCTGCACGATCAATAACGGCCGACTGGAACGCCGGCGCGCCGAGGGGAAGCTCGACAATCTGGCTCGCGAGCTGGCCGAGCATCCGCTGCATGGAATCACCGGAATCGCCCACACCCGCTGGGCGACGCACGGGGCGCCGACGGTCGGCAACGCCCACCCGCACATCGTCGGCTCCGTCGCGCTCGTGCACAACGGAATCATCGAGAACTTCAAGCCGCTCCGCGACGAGCTGATGGCCGAGGGCCGCAAGTTCGAAAGCGAGACCGACACCGAAGTTGTCGGTCACCTCGTCGCCCGTGAAATTGAACGCGGCGCATCGCCGCAGGAAGCGGTCGCGACGGTCCTACCGCGCTTGGTTGGCGCCTTCGCCATCGCCATCCTGTTCCGCGACCATCCCGACCTGATCATCGGCGCGCGGATGGGGGCGCCGCTGACGGTCGGTTATGGCGAGGGCGAGAACTATCTTGGTTCGGACGCGCTCGCAGTGGCGCCGTGGACGCAGCGAATCGCTTACCTGGACGAGGGCGACTGGGCGGTCGTACGGCGCGCGAGCATCGAAATTTTCGACCGGAATAATCAGCCCGTCCAGCGCGAGATCGTCGAGTCCGGAGCCTCCGCGGCCCCAGTCGAGAAGGGCAATTACCGCCATTATATGCAGAAGGAGATTTTCGAGCAGCCGATCGTGGTTGCCCAGACTCTCCAGACCTACGTTCGCCCATTCGAGGGCGAGATCGCATTGCCCGCCGACGCCGACCTCGAATCGATCGAGCGGGTGACGATCGTCGCCTGCGGGACATCCTTCTACGTCGCAATGATCGGCAAATATTGGATCGAGCGCTTCGCCGACATCCGGGTGGAAGTCGATGTCGCCAGCGAGTTCCGCTACCGCGATCCGGTCCTTCTCCCGAACACGCTCGGGATCGTCATTTCCCAGTCGGGCGAGACCGCCGACACGCTCGCCGCGCTGCGCCACATGAAAGAGAAGGGCGTCCGCACCGCCGGCATCATCAACGTCCCGACGAGTTCGATGGCGCGCGAGGTCGATCTTCTGCTGCCCACCCATGCCGGACCCGAGATCGGCGTTGCCTCAACCAAGGCCTTCACTTGTCAGCTGGCGGTGATGGCGGCGCTTTCAGCCTATGTCGCCCGGTCCAAGGGGCGCCTCAGCCGCGATGAGGAAAAGCAGATCGTCGCTCATCTGCAGGAAGCGCCGGCAGCGCTCAATGCGGCGCTGAGCCACGACGATGAGATTGCCGCCATGGCGCATCTCGTCGCTCCGGCGCGCGACGTGCTCTATCTCGGCCGCGGTCCCGATTATCCGATGGCGATGGAAGGCGCGCTGAAGCTCAAGGAGATCAGCTACATCCACGCCGAGGGCTATGCCGCCGGCGAGATGAAGCACGGTCCAATCGCGCTTATCGACGACAATGTGCCGGTGATCGTTCTCGCGCCCTCGGGGCCGCTGTTCGACAAGACGGTCAGCAACATGCAGGAGGTCCGCGCCCGCGGCGGCAAGATCGTCCTGATCAGCGATGCAAAGGGTATTGCAGAAGCGGGCGAGGGAAGCATGGCGACGATCGAGATGCCTGAGGTGCACCCGCTGATTGCACCGCTCGTCTACGCCGTGCCGGTTCAGCTGCTCGCCTATCACGTCGCCGTGCTCAAGGGCACCGACGTCGACCAGCCGCGCAACCTCGCCAAGAGCGTAACGGTGGAATGATCAAGGGCGACAGCCTCTCGCGTTTCCAGAAGACGGTTGGAGTTCCCAGAGGCACGGCGGCGGTTCGCCGGGTGTTCCGCTCAAGCGAGGCTGCGCTCGTCGGACTGGCGGTGGCGCTGGGCGTTGCCGCCGGTTTGCTGACCTTCATCCTGAACAGGACCGCACATGGGATCCAGTCGCTGATCTATGGACTGGCGGGGACCAGCCTCAGCGCCGCGCCGTCGGTGCCGCCGTTCTCGCTCATCGCGCTGCCGATCGGGGGCTTGCTGCTGGGTCTCGGCAGCCGAGCGGCCGCGCGGCGCTGGCGGACGCCCGTCGACGTGGTCGAAGCGAATGCGCTCCACGGCGGCGTCGTTCCGCTGCGCGACAGTATTCTCGTTTGCGTGCAGACTTTGCTGTCGAACGGCGTCGGCGCATCCGTGGGTCTTGAAGCGGCTTATGCGCAGGCCGGCGGCGGGTTCGCATCCGTGGTCGGTCACTGGCTGCGCCTGCGCCGCGCGGACATGCGCATCCTGCTCGGCGCCGGGGCCGGAGCCGCGCTCGGCGCGGCGTTCAGCGCTCCGCTGACGGGGGCATTCTACGCGTTCGAGATCGTCATCGGAGCCTATACGCCCGCGGCGATCGCGCCGGTGGCTGCCGCGGCCTTGTCGGCGGTGCTGACGGCCCGGTTTCTGGGGCTGGAGCCGTACCTGATCGCCCTTCCCGGCGCGAAGGCCATCACGACCGAAGATTATCTCATCTATGCCGCGCTCGGCGTGATCTGCGCGGCGATTGCCATTGCGATCATGCGGGCCGTGACCTTCATCGAAGAGAATGTGCGCGCACTGCCGCTGCTCGATGCGTGGCGGCCGGCGATCGGAGGGCTTCTCCTCATCCCTCTGGCCCTGGTCACGCCGCAGGTCCTGTCGGCGGGCCACGGCGCTCTTCACCTCGACCTGGGCGCGGAGGTCGCGCTCCGCTTCATCCTGCTCGTGTTCGTCTGCAAAATCCTGGCCTCGGCGGTTTCGCTCGGCTTCGGATTTCGCGGCGGCCTGTTCTTCGCGTCGCTGTTCATCGGATCGCTCGTCGGCCAGCTGTTCGCCGGCGTGCTGACGCGGATCTACGGCGCACCGCCGATTGACCCGTCCGACGCGGCGCTGATCGGAATGGCAGCGATGGCGGTGGCGATCGTCGGCGGCCCAATGACCATGTCGCTGCTGGTGCTCGAAACGACTCACGATTTCGCGCTGACCAGCGTTGCGGTGACCGCGGCCTTGTGCGCCGGTACCGTCGTCCGCGAGACGTTCGGCTTCTCCTTCTCGACCTGGCGCTTCCACACCCGCGGCGAAACCATCCGGAGCGCGCGCGACGTCGGTTGGATGAGAGCGCTTACCGTTGGAAAAATGATGCAACGGGCGGCACAGACGGTGCCGGAGGACACGACCATCGCGGAATTCCGCCGCCGCTTTCCGCTGGGCTCCACCTCGAATGTCGTGCTCACGGACAATACCGGCAGCTATTTCGGCATTGTCGCCACGTCGCGCGCTTTCGAGGCGACTCTCGATTCCGAGGCGCCGGTCGGCTCGCTTGCATTGATGAAGGAGGTTGCGCTCGAACCGTCGGAGAACGTCCGCGATGCGATGAAAGTCTTCGACTCCAATGGCGCCGATTTCCTCGCCGTGATCGACGATCAAGGCGAGGTGGTCGGCACACTCTCGGAGAATTTCGTTCATCGCCGCTACGCCGACGAGCTGGAGAAGGCGCAACGCGAGATGTTCGGTGAATAACCGCGTCCGCAACCTGCTGCTGGTCGGCGCGGTGGTGCTTGTCGCGGCCCTCGGCGGTACGTTCATCAGCCGCGGCGTCATTCCGACCGGTCAGCCGCGGCGAGGTTCGACCGATACGGATCAGCAGCGCCGGCCGATCATCCAGATCGTTCGGCAGCAGCCTGGCTTGCCGAGCCTTGCCGACACGATCTCCAGCCTCTGCCCCTCGATCGCAGCGATCGAGCCCGCCGGAGCGACCGGCGCCGCGGCATCGGGCTTCGCGGTCTCGGCCGATGGCTGGGTGCTTGCCTCGACCGCGGCGTTGCCGGCGGGAAATTTGGAAGCGCATTTCGGTGACGGGCCCGCGGTCGCGGTGGGCGAAGTGCGGTCCGACCCGGTATCGGGGCTCAGCCTGCTCAAGACCGACGCGACGGGACTCCGGCCGGTTCGCCTGGCGGATCAGGTGTTTCCGAGCGTCGGTGACTTCGGCTTTGCGATCGGTGATCCGGCGGGCGCGGGGTGCAGCGCGCAGGCCGCGATGATCGCCAGCGACTTCCTGGTCGATGGCGGCGCGCCGGTCGCCTACGCGCGCCTCCAGCCGATGGGAGCCGATCTTCCCGCCGGAGCGCCGTTCATTTCGGGAACCGGGGAAGTCATCGGAGTCGTCGCTTCAAGCGACCCACCCGATTCCATCATTCCGGCGGATGTCGTCTCCGACGTCGCGAACGAGCTGCTGCGCGGCAGCCTGTCGCCGATGACCCAGTTCGGCTTTCGCGCGAAGGACTTCGATTCGAGTCTCTCCAGCCGCTTGAGCGACGCGCGCTCGACCGGCACCGCCGTTGCACTGGTTCAGCCGAAGTCTCCGGCCGCGAAAGCGGGCCTCCAGGCGGGAGACATCATCGTCGCGGTCGATGGATCTCCCGTGGCGAGCGCGTCCGAGCTGGGTCGAGCGCTCGATGGCGCCGGCAAGTCCGTATCAATCGACGTAGCCAGGAACGACCAGCGGCTGACGCTGACGATCGCCCGGGTGCCCGGGAGCTGACGCCTTCTCAAAATTAATGGAAATCTCAATATCTTGGCGGTTTTGTCCTCGCGGGGCGGGGAGGAACTCATGGGCGTTTCGCAGCAGCGGAAGGTCACCGAAAGCGCCGAGATCCATGCCGATCTCGCGCATTACTGGCGCGACGGCTACGCGATTGTTCGAGGCTTCTTCGACCCGGATGAGCTGGACGAAATCTCCGCGGCGCTGGATCAGCTGAACGCTGAGGGCGTCGCGCACGGCCGCTGTTTCCGGCACGGCAATCTCTTCTACAATGTCGCGCGCGAGCGGGATGGCGGCGAGCCGTTGGTCCGGATGGTCCAGTGGCCGTCTTATCACCAGCCGTTGCTCAACGCCGTTCGCCTCGATACTCGCTTCGCCCAGCTGCTCGAGCCGCTGATCGGCACCGACTTGAAGCAGATCATCAACCAGGTGCACTGGAAAGCGCCGGGTTCACTCGGCGATTTCGCCTGGCACCAAGACAGCCGCTTCCGCCGCCCCGCCGAGGCTTTTCGTAATCTGGCGACCGCTTACGTCCAGACTGGCCTCGCCATCGACCCGCATACCCCTCAATCGGGTTGCATGCGGATCATCCCGCGAAGTCATTTGCGCGGCGAGCTGGAAATGGATTGCTCGAAAAAGGCGCTCGGCACCGCGATGAGCGATGAAGCGCTGGAGGAGATCGGCTTTTCCGTCGACGATGTCGTCGACCTGCTGCTCGAACCCGGCGATCTCGCGCTGTGGAGCCCGTATCTGGTACACGGCTCAGGTAAGAACGTCTCCGATCACAAGCGCCGGTTCTACATCAACGGCTATATCCGCGCGGGCGATTGCGACCGCGGCGAATGGGCTTTCAGGGATGGAGAGCCGGTGCCGTTCGGTCCCGTGCCTGCGCTCGTCCATTACGACGCGCTCCATGAGCGGCCCGGGCCGCAATACGTCGACGATTGAGCTCCCTCGACTTGCGCACCAAATGACCCGCACCTAGGCGCGGCCGAATGATCGATCTCGCGATCGTTGGGGCCGGCGCGGCGGGAATTTCAGCAGCTCGGGAAGCGAAGCGGCGCGGCCGGAGCACTGTCCTACTCGAAGCATCGGACCGGATCGGCGGCAGGGCGTGCACCCTGGATTGGCGCGGTTGCTCGCTCGATCTAGGCGCGACCTGGCTGCACTCCGCGGAACGCAACCCGGTCGCAAGTCTTGCCGAACAACTCGACGTCTCGATCGACCGGGCGCCGACGCCCTGGCGCAATCAGTACAAAAATCTCGGTTTTTCCGAAGAGGACCAGGCCGCCTCCTGGGCAGCGGTGGAGGCCTTTGCCGATCGCCTCCGCGCCGGACCGCGCGATGATCGCGCCAGCAACGCGCTCGAACCCGGCAACGAATGGAACGGCTTTATCGAGGCGCTGAACGGATACCTCAACGGAACGACGCTCGCGAACACATCCGCGGCCGATTTCATCGCTTATTGGGATCAATCGGGCGCGAGCAATTGGCGCCTGCCCCGCGGCTACGGATCGTTGATCACCGATTTGGCCGCCGGTCTCGACGTCCGAACCGGTTGCATGATCAGCCGCATCGATTGGTCGAGCGGTTCCGTCCGCCTGGAATCGAGCGTGGGTAAGATCGAGGCCACTCATGCGATCGTCGCCGTGTCGACCAACGTACTTGCCGCAGGGGAAATCGCTTTTCCACCGAGTGCGGATCGACACCTCCATGCGGCCGCGAGCCTGCCGCTCGGCCGGGTCGAAAAGCTCTTCCTGACCTCGTCCGAACCCGAGAGCATTCCGGAGAACGCGCATCTGGTCTGTGATCCGCGTTCGGCTGCGACCGGGAGCTACCTGCTGCGGCCTCTGGGCATGCCGGTGATCGAGGGATTCTTCGGTGGCGACTGGCTCGAGGAAACCGGCGGAGAAGACCTTGCCGCAAAAGCCCGCGAGGAGCTCGGCGGGCTTCTCGGCGGCGATTTCGCGCTCAAGCTCACGCCCGTTGCCCATTCGGACTGGAAGAATCATCCATTCATCCGCGGCTCGTACAGCTATGCTCGGCCGGGGCAGCATGGCGCCCGCGCAAGGCTCCGAGCGCCAGTGGATGGGCCGCTGGCGTTTGCCGGGGAAGCTTGCCCGGACAGCGATTATGCGACCGTCCACGGGGCGTGGCAAAGCGGCGTCGCCGCCGTGCAGCAGCTGTTTGGAGATGAGAATCATGCGAGTTAGCGGCGGCTGTCACTGCGGTGCGGTCAGGTTCGAGGCGGAAATCGCAGAGCCGCCGGTGCCGGCGCTCGACTGTAATTGCTCGGTGTGCCGGATGACAGGTTTCATCCATGTGATCGTTCCGCATGAAGAGTTCGAGCTGCTTAGCGGGCGTGACTCGCTCGCCAGCTACCGGTTCGGAACCGGCGCTGCCGAGCACCTCTTCTGCCGCCATTGTGGGGTGAAGAGCTTCTATCAGCCGCGCTCGCATCCCGAGGCGTGGAGCGTCAACGCCAATTGCCTCGACCAGCCCGTCGAGCTCGCGACCGAGCATTTC
>JBQCCG010000050.1:0-7127 GCA_051962455.1 Sphingomicrobium sp. | reverse complement strand
TCAAAAAAAAAAAAAAAACTTGGGCGCCCCGCGGCGGTGTGGGCGCGCGGGGGCCCCGCCCCCAACCCACCGCCAGATCATAGCGCGCGGCATGACCGGCCTACCAAATTGACCCCGCCTTTCGGCATTCCATCCAAGTGGGAGGCCTTGACGGGCGCGATCGAGGCAGCGTTTCGCCAGGGATAGTGGTGACTTCCAAATAACTGTGCTTAGGTCTATCGCATGAAACAGACTATCGGGCGCGCGATCTTGTCGCCGCAATTCCAAAATTCTCTTTTGGGATCAGCCGCTAGGGCGTTGGTCCGAAAAACGCGGAAACTCTATCCATACTCCGGCGAGTTTCTCACGGACTTCAATGCGATCGAACGTCCGCATTATGCTTACTGCATGTTGGGCGCGGCGCGACTTGCAAGGCGCCTTGAAATTGATCGGATTTCCGCAATCGAGTTCGGTGTCGCCGGTGGGAATGGCCTCAAGTTCATGTGCGATTTCGCCAAGCAGGTGAAGCGTGCCACAGGCGTAGCCGTCGATTGTTATGGCTTTGATAGCGGAAAGGGCATGCCCGAACCGGACGGGCGCAGGGATTTGCCGTATTGGTTCAAGGCGGAGCAATACCGGATGGACGTCGCGGCTTTGAGGGCACGGGTACCAGAGGCCAAGCTGATCCTGGGTGAGATTAGGGAGACGGTAAATGGCTTCCTTAAACGGGAGCGGCCCGCACCCATTGGCGCAATTATGAACGACGTGGATTATTATTCTTCGACAATGGCAACATTCGAGCTCTTGAAGGAGGCAAAGGAGCAGCCGCAGTGCTTCCTTCCCAGGTTGTTCATGTATTTCGATGATATAATTGGGACAGAAGTAGAAATGTATGGACCATTCAACGGCCAGCTAGCGGCAATCGATGAGTTCAATCGAGAACAAGAGAATTGCAAGATCCACCTGAACCAGAACCTTATGCCGTTTAACCACGTTACTTTCCGATACCAGATTTACTACTCTCATCTTTTGGCACATCCCGATTATAGCCGATATATTGGGGGATCGCAGCAAGTCGCGTTGGAGCAGTCTCTGCAATTGAGAAGCCAGTGAGTCTGCTATACCTTGCCGTCAGCCTTCAGACCGTGAATCGCTCTACTGACAGATTGCGCCCAGCTTCGCCAGTTGAGGCGTTCGTCATGTTCACGCCGAGCTGATTGGCGGACGCGTCTGGGCCTCGGTCGGCCGCGATGGCTTGTCTGATGACGAAATCTTGAAGGCGCTCCCGGCGATGAGTTTACGGCAATCCAAGTCATTGGAGGCAAGCCCCAAGTGTGCGCGGGTTCGCCTAGTCCAAACAGGCCACCGAAGCCGGCCTTCGAGTCGATTACTCGCGTGGAATCGACTGGGCTTTTGGCTTGATCAGGCACCATTTCGGCGGGACATTGAGGAAGTGTTTCGCTCCTTCGCGCCGATGAGGGGATTATGACCATGCGCCTGCATGCGACTGCGGCGAGGACCGGATGAATTACTTCTCAGTGCGCGCCGGCTGGATGCCCGGGCTCTCCCCTCGCAGGCTTGTTGCGTTCGCGGCCACCCGCACGGGTGTTCTCGGGCTCACCACCGTAGGCAACCTTGTCGTGCGCACCGTCAGCTCGATGCTCCTCACCAGACTGCTCGCTCCGAAGGAGTTCGGCATCGTGGGGATCATAACGTCCGTTTTCTTTGCAGCCGCCATGGTCACCGACCTCGGGTTCCAGGATTTCCTGATCCGGCACGATCGCACTGAGGACTCCCATTTTCGCAATGTGATCTGGTCCATTCATGCGAAGCGGGGGGTGGCGATTTTCGCAGGGATCGCGCTCGGATCACCGGTGATCGCATGGGCATTCGGCAAGCCACCCGTTGCTTTGCCTCTCGCAGTCGCCTCTTTCATCTTTGTCCTAAACGGGGTCTCGTCGCTGTCGCTCATGACGGCCTTGCGGCACGACAAATCCCGCGAGCTCTCGCTGCTCGAATTTTCTCTGCAAGTTTTTCAGACCTGCGCCTGCATCCTGCTCGCGCTGTGGTGGCACAATGCCTGGTCGATTATCGCAGCCATGTTGTTGCAAAGCGGCCTGCGCACGATTCTGAGTTATCGGCTGTTCGAGGATTCCGCCCAGCATTTTGCGCACGACAGGGCGATCTCGCGCGAGTTCCTCGTCTTTTCACGTTTCGTGATGACGGGCAGCGTGCTCGCACTCGTGATCGGGCAGAGCGATAAGATCGTTCTAGGCCGGGTATTCACGCTGGGCGAGTTCGGCATCTATGCGATCGCGCTCACGATCGCGAGCGCGCCCGTCGCCTTCGCCCAATCGTATGTGAACCGGATCGTTTTCCCGATCTGCGCGCAGACCTGGCGCCAGAACGCGGGCGAACTCGCGACAGCCTATTATCGAGTGAGGCGCCTGCCGGCAGCTCTATATGCGTTTGCCTGTGGCGGATTAATCGGAAGTGCGGCGTTCGTCGTCGCGCTTCTCTACGACCGCCGCTACGCCGGGGCGTCCACATTCGTGTCGCTGCTCATGATCGGCACCGCACTGCGGCTTCCGAACGTCGCGGCATCGCAGCTGATGGTCGCTGTGGGGCAGGTCAAAAAGACGATGCACATGACCGTGGTGCGTCTGTTGTGGATCCTTGTGACAATCCCTGCCGGGTTTTTTGTCTTCGGGCCCATCGGTGTCGTTGCATCGATGGGCCTAATGGAAGTTCCGGCGATGTTTTACTGCTGGCCCTTCCTACGCCGCATCGGTGTGCTCGATCTTAGGGAAGAGCTCTCGTATCTCGCTCTCGTCGCAGCGGGCGCGACAATCGGCTTTATCGGCGGGACCGAGATCCTGAGGCTCTTTCCGCACCTTTAGGAGCATTAGGGTAAATGCCGCCTCAATGAAGCTTGCTTCTAGGCTAAGAACCCGTTGACTGTTCCTTAGCTCCCACCTGCGCAAAAGCGCCGCCGTGCAAATTCCGGTGGGGACGAATCCCTCACCGGCAGAATCGGGGGTAGGAAATGGTCACCAGATCGCCGGGGGAAAGCCGCAAAATCAAGGCGTTCAACATTGCGCCGTTGGTCCTCGCAGGCACCATGTGCATCCTGAGCGCGTGCAGCTCCGTGGCGGACTCATCAGCCACCGACATGGGGGGCAAGGGGAAAAAAATCGGCGCGAACAGTGGGGGTAGCTCAACGAATCCTACTCCTACTCCGACGCCGACTACGACTACGACTACGACTACGACTACGACTACGACTACGACTACGGTGACGTACGATACCTCGGTCGGCAATGGTGTGGATGCGGACGGCTTCGCGAGTTTGCCGCTGCGGAGCGGCGCGAGCCGCTACTTCGTCAACTCGTCGACCGGATCGGACGGCAATAGCTGCGCCGCGGCGAAATCGCCGACTACGCCGAAGGCCACGCTCTCAGCTGGCGTCGCGTGCATCACCAATGGCGAAGGCGACCAGGTGCTGCTCGCAGAGGGGACGAGCTACGCCGAGCCGATGCCGTACATCGGGACCGCGAGCAAGGACGGCTACAGTCCGGTCTACCCGACCGTCATCTCGTCCTACAACCCCGCCGATCCCACCAATAGCGCGGAGTACGGGCGTGGGGACCAGCGTGGCGACCGGCCGGTCATTACCGCGGCTGCAAAAACCAACATCGCCAACCAGGGGCCCAACTACTTCGCGATCAAGGGACTCGACTTCAATCCGGGCAACGTCAGCAATGCCCTGCTTGCGTTCACGGCGGACGGGACGGTTCCCCATTCGATCAACTACGTGCTCCTCGAGAACAACATCCTTCGCTACACGGGCATCAGCATCGATAACGGCGGCGGCGGGGCATGGCCGGGCAACCACGTCGTCATCCGCAATAACTCACTCTATAGCATGTGGAGCAGCAGCGATGCCGTCCATATCGGCGGCGTCTATGTCGCCGGGGTCAATGGTCCGACGCTCGAAGACAATGTCTTCTATCATTGCGGATGGAACGAGGCGGTCGCCCGCAACACCGCCGCGAATACCGGCGGTCCGACCGTCTTCAACCATTCCTACTATCTTCAGACCAGCACGACCAATGCGATCGTGCGCCGCAATCTCTCGATGGAAGGCGCCGGCGACGGCGGCATCTCGCGCGGCGACAGCATCGTTACCGAGAACCTCTACATCGACAACCCGGCCGCGCTCGGCCTGGGCGGCGGCCCCAACTATGGCACCGACCGCCCCAACGGCGTCAGCTTCGAGGCGAGCTACAACGCCATTATTGGCTCCGATGGCGTCAACAATACGACCGACCTCCTAAGCTGGGGCATCAATACCACCAACGGCATTGCCGGCAGTCGTGTTCATAACAATCTGATGGTTTGGGCCAAGGCGATGACCGGTCTGAACAACAGCGGGTTCAGCAACAACGCAGCGTTCAATCAGCCGAGCTATGCCCAATACGATCACAACCTGATCTGGAACTGGGTCTCACAGACGAACCAGGCCTACTCCTATTATGCAAGCTGCGGCAATTTCCCCGCCCAGTGCCACACGACCTATGATTACAATAACTGGGACGGCCTGCCGCAGGGCACGAACACCAATTCGGCGTCAACGAGCTTTCCAAACCCCTACACCGCAGCGCAGCTCTACGCCGCACTGGGCTTCGCCGATAGAACTGCCTTCATCAACTACGCCATCAACCATCCAGAAGCGCATATCCAGCGGACCGCAAGATCCCTGCTCTTCACCGGATATGGAATGCAATAAAGCGGAATTCAGACCGTTCGTATCAGGGCCTGTTCAAATAACGCACTCGATTCGTCCCACGTCGGGTGAGCAACTGAGCGCTCAGCCGCAATGGACATTTTCCTCCAGGCCGCATTGGAAAGCGACAGGACCGCTGCAACCGCATCGGCGAACCCGGCGACGTCGGCGACCTCGACGAGGTAGCCGTTCACACCATTCTCAATGACCTCGAGCGGTCGTCCGGTTTTTGCGCAGATTGCCGGAGTTCCACACGCCATCGCCTCGATGGGAGGAAGATTGAAACCTTCGCTACGACTCGTGGATAGCCATACGTCGCACCGCCTGTAAATGTCTGCAATCTGCTCCTGGGCCGGAAGGTGATGGAATTCGACTCCGGCCGGGAGCTCGCCTGGATCGGCCCTCGTCGCGCCGAACGAGACGAAGCGAAGATCTGGCTTGGCTTGCCTCAGCCGATCCACCGTCGCCAACGTAGTCGGCAGGTCCTTGAACTCCGCCTTGTGGAACAGGAAGCCGACAGTTGGGTGGGCGCCTTTTGCGCGCCGCAGTGCGCTGAAGATGTGATGGTCGACGCTGTTGGGGACGAGCGCCATGTCCTCGATCCCGAACTTCTGCCGCCCCAGGTCGATGAGCCACTGAGCGATGACTATTTTCGCCGTTGGGAGCCGCCAGACGGCCTCCACGCGGTCATTCGGAATGTTCGGAAATGCTTCATAACCCTGAATGAAATGAACTTTGGCGCCTTTGCGATCTGAAAAACTCGAAAGCCATTCTGCCGTTTCCCACCACGTGGCGATGATCGCGTCGGCATCCGGAACGTCGCTTTCTTGAATAGGGCCGAAGTGTCTCGGGACATGGAGTTGAACCTTCGTCATCTCCATAGGGGTGCGCTTCCGCGGAGCAGGCCAAGTGTCAGCCCCCAACAATGCCTTCACCCATCGTTTGAGACTCACCCGCCGGTGGCGTGGTGCGACAATGAGGACTTGATGCCCGCGAGCCGCCAATCTCTCTGCGTGACCTGCCACGACGCGCGCCCCACCCGAGACCTCGAGCACGGGCACAACGAATGTTATCCGCACATCATGGCCTTCAGCAGTCGCAACACGGACTCGGTGTACGGACCCGGTCGTCTGCCATCAAGACAGGTACCGTCGCTTTCTTGCAGATCGAAGGAGCCTCCATAATCTGACCGCGCTGTAGCCAGGTGATCGTTCACGTCCAGCAAGTCTTCGACAAGCTGGATTGCTGAATTGGCACGATTGGTGCCGTTCACATGGAAGGGTGCGTCGCCGTCGTGATCCGAGAGCGCGAACCGCCAAGCCTATTTGGCCTATATGGCCGCGCTGCATCCGCAGACTATCAGCCCGTAGGCGGTGAGCATCAACGCCTGTCCGATAGCCGGACGGTAGAACCTTGCTCGCAGTCGCATCACGTTTCGATCGACCGCGAGATAGGCCAAAGCTCCCGAACCCACGGCCACCGGATAGGCAATCGGCAGATGCACGGCATGAGCGACAAACGCTCCGGTCCAGTGATAGAGGTATAGAGGATAGGACACGCCCCCAAGAAACTCGCCGGTTCGCGACCTCGGGCCTGATCGCGACAGAAGCACCACAATCCCAGCAGCGGTGGGCGAACAGAGCCAGTCGTACAGCGACGGATTGACCAAGAGCAGCAGCAGCGCGAGTCCGGCCGTGACAGGCGCAACCCATGCCTTCGGACGAATGATAGCCGCAAGGACTCCGAGGCAGATCGAACCGTACCAAAAATGGCTGGCAACGGCGACGATCGAAAGAGCTCCCCACAGCCACTTCGACCGGCCAAACGGCAGCAGCACGATCAGCAGCGGCGCGGCGAGGTAGAATTGCTCCTCCACGGAGATGCTCCAGAAGTGGTTGCCGGTCCCGTGAAGCGGCATGTGAGCCGGGTCGATGAACCAGTTGTGCGTGAACGTGCCGTCGAAGATCAGGCAGCGCCACCACGTCTGATCGATGCCTTCACCATATGCCGCCAGTGCATAGAGGACTGCGACGGCGATGAAATAGGGAATCCAGATCCTCGTCGCCCGGTTGAAGTAGAAGCGGGGCAAGTCCTTTCGGTCGGACTTGAGCAGGATTCCCCCGATCAGCCATCCACTCAGAGCGAAGAATATCTGGACCGCAAAATTGCCAGCGTGCTCCCAGGGAATCGTGCCTTCGTGATAAAGAGCGACGACTGAGGCGAGGACAAAGCGGAGCCAGTCGAATAGTGGGAAGGATTCGTGGGACTTGTCCGCGCTGATTTGGCGGTACGCGAACATAGCCTGTCCTGTTAAGTGGCAGGCTATAGGGCTTAATCTAGTATTATTTGGATTTCCACTGCT
>JBQCCG010000049.1:0-3572 GCA_051962455.1 Sphingomicrobium sp. | reverse complement strand
TGGTCGGAGGCCGAAATTAATTGCGCAATTTTTTGTGTTTTTGTGTTTTTGTTTTAAATTTTTTTTTTTTTCTCCGCGCCTCCGCGTCTCCGCGCGAACCAATTAAGCCCGAACCTCCTCGACGCCGGCGCTGTTCACGCGCAACGCCTTCAACACCGTCTCTACGATGTGAGGCGCGTTCAGGCGGGCTTCGTCGTACTGCTTCTCGGGCTTGTCCTGGTCCTGGAACCGGTCGGGGAGGCGCATGGTGCGGATCTTGAGGCCGGCATCGACCAGGCCCTCGTCGCTGGCGAGCGTCAGGACATGCGCGCCGAGGCCGCCGATCGAGGCTTCCTCGACGGTAACCACCACCTCGTGCGTGGTCATCAAGCGCCGGATCAGTTCGCTGTCGAGCGGCTTGGCGAAGCGCAGGTCCGCGACCGTGGTCGACAAGCCCTTGGCGTCGAGCTGATCGGCGGCCTTCTCCGCCTCCGCCAGCCGCGTGCCGAGCGAGAGGATCGCGACTTTCTTGCCCTCGCGGACGATGCGCCCCTTGCCGATCTCAAGTTCGAGCGGCTGCTCGGGAAGTGCCACGCCCCTGCCCTCGCCGCGCGGATAGCGAACCGCGCTCGGCCCGCTGTCGTGAAGCGCCATGGTGTGAACCATGTGGCAAAGCTCGGCCTCGTCGGCCGCGGCCATCACCACGAAATTCGGAAGCGTGCAGAGATAAGCGAGATCGAACGCGCCAGCGTGGGTCGCGCCGTCCGCGCCGACCAGCCCCGCGCGGTCCATCGCAAAGCGCACCGGCAGGTTCTGGATGGCGACGTCATGGACCACCTGGTCGTAGGCCCGCTGAAGGAAGGTCGAATAGATGGTCGCAAACGGCCGATAGCCCTGCGCCGCCAGTCCCGCGGCGAAGGTTACCGCATGCTGCTCGGCGATTCCGACGTCGAACGTCCGCTCGGGGAATTGTTCGGCGACCTTATCGAGCCCGGTGCCCGACGGCATTGCCGCGGTGATCGCCACCACCTTCTCGTCGCGCGCCATTTCGCCGGCGAGCGCCTTGGCATAGACGCTCGTGTAGCTCGGCGCTCCGGCCGCGGGCTTCGCCTGCACGCCCGACACCACATCGAACTTGACCACGCCGTGGTACTTGTCTGCGGCATTCTCCGCCGGCGCGTAGCCCTTGCCCTTCTTGGTGACGACGTGGACTAGCATCGGCCCCATGTCGGCGTCGCGGACATTTTCCAGCACCTCGACCAGCGCCTCGACGTTATGACCGTCGATCGGCCCGACATAATAGAAGCCGAGTTCGTCGAAGAGCGTGCCGCCGGTGAACATGCCGCGGGCATATTGCTCCATCCGGTGAGCGGCGACGTGGAGCGGTTCGGGCATTGCGCGCGCCAGCTTCTGCGCGAGCTTGCGCGGCGCGAGGTACTTGCCCGAGCTCACCAGCCGAGCGAGCGCGTTCCTCAGCGATCCCACCGGCGGCGCGATCGACATGTCGTTATCATTGAGGATGACGATCAGCCGGTTGCCCGCGGCCTCGGCATTGTTCATCGCCTCATAGGCCATGCCGGCCGAAAGCGCGCCGTCGCCGATCACCGCGATCGCGCGGTGCGGATCGCCTGAAAGCTTGTTGGCGATCGCGAAGCCCAGCGCAGCCGAGATCGACGTCGAGCTGTGAGCTGCCCCGAACGGATCGTACTCGCTCTCGCTTCGTTTGGTGAACCCGGAAAGTCCCCCGCCCTGCCGAAGCGTTCGGATGCGGTCGCGCCGTCCGGTGACGATCTTGTGCGGATAGGCTTGGTGACCGACGTCCCAGATCAGTTTGTCGTTGGGCGTGTCGAACACATAGTGAAGTGCCACCGTCAGCTCGACGACTCCGAGACCGGCGCCGAGGTGACCCCCGGTCACCGACACGGCCGAAATCGTCTCCTGCCGGAGCTCGTCGGCGAGTTGAGGCAGCTGCTCCTTGGAAAGCGCGCGCAGGTCGGCCGGGAGCTTCACCGTGTCGAGCAGCGGCGTTACAGGACGGTCACTCATCGCAAGTGGCATTACGCGGGGAGCCCGCGGAAGTCACCAACCCGCTCCCATTTCAGCAATTGCTCAGGAATTGCTCAGGCTACCGCTCCAGGCAGTCGCCACAGGTGCCACGCACCTCGATCACCGGCCGCGGCGCCGAGAAACCCGCGCTCTTCGCCGCCTCGCGCACTCCGCTGGTGAGCTTGTCGTCATCGATGTGCACCGCCTGTCCGCATGTGTCGCAGATCAGGAAAATGCAGTCGTGGAGGCAGGCGGGATGCTGGTTGGCGACATAGGCGTTGGCGCTCTCGACCCGGCGCGCGAGGTTCGCGCCCACGAACAAGTCGAGGATTCGATAGATGCTGTTCGCTGCGACGCGTCGCCCACGGGCCTTCGAAACCTCGTCGGCGATGTCATAGGCACTGGCAGGCTTGTCGAAACTGGCAAGGGCGTCGAATACCGCCGCCCGCATGTCGGTCCACTGTTCGCCCTCGCGGGTGAGGCGATCGCGCGCCGCCCGCCTGAGCGAGTCGCCTTCGTGAAGCTGATGATCGTGATGCGCCATGATTGCTGTCTGATGAGATAGACCTCGCCCGCCCTTCGGACAAGGAATCAGAAGCCGTGCTGCTTGGCCGCGATGTTGAGCCGATGGCCGAGAGCCAGCACGGAAACGCCGATGATCGTCACGAACGGCTCGTACCCACTCTCGCGAAGGGTCATGGCGTAAGCCATCAACGCGAGGCCCATGACGCCAACCGCACTCGGGAGGATGAAGCCATGTTCCCGAATGCCGCGCCCGAGCGCAACTGCGCCAACGATCATCGCCAAAGTCAGCCCGACTTCATGGATGATCGGCTTGCCCAGAAGCCCACCTGCCGACGCCAGGAGCCCGAGCAACACTGCCGTTGCGACGCAATGCACGGCGCAGAGACCCGACAGGCCCATGGCGATCCGGTCGAGCCGATGGGAATGAAGCGGACGCTGCGACATGTCGCCGGACAATAGGAGCGGCCGAGACGAGTTACAATATATCATTTGGAAAATGTCACCCTTGCCCCGAACGGCGCCACAGGCGAATAGGCGCGCGATCCCATGGACTCAGCCTTAGCCTCACCAGCGCGGACCCGCGCCGAGCCGCGACCTCGCCCGCGCGCGCTATCGAACCTGCTGCTGTTCGTCGCCGCCCTCGTCTTCGCGATGGTCGTCATCGGCGGAATCACCCGTCTCACCGAAAGCGGCTTGTCGATCACCGAATGGAACGTGGTCGTCGGCGCGGTCCCCCCGCTCAGCCATGCAGACTGGGTGCACAAGTTCGAGCTTTACATGCAGACGCCGCAATATCGGGAGGTCGCAGGCCCGGCGGGAATGACGCTGTCCGGCTTCAAGTTCATCTTCTTCTGGGAATGGGTCCATCGGTTCCTGGGCCGGATCATCGGACTGGTCTTCTTCGTCGGCGCCGTCTGGTTCGCGATCCGGCGCGAGATCCCGAAGGGTTATTCCTGGCGGCTAGTCGCCTTGTTCATCCTCGGCGGACTGCAGGGCGCGGTCGGATGGTTCATGGTCATGTC
>JBQCCG010000048.1:0-7358 GCA_051962455.1 Sphingomicrobium sp. | reverse complement strand
CTTAACCCACCCTTTTTTTGCCGCGCGCGGGCGGCGCTATAACCCTGATCAGGGGGCGCTTCGCCCCCGGTAGGGGCAGGGGAATTCGGGGGGCCCCCCGCGACGCGATGCTCGCCGACGAGACTCCGCCCGAAATCCGCGGCCGCGCCTTCGGGCTGAGGCAGGCGCTCGATACCGCCGGCGCACTGCTGGCGCCGCTCGCCGCGATCGCCCTCATGGCGTTGCTCGCGAGCAATATTCGCGCGGTCTATTGGATTGCGATCATTCCCGCGGCGATCTCGTTCCTGCTCGCCTGGCTGGCGCTTCGCGAGCCCGAGCATCATCTGGCGCCGCTCAAGAAGTCGCCGTTCTTTGCCGGCTTCAAACAGCTCGACAGATCGACCAAGCGTCTGCTGCAGGTCGGCTTCCTGTTCGCGCTCGCGCGCTTTTCCGAGAGCTTCCTGATCCTGAAGGGGATCGACATCGGGCTCAGCGAAGCCCTGTCGCCGCTGACGCTGGCGATCTTCAACCTCGCTTATGTCGTGCTCGCTTACCCCGCCGGAGCACTCAGCGATCGAATGAGCCCGCGCGCGATCCTGATGGCCGGAATCGCGCTGCTGATTGCCGGCGACATCGTGTTGGCCGAGAGCGCCAATTTCGCCGGCCTGGTGTTGGGCACAGTCTTGTGGGGTGCGCACATGGCGCTCACCCAAGGCATTTTCGCCCGGATGATCGCCGACAGCGCGCCCGAGAACCTGCGGGCGACCAGCTTCGGCGCCTTTTATTTCGTGACGGGCTTCGGCGCACTGCTTGCCAGCCTCGGCGCCGGTTGGCTGTGGGATCGCCAGGGCAGTTCGGCGACCTTCATCACCAGCGCGCTGGTCGCCGCTGTCGCGCTTTCGATGCTGATGCTACTTGCGGAAGAGCGCCGCGCTTAGCGCGTAAACTTCTCGCCCTTCGCCGCCTTGTCGAGCAGCAGGTGCGAAAAGCTGAATTCGGGCTTCATCCGCTCTTCCTGCCGCTTCAGCCCCTCGACGATCGTCTGCAGCCCGATCGTGTCGGCCCAGAACATCGGGCCACCGCGATAGACCGGCCAGCCGTAGCCATAGACCCAAACGACATCGATATCCGACGCGCGCTGGGCGATGCCTTCCTCGAGGATCTTCGCGCCCTCGTTGACCATCGTGTAGAGCGTCCGCTCGACGATTTCCTCATCACTGATCTGTCGGCGGTCGACCCCCTGCCGAGCAGCGAAATCCTCGATGATCTGCTCGACCACTGGCGAGGGCGTCGGCCGGCGCTTCTCGTCATAGTCGTCGAAGCCCGCGCCTTTCTTCTGTCCCCAGCGGTCGAGCGCGCACAGCGCGTCGCGGATGCTGTCGATCCGGGTCGGATCGCGGTGCCAGCCGATGTCGACCCCGGCGAGATCGGCCATCTGGAACGGCCCCATCGGCATTCCGAACTCGACATGAACCCGGTCGACCTGCTCGGGGGTGGCGCCCTCGAGCAGCAGCTTGGTTGCCTCGATCTGGCGCGGCATTAGCATCCGGTTGCCGATGAAGCCGTGGCACACGCCCGCGACCACCGACACCTTCCGGATCTTCTTGCCGATGCCCATCGCGGTCAGGAGCACGTCTGGCGCGGTCTTGTCGCCGCGGACCACCTCCAGCAGCTTCATTACGTTGGCCGGCGAGAAGAAGTGCATCCCGACCACGTCGCCGGGCCGCGAAATGCTGTCCGCAATCTCGTTGATGTTGAGGTAGGAAGTATTGGAGGCGAGGATCGCGCCGGGCTTGGCAATCCGGTCGAGCTTGGCGAACACCTCCTTCTTCACGTCCATATTCTCGTAGACCGCCTCGATGATGAGATCGCAGTCGGCGAGCGCCGAGAAATCGAGCGTCGGCGAGAGCAGCCCCATCGCTTTTCCGACCTGCTCGGTCGTGAGCTTCCCCTTGGCCGCGCTCGCCTCAAAGTTGCGGAGCATCACGCCGGTGCCACGGTCGAGCGCCTCCTGCCCCATTTCGACGATCGTCACGGGGATTCCGGCGGACAGGAAATTCATCGAAATCCCGCCGCCCATCGTTCCGGCGCCGACGACACCGACCTTGCGGACCGGCCGCGGTTCGGTGTTCTCGGGCAGACCCTCGATCTTGTTGGCCTTGCGCTCTGCGAAAAAGAAATATTGCTGCGCCTTGGCCTGGGTGCCGCTCATCAGCTCCATGAACAGCTTGCGCTCTTCGATGACTCCTTCGCTGTACGGCTTCTCGCAGGCGACCCTGACCGCCTCGATGTTCTTGAGCGGCGCCTCGAACCCGCGGAACCGCTTGGCATTCTCGTTGCGAAAATTGTCAAAGACCTGCGGATCGCAGTCGCGCAGTTGGTCCTGCCGCTCGGAGCTTTTCGGCAGCGGACGGACGTCGCGCACCTCCTCGGCGTACGCGACCGCGTGCGGGATCAAATCGCCCTCGACCAGCCGGTCGACAAGTCCGCAGTCGAACGCTTCGTGGGCGCTGATCGGGTTGCCCGTCGCGGTCATTTCGAGCGCTTTCCTGACACCTGCGACGCGAGGGAGCCGCTGCGTCCCGCCGGCGCCGGGCAGAAGCCCCAGCTTCACTTCGGGCGTGCCGAGCTTCGCCGACTTGTCGGCCACGCGATAATGACAGGCGAGCGCGATCTCGAGGCCACCCCCGAGTGCGGTGCCGTGGATCGCCGCCACCACCGGCTTCGAGCAATTCTCGATCGCGTCGACGACGATCGGAAGCCAGGGCTGCTGCGGCGGCTTGCCGAACTCGGTGATGTCCGCCCCGGCGAAGAAGGTCTGGCCTTCGCAGGCGATGATCACCGCGTGCACACCGTCGTCGGCTTCGGCTTGGGCGATCGCATCGACCAGACCCTGACGGACCGGCGTCGACAGCGCATTCACCGGCGGGTTGTTAGACAGGACGATCAGCACGTCGCCGTGTTTTCGGGTCGAGATCGGGCTGGTCGTCGGCTTGTCCATCACATCTTCCATGGCAGGTCTCCGAACCGTGGCGCTAAGCCGCTGCTGACAGCCTTGCAAGTGGCGCCGGAACCGGGCAGCGGCTGATGCGTCGCGGCCAACTGAGGAGCGCGAAATGGACGAGCAACCGCTGGCGAGAGACGAGTTCCACAGGGAAACGCGGGACATAAAACGCGGAGTCCGCGGGCTCGAGCAGAGCAGCGCCGCCCTGGCCGAAGGCGCCGACCGGCGGACGGTGCTCTCCGCCGATCGCACGTTGCTCGCGGCCGAGCGAACCTATGCGGCGTGGATCCGCACTGCACTCGCCGCCCTCGCCACCGGGATCGGCGCCAAGGCGCTGACCAAGGGGGTGCTTCCGGAAATCGTCGGCAAGATCGGCGGCACGATCCTGGTCGCCTTCGCCGGATTCTGCCTGATTGCCGCGGTCTGGCGCGAGCTCACGGGCGTCGAGCATCTGACGCACCCGGATATCCGTCCGATTCCGAAAGCGCTGCTGGTGCCGATCAATGGCTTGCTGCTGCTGGTTGTTGTGGCTGCGCTGGTCGGAATCTGGTTGAGCTGAGATGACATCGCGCCGCCAATCGCCTAGCGCCGCGCGATTGTTGCGGAGGTTAGGAGCGAGCGTGGACTATAAAGATCAGGTCTTCGAGAACGTCGACGTGCGGCTCGACGGCAACAGCTATGAGAATTGCACGTTCACGAACGTCATCTTCCGCTTCGGCGGCGGCGATCTCGTGATGAAGAATTGCGGAATGGACCGCTTCAGCTTCATCTTCGAAGGCCCCCTGTCGAACGGCCTTTATGCGCTTTACCAGCTGTTCGGGATCGACGGGCTGACGCAGATCATCCGCGGCTTCGTCGAGCCGAACAAGGCCGGCGGCGATATCGAGCTCAACCTGCCGGGGTGAGACGCGGCGCGTCAGTCGAAGTTTGGCGGCGTGGATGAGATGCTCTACGGGAGCTCGGCAATCCAACAGGGGAACTCAAGATGGTCACAGTGAAGGAGATGCTCGCGTCGGCAAATGACGCGGTTCCGAAGATCAGCGTCGAGGAGGCCACCCGCTTGATCGCTGAAGAGAACGCGCTGCTGGTGGATGTGCGTGACTCGCCCGAGCTCGCCCAGACTGGAAAATTGAAGGATTCGCTGCACGTCTCGCGCGGCATGCTGGAGTTCCGCGCCGACGAGGGCAGCCCTTATCACAACCATGAGTTCCGCCGCGACCGGCCGGTGATTCTGTATTGCGCGTCGGGAGGACGTTCGGCCCTGTCGGGGAAGGCGCTCCGCGACATGGGCTATCGAAAGGTGTTTAATCTCGGCGGGTTCAAGGATGCCGCCGAGGCAGGTTTTGCGACCCAACAGGCCTGATCGGAACGCGTTCGAGTTCTAACTCGTCATTCCCGCGAAAGCGGGAACCCAGCATTTGATGAAAAGCTGCTCTAACAGCTTGCCGGCTGCTGCCGGCATTTTGGTTTTGCTAGGTTCCCGCTTTCGCGGGAATGACGAAACGGGGCCGACATCGATTTCGCTGTCCTACAACCGAGATTTCGTGCTTGGCTGGCGACATGGCGCAGCAGCAAGCCCCGTTCTCATCAACTGATCTCGACGCGCGCTAAGGTCGTGAAAAATGCGCCGCGCTCCGTGACTTTAGTGACTTTAAGCCCATTCCGAGCCAGTCGAAGGGAGCGCAAATGATGACAGACCTCGACGCCTTCCGATCCGAAACTCGCGCGTGGCTCCAAGCCCATTGCCCGGCCGAAATGCGCAAGCCGATCCGCTCCGAGGCCGACCTCTGCTGGGGCGGGCGCAACTGGATCTTCCAGTCGGACGCGCAACAGCGCTGGCTCGAAGAGATGGCGGAGCGCGGCTGGACGGTTCCCGACTGGCCGAAGGAATATGGCGGCGGCGGGCTCACTGCCGGCGAAGCGCGGGTGCTGAAGGAAGAGATGCAGCGGGTCGGCGCAAGGCCGCCCCTGACCAGCTTCGGAATCTCGATGCTCGGGCCGGCGCTGCTGAAGTTCGGGACCGAGGAGCAGAAGAAGCATTACCTCCCGCAGATCGCGCGCGGCGAAATCCGCTGGTGCCAGGGCTATTCGGAGCCGGGCGCCGGATCCGATCTCGCCGGCCTTCAGACCAAAGCCGAGGCAGTTTCTGATCCAATTGGGGGCGATCACTGGCTGGTCAATGGCCAAAAGGTGTGGACCAGCTACGCCGACAAGGCAGATTGGATATTCTGCCTGGTGCGCACATCGAGCGATTCCAAGCAAGGCGGCATCAGCTTCCTGTTATTTGATATGGAAACGCCGGGCGTCTCGACCAAACCGATCCGGCTGATCAGCGGCTCCTCGCCCTTCTGCGAGACATTCTTCGACGACGTGAAGGTGCCAAAGGACCAGATCGTCGGCGAGGTGAACAGGGGCTGGGATGTCGCCAAATATCTGCTCGGTCACGAACGGGAGATGATCGCCGGCATGGGCCTCGGCAGCGGCGCGTCGGGCGTGGCACTCGGTCCGATCGTGAGGCCGACCGATCCCCTCCTCCGCGCCGAAATCGCAGCCTTCGATGTCGACGCCCTCGCTTTCGCGGCGATGAGCGAGCGCTTCGCCGCGATGTGGAAGGCGGGCGAGGCGCACCCGGCGAGCCCGTCGATGATGAAATATGCCGGAACCGAGCTCAACAAGCGCCGCAATGCGCTGGCGATGGCGGCGGGCGGAAGCGAGGCGCTCGAGTGGGACAGCGAGCGCTCGCGTCAGGGTGCCACCGCGCGGACCTGGCTGCGGTCGAAAGGCAATTCCATCGAGGGCGGAACGAGCGAGATCCAGCTCAACATCGTCGCCAAGCACATTCTCGGGCTGCCGGGAACTTGAACCCAACCCCGTTCGCCCCGAGCGAAGTCGAGGGGCGTCGGCAGTGCGTGTCTCGACTTCGCTCGACACGAACGGAATTGAAGGTGGAATGGCGATATTAACCGATGACCAGAAGATGCTTCAGGAGACGGCGGCGAGCTTCCTCGCCGACGAGGGCAGCATCGCCAAGCAGCTTCGGCACTGGCGCGACATCGGCTGCAAGGACGGATTCGGCCATGGCTTGTGGAAGCAGTTCGCCGAGCTCGGCCTCAACGGAATCTGCATCCCCGAGAGCCACGACGGAATCGGACTCGGAGCGACCGAAGCGGCGCTGGTGCTGGAGGAGATCGGCCGGAACCTGACGCCGTCACCCTTCCTGCAGACCGCGGTGGTGGCCACTCGAGCGATCGAGGGCACTCAGCACGCCGACCGCTGGTACCCCGGCATCCTCTCCGGCGAGGCGGTGCTGGCGCTCGCGGTCGACGAAGGGCCGCGCCACGCGCCCGAGCAGACCGCGCTCGAAGCCAGGCGCCAGGGCAACGGATTCGTCCTCAACGGCGCCAAGCAGTTCGTCGTGCAGGGCGGCTCGGCGGACATGATCGTTACCGTGGCGCGGACGGGCGGATCGCCGGGCGAGCGGGAGGGACTAACACTGTTCGCGGTGCCGAACGACGCTGCGGGGCTGGGTGTCGACAATGTCGCGCTGGTCGACAGTTCGAAAGCGGCGCGGCTTAGGGTCGACGGCGTTGAGCTCGACGCGGACGCGGTGATCGGCGAGGTGGACAACGGTTGGGCGCCTTTGTCGCGCGCGCTCGACGCGGGCCGGGCGGGCGCGGCCGCCGAGCTGATCGGCGTTGCCTCGGGCGCCTCGGCCCTGACCCTCGACTATCTCAAGCAGCGCAAGCAGTTCGGAAAGTTTATCGGCGAGTTCCAGGCACTCCAGCACCGCGCCGCGCATCTCTATTCAGAGATCGAGATCGCCCGAGCCGCGTCTTTCAAGGCTGCCCAGCTGCTCGACGGCGGCAACCCGCAGGCCGAACTCTACGTCTCGGTCGCCAAGGCCAAGGCGGCGGATGTCGCTTCGCTAGCCGTCCGCGAGGGCGTGCAGATGCACGGCGGCATCGGCATGACCGACGAGCATGACATCGGCCTGTTCATGAAGCGGGAGGCGGTGCTCGGCGAGCTATTCGGCGACGTCTATTACCATCGCGAGCGGGTCGCGCAGCTCAGCGGTTATTAATCGCGCGACTTGAACCCGCCGATGATGCCGAGGATGAAGGCGGTGACCAGCGCGAGCTGCACCTTGCCGTCCGGATCGCTCCAGCCGAAATATTTGCCGCCCCAGCCGACCAGCGCAATGAACATGGCAATCGCAATACCGGCGACCATGTACTTTCCTCCAAGCGCCGGTGAAGAACTGACCGGCTCGTGCCCATTTTCGGCGAACAAGGTAAACAGAGTTCTAAGACTTGCCCCGCTCGAACGGCATCACCATAGGGGCGGCAGTCCGGCAAACATTCAGGCGAGGCCCATG
>JBQCCG010000047.1:0-3514 GCA_051962455.1 Sphingomicrobium sp. | reverse complement strand
CCGAACGGCTGATTGATCACAAGGCGCAGCGTCGGACGCGCGAAATAGACTTCCTGCTCGCGGCCGTTGATGACGATCTTGCCCGAGCCCGGCTTCAGCCAGACGCGCGCGATCGCATCCTTGCGGCGGCCCGTCGCATAGGCGCGGCCGTACTTGTCGAGCTGCTGCTCGCGGAGCGGCGCCGCCTCGACTGGCGGAGGGGCGGCTTCCACGGGAGCGGCAGCCTCTTCAGCCGGAGCTTCTGTTGCAGGAGCCGCGGCTTGCTCGCTGGTCAGCTCGGCGAGATCGGAAAGGGACTTCTTGTCGGCCATGTTATGCGCCCACCTTGTTCTTGCGGTTCATCGACGCGACGTCGAGGACTTGCGGGTTCTGGCCGCCGTGCGGATGCTCGGTGCCGTTGTAGAGATGCAGCGCGCGCATCTGGTCGCGGCCGAGCGGCCCCCGCGGGATCATCCGCTCGACAGCCTTTTCCAGCACGCGCTCGGGGAAGCGCCCCTCAAGCACCTTGCCCGCGGTGATCTCCTTGATTCCGCCGGGAAAGCCGGTGTGCTTGTAATAGACCTTCTGCGCGAGCTTGCGGCCGGTGAAGCGGACCTTGTCGGCGTTGATGATCACGACATGATCGCCGCAATCGACATGCGGCGTGTAGCTCGGCTTGTGCTTGCCGCGGAGGATATTGGCGACGATCGTCGCGAGCCGGCCCACGACGAGGCCGTCGGCATCGATCAGGTGCCATTTCTTCTCGACCTCGGCCGGCTTGGCCGACTTGGTCATCTTCATCAGCGCCTTCATGGCGTTGATCCTTTCGTTGAAATGCTTGAGCGCGGCGCTTCGGCGCGCCGCCGTGAGACGCGCTATTTGCGGGCAACAGCCCAAAAGTCAAGCAAATCCGGGCTGTTGCTGACGGGTAAAATGATACCGCAAGAGCGACCCTGCCGCCTCCGTAACGAGTGGAACGCTGCAACAAGGCCCGCCGTTTGACTCCAAAACCAAACAGAGGAGCGTGTCATGTATATCGGTCTTGGCGGACTATTGGTCCTGATTCTCATCCTTTGGCTGCTCGGAGTTATCTAGAATCAATTCCTGGCGAGGACGGCGCCGAGCCCTAGTCGAGTAATCAGCCGTTCAGCAACCGGCGATAAGTTGCGCTCGCGACGCATGCCTTTTTCGAAAGGACCTTTCGTGAGCAAGTTTCGCGTGACCGCACTCGCCGGTATCGCCGCCCTCGCCATCGCCGGAACCGCCGTTGCTGCAACCGGCAAGAGCCATGTGATGAACATTTCGCTGCCCGACGGCTCAGTCGCACACGTCGAATATGTCGGCGATGTCGCGCCCAAGGTGACCATTCAGCCCGGGACGTTCGCCGCCTTCGGCTGGACTCCGATGGCCATGCCGTCGTTCGCCGGGTTCGACCGGATGATCGAGCAGATGAACCGGGAATCCGAGGCGATGATGCGCCAGGCGCAAGCGATGTCGCATCAGCCCCCAGCTGGTCTGGCGAGCAAATATATCGCCTCTTACGGCGACATGCCGGCGGGAGCGACCAGCACGACGATCGTCTCGTACAGCAACGGCGGACGGACCTGCACCCGGACCACCGAAGCCGTGTCCGACGGACCGGGCAAGGCGCCGAGGGTGACCTCGAGCGTGACGGGCGATTGCGGGGCCGCCGCGACGCCGCCGGCGCCGCACGTCAACCGCACTTGAACGCGGCGGCGGTGCGAGCCGCCGCTCTCGGCTGGACAAATTGAACCCGGATCGGCGTTGACTCGTTCGCGGCTTGTGCGGCGTCGAATCGGCGCAGGTTCGTCGCGCCCAGTCCCATCCGCCGGAGAGCGCCAATCGTGCCGAGACGCGTCAAGGATTTCATCGACATCAGCGAATACACCTCGCTCGATGACCTCATCCGCTATCTGGAGACGATCCGCGACAATCTCCCTGACGATCACCAGGCCGAGCTCAAGATCCGCGGGGACGAGATTTTCGGGCGGCGGCTGACGATCACCTATTTCCGCGAGCAGACGCCCGAGGAAGCCGAGCTCGAGTCCAGATATTCGGGCGGTGAGAAGGAAAGCGCGACCATCGAGGAACTGCGCCGCAAGCTCGATGAGGTGCCCTACAAGTTCGGCAAGGCGAACGGCAGATAGCGCGATCGCTAGGCTAGTTCGGGCGACGGGTCCCCGAGAGGAGATTCGCGCGAGCTGCTAATCAGTCGTTTGCGGTCCCACAGCTCGAACGGTGCGCCGTCCATGCGGTCGTGTGCCTGGCGAAGGGCTTCCGCGTCCGCTTCGGCGTCGAGCCAGTCGGCACTGATGATCTTTCCGGCTCTGTCGAGCCGGTACAGTCGATAGGATGGCAATGCGACCCCCGGAAATGAAGTCCGGCTGCCTAACAGGTCCGGCGGGGCGCCGTAATTATCCTAGGTTACCGGAATCCGTCTTTGTCGCTGAAAAAGAACAGTTTTTCTGGCTCGCTATCGAACGTTGTCCTCAACCCAGTCGGCGTAGAAACCGAGAATCTTGTCGATCGGCCAGCTGGTGATGCACGGCACGTCATAGCTGTGCAGCCCCGCGATCCGGGTGATCAGCGCACCCGCCTGCTCCTCGGTGGTTTTGAAGATGGCGGCGATTTCGTTCGCTGTCTCGACTTCAGCTTTCCAGCGATAAATGGAGCGGACGTTCCCCAGGATGTTCACGCAGGCGGCGAGCCGCTCCTCGACGACCAGCTTGCCGATCCGCTCGGCTTCGTCCGCGGATGCGAAGACGGCGTACACCGAGATGACGCTCATGACCGTGCTCGTCCGAGTTCATGGGCGCACCATACGGTGGAGGCGAGAAGTAAAGCGCCGGTCGCCTGGTGAAGCACCGCGAGCCAGATGGCGATGCCCGACAGCACCGTCAGGACGCCGAGGATCACCTGGGTACCGAACGCGGAATGGATCGCGATCGAGGCGGGACGCGCCCCTTCGACCTTTCTGACCTGCCTGGCGAACAGCACCAGCACCGCGACCACGACCCATGCCCACCAGCGATGCATGAAATGGAGCAGATAGAGGTCGTGAGTCATCGCGTAGATGACGCCGCGGGACCAATCGATACCCTCCGGAACGAAATGGCCGCCCATCGCGGGCCAGGTGTTCGAGACATAGCCGGCGCGGAATCCGGCGACCCACGCGCCGAGCATCAGCTGGATGAACAGGATCGCGAGCGCGAAAATGCCCCATCCCGTCAGCCGTGCTGGCCGTGCGTCCGGTTGGCGGGACAGGACCCGGAGATCGAGCGCGGTCCAGATAAGGGCGCTCATGAGGAATAAAGCGAACAGGAGATGGGCAGAAAGGCGATAAGGGCTCACCTCCGTGCGTCCCTCGAGCCCCGACATGACCATGAACCATCCGACCGCGCCCTGCAGTCCGCCGAGGATGAACAAGGCGACTAGCCGCCAGGAATAACCCTTCGGGATCTCGCGCCGGATCGCGAACCAGACGGCGCCGACGAAGAAGACCAGTCCGATGATC
>JBQCCG010000046.1:0-3211 GCA_051962455.1 Sphingomicrobium sp. | reverse complement strand
GAGCACTCCGGGCGCTGCCGAGACCGAGGCCAGCCTCGTCGCCGCGCGTCATGCGCTGGAGACGCTGGCGATGTCGGAGCGCGGCGGCTGCGCACTTGGCGCCGCGACGGCGCTTGTCGGCGATTGGTGGCCGATCCGGCGAACGCTCGATCGCGCCGCTGCGCGGGTCGGCACCGAAGCGCCTGCTCCATCGCTTCCGGACGAAGCGTCCGTCGTCGCAGTCATCGGCCGCGGCGCCGATTCTCCGGCCAGCCAACGCGCACTTGCCTTCGGCGGCGAGCAGTTGCTGCTCCAGCATCGCGCTTTGTTCGATCTGCTCGAAGCGAGAGCCGAGGCCCGCGCCGATTACTGACCACCATTCGCCAACGTGCGAATGATCAGCTGTTAGGCCGCTTCCGCGTAATCTGCCTGGTCGTTCTCCGCCTCCGCCTGCTTCACGGCAACGGTATCGAACTTCGGCTTCGGGAACAGGAGGCGCGAGGCGAGCACCACCGCTCCGAGCGCGAAATAGGCCGCGATCGCCAGCATCGGGCTGTAGAGCACGGTCGCGGCGAAGGGGACGCGCAGGAGCACCGGGCTGAAGCCGAAATCCTCTCCAACCGCTTCGCACACGCCTAAAATCGTGTGCGACCGAAGCGGAAGGGCGACCTGATTTTCCTGCGCGGACATTATTGAACTCCTTGGCGAAATCTTCGCTGACGACAGAGCAAGAGCCGTGCCAAATTCTAAAATACTGGCTCTTCAATGCCTTAAGCGTGGCGCAAGGCGCCCGATTGGCAACCCGCACCAAGTTCGCGAGCCGACAGTTGGGAATTTGCGCCATGTGCTGCAAGTGCGATATTGCAGCGCAACATTGATATTCGACGAGCGGATGCAAATTTAGTACGAGCCGCCGCCCACGGGAGACGAACTGCAGTGATGCGGATCATGATGAAGTCGAAGATTCACCGAGCGACGGTGACTCAGGCCGACCTCGATTATGTCGGGTCGGTCACGCTCGATGCCGCGCTGATGGAAGCGGCCGACCTGCTCGAGGGCGAGCAGGTGGCGATCGTCGACATCACAAACGGCGCGAGGATCGAGACTTATGTCATCCCCGGCCCGCGCGGCAGCGGAATCATCGGGATCAACGGCGCTGCAGCTCATCTCGTCCATCCGGGCGACCTCGTGATCATCATGAGCTACGCGGTCCTCGACGACGCGGAAGCGAGGGCGCTTGCGCCGCGGGTGGTTCACGTCGACGAGAGCAATCGGATCGTGAAGATCGGCAATGACGCCGCCGAGCCGGTGCCCGGCAGCGATCAGATCAGGGGCGATTTGGCGGCCTAGCGTCCGAGCTCACCAGCAAGCGCCACGGGGCCGGCAGGTAATCCGTCGACATGTAGTAATAGAAGAGACACTGGCCGCCCGAGGCGCGGTTGATTCCTTTCGCGATCCCGAACGCGACTTCGCCGCTGAACACCGGCCCGCCGCTGTCGCCGGGAATGCAGCTTGGCCCTTTTACCGTCACCCACGTGGGCGAGCACGGGCCGCCGCACAGATCCCCGGGCGGTGCATAGTCGGTCAGCTCGACGACCGCGCAGCTGTAGCCCGAGCTTTCGCCATAATGGCAGACGAAGTCGCCAGCCCGGGTGCTCGCGACGTTGCGCCAGGTGACCACCCGCCGAAGCGTGCCCGCGCCGCGGTTTGAATAAAATAGGGGGTAGGGCGAATCCGGGCTGCCGTTGATCTGGACGTCCTGGTAGCCGGCGCCCCATGATCCGATCATCGGCAGGCTAACCGTGCTTCCGTCGCGATCGACATAGGTGAGCTGGTCCGGGCAGTGGGCGGCGGTGGCGATCGCGTTCGTCTCGCCGTTGGTGACCACGAACGCCGTGGTGCAGAGATTGCGCCTGCCAGTGATGCTGCTCGTGCCTTCCACCCGGCCGCCGCCGACGACGCTCATGTTCGATTCGTTGAGATCGTTGATGACCACTCGAACCGGGACGCCGCCGACCTGCTCGGCCCGGCGGCGGATCACATCCACACCGAACCGCTGAGCATCCTCCGGGGTCACGAGCAGCACCACTTCGCCGGTGCGCTGGTCGTAGCCGGCGCCACGCGCGCCCGGCAGGTCGGCGCGCAAATCGATCAGATGCTTCCGCATCGCGGCGACGGCCTCGGCATGGGTCGCCTTCGCGCCGGTGCGGAAGACGATCGGCACGCCTGCCGCGCTCCGGTCCGGGACGGGCTCGTCGCCGGTCAGGAGCACGATGATCCGATACTCTGGCGCATGTTCGATCGACATCCCGGCGAGCCGACCGGCGAATTCGCGGGCAATCGCGTCCGTGGCGGCAACGCTGTCCTGCTGCGCTTTCAGCCGCCGCAAACCCTCGTCGACCGAAACGCCGAACTGCGCGGCATATTGCGCAGCATCCTCGGCAAGCGCCTGCTCCTGGGTTTGGACTGGCTGCGCGGCCGCCGCGGTCGTGATAAGGGCCACCGCAGCCGCAAAGGACCCGACCATGACCCAGGATCTCGCCGCCGACACCGCCACCTTCGATCTTACTCCCCCAAGTGAGGAACAGTTCCAGTCACTCGTGGCCGATCTCTCCGAGGAGGAGAAGCATGTTCTTCTCGAGCATGGGACCGAGGCGCCATTCTGCGGCGTGTTTCTCAACGAGAAGCGGCCGGGCGTGTTCACCTGCCGCCTCTGCGGGCTCCCGCTGTTCCACGGCGGCACCAAGTTCGAAAGCGGCACCGGTTGGCCGAGCTTTACCCGGCCGTTTGCCGAAGATCACCTGAAGATGATCCGCGACACGAGCTATGGAATGGTGAGGAACGAGATTGTTTGCGCGCGCTGCGGCGCTCACCAGGGACACGTCTTCCCCGACGGACCGCCGCCGACCGGCGAACGCTATTGCATCAATTCGGTGAGCCTCGCGTTCACCCCGGCAGGCGAGCGGCTGCCCGACAAGCTCGGGCGCGGCGCTCCCGAGGGTGAAATCGTCGAAGGATAATAAAAAGAGATGGCCGAACCGCGTACCGGCGCCCCAAGAATCCCTGTCCTATTGCTGCTCGTCTTCCTGCTGATCGCGGCCGCGGTCGGTGGCATCGTCGCCCGCATGCTTCCGGTCGGCGCCGATCAGTCGGCGCAGCCGCGCGTGCTCGCCGGTCCGGCGGACGACAGCCTTGCTCCGCTGGTCAAGAAAACCTCGCCTGCGGTCGTGAA
>JBQCCG010000045.1:0-20273 GCA_051962455.1 Sphingomicrobium sp. | reverse complement strand
CCCTCTCCACCAATCTTGTTTCGCGCTGCTCGACAACCGAAACGGATCGGCAAGAGCAGCAAGAAAAATCTCCCGCCAAATCGGACCCAACTGCATTAAAGCTTGCGAAGATTCGCATCTTATCCAAGGTTAACATCCAGAATGGCGTGAATTCAGCCGAAAACTGGCTAAAGCTGCAGACATGTCATAAGTAGCTGGATGAACTCGGCTCGGGAGTACCGCAAGTTGAGCGGGGTGGGATTTGCATTTGATGGATCGGAGAGGGCGCAGCTCGTGCCTGATCAGGAGAATGATTCGGGCTCGCCGGACCCGATGGCGGAACGTATTGCCCGGCTGAGCCAGGGCCAGCTCGATTGTCTCCTCCTCGTCGACCAGCACCTCAGCTCGAAGGAGATCGCCGCCGAGCTCAACATCTCTCCGCATACAGTCGACCAGCGCATCCGGCAGGCGCTGCAAATCCTCGGCGTCGAGCGGCGCACGCAGGCAGCCCGCGTCGTCTCCCGCTACAAAGAGGCATATCAGCGATTGATACATCAATCGCCGCACATTGAGCCCAGCCCCCGCAGCGCCGAACCAGAGGCCGCGGTCAGTCATCAGATTCGGCACGCTGACCGCGCAGGGGAGGCTGGAGGAGCTGGTTTCCTTACCGAGCAGAGGCCCGCATCGTTCTGGCCTTCCCTGCAACCGCCGTTCGCAACCAGGAGTAACCCCCGGAATGAGATGAGTGTCGGCCAGCGGCTGTTCTGGATCGCGGCAATCGCGATCGGTTCGGCCTTCTCGGCGGGCATGTATCTCGCCGGGCTGGAAAGCGTCGCCAGGCTTCTCAAGAGCTAACAGCTTCCGACTCAGATCAGACCGACAGCCACTCTGGCGTGGAGCGCCGGGGAAGGAGCAGTCATGCGCAAACAAATGATCGAAGAAGCCGCCTTTGAAGTCGCAACCCAGGTTCGAGCCGTCGAAGACACCATCGATACCGCTCTCGGTGAACTTGCGGAGCTGCAGTTACGCCTGGTCCGTGCGGTCGGCGTGACCGGCATCGCCCATGTTCGGATCCAGACGGCATTCAACCAGCTTTCGGCAACGACAAACAATCTGGTCGCGGCCCGCGGCAACATCGGCGGCTGCCACGCCGCTCTTGCCGAAGCCAAGCAGTTCGTTCCGGGCCTGCGCACCGTCGCCTGGGGCGATGGCGACGGCGATTGTCCGCCTGCGTCGGGCTTCGCTGATCTCCGGATTGTCGCATAGCCGCAACGGAGCTTTGACCGGACCGCACCAATGTGGTCCGGTCGTCACTCATGCCGAGCTACGTCATCTTCTGGGCGATTCTGCTCCTGTCCTGCGGCTACGCGTTGTGGCGCGGACGCAAATATGAGCGAATCGCGGCCGTTGTATTCCTCGCCGCGACGCTCTTTTCAGTCCTGGCGCACCTCTCGCTCTGGGCAGGTTACAGCGTAATCAACACGGGCGAGGTCATCGTCGATTCCGCGGTCCTCGTCGCGGTCGTCGCGATCGCTCTCGTTTCCGACCGGTTCTGGCCGCTCTGGATCGCCGGTCTTCAGCTGGTCGACAGCATGGCGCATGTGTTGAGGGCGGCCGCAAAGCTGCCGCCGTGGGCATATGCGATCGCCGAGCGGGTCTGGAGCTATCCGATCCTCTTCATCCTGTTCGTTGGGGCGTGGCGGCAGCACCGGCGGGCCCGCATGTCGCAGGACACGGGCGCCGCTTAGGCTGCGAGACTCGCGGAGGCGGTTGCGCCGGACAAACGGCATCTCCATTGAAGCCGCATGTCGCGGCGGAAGAAATCGCATCAAAGCCACGGGACTCCCAACCGGCCCCGCCTGTGGGGCAGGCATGCGGTCGCCGCTGCGCTCGATAATCCAGATCGCAGAGTGCTGCGCGCATGGGCGACTCGCGACGCGGCAGCCTTCATGCGATTTCCGAAAGCGGTCGCGATCACGCTCGCCGAAGCCGCCGATCTCGCGCGCCTCGTCCCCGCCGACGCACCGCACCAGGGCGTGGTGATCGAGGTCGAGCCGCTCGAGGATGTCTGGCTCGGCGGATTGCTGCACGACGCTCCCGAACGGGCCACCCTGCTCGTGCTCGACCAGGTGACTGACCCTCATAATGTCGGCGCGATTCTACGCTCGGCCGCCGCATTCGGGGCTGTCGGAATCGTCACTCAGGACCGTCACTCGCCGCCCGAAAGCGGAGCGCTGGCCAAGGCCGCATCAGGCGCTCTCGAACGCGTTCCCTGGGCGCGTGTCGTCAACCTCGCCCGCGCTCTCGAAGAGATCGGTGAGGCCGGCTTCTGGCGCATCGGCCTGACCGGAGACGCCGAGCTTGAATTGAAGGACGCGCTCGGTTCCGCGCGGGTCGCACTGGTGCTCGGAGCGGAGGGACCCGGATTGAGACCGAATACCCGGGAGCATTGCGATTCGCTGGCGCGGCTGCCGATCACCGAGGCGGTGGAAAGCCTCAATGTCTCGAACGCAGCCGCGATCGCCTTATATGCGGCGATGACTCATGGTTAGAACCACCAACAGCATCAAGAGCCACGTCGAGGCGCTCGCCAATCGCGAACCGGCGTTTGCCCGCGTGGTCGAAAAGCACGGCGTCCCGCCGCCTCGCAACAGCCAGCCGGGCGCACACACTTTGCTTCGGACAATCGTCGGGCAGCAGGTCAGCGTCGCCGCCGCGCGATCGATGTGGTCCAAGCTCGAGGGGGCTTATGGCTCGCCCCCGGATCTCATGCTTCTCCTCGCCGCAACCGACGAGGAAATGCGCGCCGCCGGAATGTCTCGCCAGAAGGCGGGGTATATCCGCAGCCTGGCGGAGCTTGTCACATCGGGCGAGCTCGATTTAGACAACCTGCCGGAGGACGATGAAGAAGCGATCGCGCTTCTCACGAAGATCAAGGGCATCGGACGCTGGTCGGCGGAAATCTACCTTCTCTTCGCTGAAGGACGCGCGGACGTCTTTCCTGCCGGAGACCTGGCGGTGATGGTCGAACTCGGACGCCTGATGGGGCTTCCCGACAAGCCGACCGAAAAGCAGCTTCGTGAGCTTGCGGAGGCCTGGCGACCGTACCGCGGAGCGGCGGCCGTTCTCGCCTGGCACAGCTATAATTCGGCAGTTCTTTGACAAGAATTGATGCGAATTAGCTTGAGTTGAAGCATCGGCGAGTGCCAAGTTCCGCTCCTCGATTAGGAGGGGAACCGATGAAACGAGTCGATGTCTATTTCCTGTTGCTCGCAACCGTACTGCTGGTCTGCGGCGCTACGCTCGGAATCGTGATGGGCGCCCGCGAGGACTTCCAGCTCGTGCCGGTCCATGCCCATCTCAATCTCGCCGGCTGGGCATCGCTCGCCCTCTTCGGCCTGACCTATCGCGCCTATCCGCAACTCGCGGCGACGCACCTCGCCAGGTATCACTTCATCGTGTCGGCAACCGCCTCCGTGCTTCTACCGATCGGGATCGGGTTCGCGGTCCTTCGGAACTCGCCGGGACTTGCGATCTTCTCGTCGATCCTGTGGCTGCTCGGCGTGCTGATGTTCCTGACGCAGCTCATCCGCCTCGCACTCGGAAGGTCGGAAACGCCGACTCTCGCCGCGGCGGAGTAGAGACTAGCGACGGACGCCGATCGGCAGCAGCCGGTCGGCGAGTCCGCGATATTCGCGGCGGCCGAGATCGAGCCGCAGCGGGCCGAGCTTGTCGCCGGTCGCTTCGCGGCCAACCAGATAGGCGGCCGACGTCTGCCCTTCGCCGCCGCTCCATTCGTAGAGCGCATTGAAGGCGATCACCGGAACGAACGTCTTATGGCCGCCAAGCTCATATTCCTGAATCGACGTGCGCGGCGCGACCACGCGATTGGTCATTGTGACGCTTCTCATGGGAGGAATGAGCTCGAGCCGCTCGCCCGCACCGGCCGGCCGTGAGAAAAATGCCGCCAGCTCCTGGTCCTGGGTTGCGCTCGCATTGAGCAGGCTCGCTTCGGCGAACACCGCTCGCGCCGGTGCCGTCCCGCTGTTGAACAGGTCCAGCTCGAACTCGATCGTCACCTGGCTGTCCTCGACCAGGCAGCGCAGCGGGCGCACCCCGATTTCCAGCGACGGCCTCAGCCGCGAGGCGACGATACCGCGGGGACCCTGGGACGTCTTGGGCGCTGGGGCGGGCTCCGGTGCAGCACTGGACGGGGGCAACCAGCGCACCGGCGACGGCGCGGGTTGAGGTTGGGGCCGTGGCTCAGGAGCCGCGAGCAGGTCGAACTCCGGGCCGTTTGCGAGGCTCTCCCGCGGGCGCCGCCGCCACAACAGGAACAGCGTCCCACCGGCAAGCACGAGGGCCGCAATCAGCCACGGCAGGATCGAAAAGCCGTGCTCCGGGGCAAGCGTCACAGGGGGCGCTCCCGGATTTGCGGCAGCCGGAGCAGCATTTGCCGCCTGTGGCGCCGGCAGCTGTGCGGCTGGGCTGGCGGGACCGGTGGACGGCGCGGGCTTCGGAGCTGGCTTTTCAATCGGAGCCGCGGAAATTGCCACCTTGGCGGGAGCCTGCCGGACCGGCTCGATCTTGATGGCCTTCCTCGGCGCAGGCGCCGCGGTCGGTTCAGATACTTGCGTCTGCGGCGCTGATGAAGCCGGAGGCGGCTGCTGAACTGGACGAGTGACGGTCCCCGGCAAGCTGAAGTTCTGGAGCTCGCGCGGGCCGATCGCGTCTGTCGCCGGAGTATTGGTTTGTGGCGCGGATTGGTTCGTCGTTGCGGCCGGAGGTGTGGCCTGTGCGAGCGCCGGCGTCGCCAGAAAGGCGCTCCAGCCTGTCAGCAACAGTCTTCCGTAGCGCAAATTCGCCCTCATCGTTCCCGCTCAAGTCGCCTGGGGTTCGCCGGTCGCTCTCCCGCGCGGCGCAGACAGGCCATGCCCGCCGCTTCCAGCAGATTCAAGCAGATGCTCTATGAACGGCGGCGAAATCTTGCTGCCGAGCGCCTAACGCGCGTCGACCAGCACCAGCTCGCTGTCGTCCTTGGCTTCGATGTCGATGCGCGATTCTCCAGTGATCGCAACGCCATCACGCGGATTCGCTTCGATACCATTCACGCGTACCCGACCGCTGGGGACGAGGTAGAGGTGGCGGCCGGGATCGGCATCGACCGTGATCGAATCGCCCGCCTTCATTGTCGCTCCAAGCACCCTGGCGTCGGCATTGATGGACAGCGCGCCGTCTTCGGAGTCGCCGCTGGCGAGAAGCTGGAACGCGCTTTCGCGCGTGTCCTTCGGGAACGGCTTCGCTCCCCAGCTCGGCGGGGCATGCGGCTTGTCCGTCTCGATCCAGATCTGGAACAGGGTCGTCGCTTCGTCCTCGAGATTATACTCCGCGTGGACAACTCCCGTCCCGGCGCTCATCACCTGCACATCGCCGGCTTCGGTGCGGCCCTTGTTGCCCATCGAATCCTGGTGCGTAACGGCCCCGGTTCGGACATAGGTCACGATCTCCATGTCGCGGTGGGGGTGCGGCGGAAACCCGCTCTGCGGACCGATCGTGTCGTCGTTCCAGACGCGAATCCGGCCCCAGCCCATGCGTGCAGGGTCATGATAGTTCGCGAAGGAAAAGTGGTGGTGGGCATCGAGCCAGCCGTGGTCCGCGTGGCCGAGGCTTTCGAATTTGCGGATGTCGATCATGAAATCGAAGTGGCGCCTGGCCAGCCGCCTTCAAGTGTCACGCCTGTGACCGCTATCTCGTTTGATAAATATTCTGCTATACGTATAGAAAATAAGGGGGAGTAAACAGGCGTGACCGGCATTCTCGACAAGTTCCATGTCGAACATGGCATCCATGGCGCGAAGGTTTTGTCGCGCGCTCGCTATCTGACCGGCTTTTGCGCCGATGACGATGAGATCGATCTCGCAATTCAGATGCTCAAAGACGATCTCGACGCGTGCGGACGAGAAATGAAGCGCCTGGTTCGGCTGAACCGCGCTCCGGTATTCGAGGGGTGGCCGACCGAGTGACTTGGCGCACCAGGCACGACGCGCTCACGGCAGGGTGACGACGCGAATCTTTGCCGCTAGTCGGCACGAATGACATCTCAACCACTGCCGCCAAAGCGCATTTTCCCATCGTCGAAGGTCGAAGCGCGTTCCGCCCAGCACGTGCCTTCGGTGCCGCAGACCGAAAGCTCATCTTACAAGCTCGCCTATCAGGACACGGAATTCCTGCTCCGCGAGGATCTGCGGCCCGTCCGTTTTCAGCTCGAGCTGTTGAAGCCCGAGCTGCTGCTTAATGAAGCGAACATCGGCTCAACGTTCGTCTTCTATGGGTCCGCACGCATTCCGGCCCCGGACATGGCCGATGCGCTGATCGCCGCGGCAACCAACCCGCAGCAGGAGAAGATCGCAGAGCGCCTCAAGGCCAAGTCGCGTTATTATGAGGTCGCGCGCGAGCTGGCGCGGCTGGCGAGCACTTGCGACTGCGACGAGGAGGGGAAGAAGAATTTCGTCGTTTGCTCGGGCGGAGGTCCATCGATCATGGAAGCGGCGAACCGCGGCGCCTTCGAGGAAGGACGGGAGTCGATCGGACTCAACATCGTGCTTCCGCACGAGCAGATGCCGAACCGCTTCGTCACGCCCGACCTGAGCTTTCAGTTCCACTATTTCGCGCTGAGAAAGATGCACTTCCTGTTGCGTGCTCGGGCCGTCGCGGTGTTTCCGGGCGGGTACGGCACGTTTGACGAGATGTTCGAGTTGCTGACGCTGGTGCAGACAGGGAAGGTCCGGCCGCTGCCGATCCTGCTGTTCGGCCGCGATTATTGGAACCGCGTGGTGAACTTCGAAGCGATGGTCGAGGAAGGCGTGATCGCCCCCCACGACCTGGAGCTCATCCACTGGTCAGAAGATGCGCAGGAAGCTTGGGACTATGTGACCGGCTTCTACGAAGAGCATCCGCACCCCGCGCCGGTGCAACGGGGCGAGCCGGAGTAAAGCTTTAAGGCTTCTTCGTCGCGACGCTCGCCGGGCCGGAGACCTTGGGAGCGCCCGGTCCCCCGATATTCTTGGGATTGGCGCCGGTCTGCTGTTCGGTGACGACCGGTTCCTTGCCCGCCTTCTGAGGACCGTTGTTCGGGCCATTGCCCGGCGGATTGCCGGCCGCCTGCGAACCCGTGGCGCCATTGGCGGCCGGCGCGGGCGCCTTCGGCAGCGGCAGCGGCGAATCGCTGTGCGTATTCAGGAACGCGATCACGTCGGCCCGCTCCTGCGGATCGCCGAGACCGGCAAAAGTCATCTTGGTGCCCGGTGCAAATGCTCTCGGGCTGGTCAGCCATTTGTTGAGCTTGTCCCAATCCCAATTGCCGCCGATCTTCTTCAGCGCATCGGAGAATGCGAAGCCGTTCCTGTCTTCCGCGATGGGCAGGCCGATCACACCCCAGAGGTTCGGTCCCAGCTGGTTGGCGCCCCCTTTGTCGGCATTGTGGCAGGCCATGCACTTGTTGAAGACCTGCTGCCCCTTGGTGATATCGGCCTTCGCCAGGTAGAATTCGATCGGCTGCTCGGCCGTAGCACCGCCCTCGCCTTCCTGCGCCACGCCCGCGATCGGATAACCCATCGTCTTCGGGCGCTCGGAATGGAACAGCTCGCTGGCGACAATCGACGACCCAAGCGCGACAATGCCTGCAAACAATATCCAGCCGGCAATCGTGTTGAAGCGGTCGTCCATGAAGTTTCCCTGTTGATTTTCAGGATAGAGAAAGGAACAGAATTTGCCTCGCTCTTACGGTTGAGTTTCGCCTACATCAAGACGCGAGCCAGCGCTCCAGCAGCGTCCGTGCAATGGCGCTTTTCGGCGGCGGCTGAAATGGGGCTTCCGCTGCGCCGCTAAGGCTTGAGGCAACCTCGTCGCGTGTGAACCAGCGCGCGTCCTCCAGCTCGGTCATGTCGATGGTCAGCTCATCGCACTCCGCCTCGGCATGACAACCGAACATCAACGACGACGGGAACGGCCACGGCTGGCTAGCGACGTAGCGGACATTGCGCACGCGGATGCCGGCTTCCTCGAACAGCTCTCGAGCGACCGCCGCCTCGAGATTTTCTCCGACCTCGACGAAGCCAGCGAGCGCCGAATAGCGCCCCGGCGGGTAATGCGGCTGCCTTCCAAGCAGGAGACGACCGTCGTGCTCGGCGAGCATGATCACCACCGGATCGACGCGGGGAAAGTGTTCGGCGGTGCAAGCCGGGCATCGCCGCGACCAGCCGCCCCTGACGATCGCCGTCGAATGGCCGCAGGTCGCGCAGAAGCCATGGCGGCCATGCCACCGCGCGAGGCTGAGCGCTGCGGCGAACAGGGGTGCGTCGTCCGAATGCAACAGCGCCATCAGCGGGAATGCCGAACGTGCGTCGGCGCTCACCGGCTCGATTGCCGAGAAGCGCGGGGATTCGCCAGCGAAGCCCAGGAACAGTTCCCGATCGGACGGCACGCTCCAGTCGAGCCGCCCCTCGGCCGTCAACACAGGCAGCCCGTCACTCCATTTGAGCTGTCGCGCGTGGGGCGAATTTGCGAGTGCTCGCATTGCTGCCTCGTCCGCGCGGAGGGCATCGGCCCGATTCAGGCCGGGTCCACTGAAGAAGGGTTCAAGCGGCAAGTCGGTCATGGTCGATCAGGATGGCCGCTACAGCCTTTCGGTAGAGCGTCGGCAAGCCCGCTTCGTCGATTTGATCCAGGGGGTGCCACCAGCCGTCGCCGATCGGCTCGGCGCAGGGGATGATGAGCAGGTCGAGCGAGAAATGGGTGAAGACGTGGCGAATGGTTGCGATTGCGTTCACGCCAGAGGGCGCGGCATCGGTCCATTTGCCGCCAGGGAGTGCGGCCATTCCGCCCAAGAGGCCGGTGGCAGGCCGCCGAACGAGCCAGACCTTGTCCGCACGAACAGTCCAGTAAACGATGGCGTAGCAATGCGGGCGCGCCTTTCGCGCTCGCTTTTCCGGAAAAGCTTCGGGAGTTCCGGTGCGGAAGGCGCCGCAATCGGCAGAGAGAGGGCAGTGGTCGCAGCGGGCATTCTTCGGGCGGCAGATGGTAGCGCCAAGGTCCATCATCGCCTGGACGAAATCTCCCGGATGTTGGTGCGGCATCATTTCGAGGGCCAGCCGCTCGACCTCGAATCGCGAGGGCTGCCGCAAGCCGGCGAGCCGCGCAATTACGCGCTCGACATTGGTATCGACCGCAGCGGCGCGCTCACCGAAGGCAATCGCCGCGATGGCCGCCGATGTATAGGCGCCGATTCCAGGCAGCTTACGTAGCTCTGCGGCAGTCTTCGGAAAGCCGCCGCGGCGCACGACTTCGCGAGCGCAGGCGATCAGGTTGCGGGCCCGGGCATAGTAACCGAGGCCGGCCCATTCCGAGAGAATCTCCTCGTCGCTTGCGGCGGCGAGCGCCTCGACGGTGGGCCAGCGCATGACGAACCGGTCGAAGCGCGGTTTCACCGTCGCAACATTAGTCTGCTGGAGCATGATCTCGCTGAGCCAAACGCGATAGGGCTCGGGCGCGAGTCCGCCCGGCGGCGACCGCCACGGCAAGCGGCGGAAGTTATCCACATAATGTTGGATCAGGCGGCTTGCGGCATTGGCGGTCACCATTTCGCTATGGCATGCTCGGCGGGCATGTCGAAGCGAAAGCAGTCGGAGGAAGAATCGCCGCGCAGCTGCCGGCCTCGCGCCGCGGGCGAGCTTGTCGGAACGATCGGCGACCAGTCGTTCCGGCGGTTCGGCTTCGTCCAGAGCTCGATCGTCAGCCGCTGGAGCGAGATCGTCGGCGAGCGCTACGCGAAAGTCTCCTGCCCGGAATCGATCCGCTTTCCGGCTGGCAAGAAGGCGGGCGGTTGCCTGACGCTGCTGGTCGATGGCGCTCACGCGCCGCTAATCCAGCACCTAACTCCGATAATCGTGGAGCGGGTCAACCGCTTCTTTGGTTATGCGGCGGTCAACCGCATCGTTTTCAGGCAGGGTCGCCCACCCGCGCCGGCTTCCCGCCCGCAGCGTCCCGACCTTCGACCAGTTCCCAAGGAGCTTGGCGAAGGTCTTCGCGAAATCGCCGATCCGGAGCTTCGCGCATGTCTGGAGTCGCTTGCGGCACAAATTGCCGCTAGCAGCGGTCTTCCGTCGCTCGAGACGCCGGGGGACGAACCCATACCCGTGATCAACCGGAGTCAATGAATCGATGAAGGCTAAGATTTTCCTGGCGGGCGCTGCAGCCGCCCTGGCGGTGGCAGGGTGCCACAAGAACAATACGAACGGCGAAAGCGCCACGAGTTCGGCCAATGAAAAGGTCACGATCACGCAGGCGAATCCGCCGCCGGGCGGAACGTGGGCCGACGTCGTCAACCAGACCTCCGACGGTTACATGATGGGCAATCCCAATGCGAAGGTGAAGCTGATCGAGATCGGCTCCCTTTCCTGCCCGCACTGCAAGCTGTTTGAAGACGAGGGCGTCCCGACGCTGATCGAAAAATATGTAAAGCCCGGCAACGTCAGCTGGGAATTCCGTCCCTACCTGATCCATGGACCGATCGACATGGCGGCCGATCTGATCGCGCGCTGCAACGGTCCGAAGACTTTCTTCCCGCTCGCGCAGGCGCTGTACAAGGATCAGTCGGTCTGGGTCGGAAAGATCGAAGCGGCTCCGCAGGATAAGGTCCAGCAGATCCAGAATCTGCCGACCAATCAGATTTTCGTCGCCATGGCCAATCTGCTCGGGCTGCAGGACTGGGCGGCCGCTCGCGGCGTACCGCAGGCCAAGAGCAACCAGTGCCTGAGCGACCAGAAGATGATCGACCATGAGGTCCAGGTCACCAGCAATGTGAACAGCCAATTTCCTGACTTCGTGGGGACGCCGTCGTTCGTGATCAACGGGAAGCTGCAGCCCAAGGAGGTCGCCAGCTGGGATAAGCTTCAGCCGCTTCTGGACGCCGCTCTGAAATGATGAAGGTCGCGTCCGCCGTTGCTATGGCCTTGGCGTTGCAGCTGACGCCGGCTGCGGCTGCGGCCAAGCCCACGAGGGCGCCTGTCAGCCGGGACTGGACGCGGACGGTCGCGGTCACTTCCGAAGGCGGGTTCCGGATGGGCAATCCCGCGGCGAAGGTGAGCCTTATCGAATATGGCTCGCTCGCCTGCCCGCATTGCCGCCACTTCGAGGAGACCGGCTACAAGCCGCTGGTCCAGGGCTACGTCCGCACCGGCAAAGTCAGCTACGAGTTCCGCAACCTGTTGCTGAACGGCCCCGACATTTCGATTAGCTTGCTCACCCGCTGTGCCGGCCCTGCCAAATTCTTTCCGATGTCCGAGCAGGTCTATGCAACCCAGGAGCAGTGGGAGAAGAAGATCGAGGACATGAGCGAGGCGGACAAGGCGGCACTCGAGAAAATGACCGATCAGCAGCGGGTCATTCGTTTCGCCGAGTTGGGCGGCATGCCGCAACTCGCCGAGCGATTCGGCGTGACGCCGGCGAAGGCGCGGCAATGTCTGTCCGATTCCACGGCTCTGACGAAGCTGATCGATATGACCAAGGCCGCCAACGACCACGGGATCGACCATACGCCGACATTCCTCATCAACGGCAAGGTGTCGGACGCCGCGACATGGGAGCAGCTGGAACCCGAGCTCAAGAAGGCGCTCGGGGGCTAATCCGGTGACTTAGGGGAGGGCAACGCGGATTGAAGATCAGGCGGCTCAAGCTCAGCGGCTTCAAGAGCTTTGTCGAGCCGGCCGAGCTCAGGATCGAGCCGGGCCTGACGGGCGTCGTCGGGCCGAACGGCTGCGGCAAATCGAATCTGCTGGAGGCGATCCGCTGGACCATGGGCGAATCCAGCCCGAAGTCGCTGCGCGGCGGCGGAATGGACGATGTCATCTTCGCCGGCACGTCGACGCGCCCGCCGCGCGATTTCGCCGAAGTCTCGATCCTGATCGAACGCGATGCTGCCGATGAAGGGGGAGCCGGCGAAAGCGAGGTCACCCGGCGGATCGAGCGCGGCGCCGGCTCGGCCTATCGGATCGACGGCCGCGATGTGCGCGCCAAGGACGTGGCGCTGCTGTTCGCCGATGCCGCTACCGGCGCGCACTCCCCAGCCCTCGTCGGCCAGGGCAAGATCGCTGCGGTCATCGCGGCAAAGCCTGCCGAGCGTCGGCAACTGCTTGAGGAAGCGGCGGGCATTTCAGGCCTTCACGCGCGCCGCAAGGATGCCGAGCAGAAGCTGCGCGCCGCGGAGGCCAATCTCGTCCGGCTGGGCGAGATCCTGGGCGAGCAAGAGCAGCGCGCGGCTCAACTGAAGCGACAGGCGCGCGCAGCGGAGCGCTACCGCAAGCTCACCGACCAGATCCGCGGAGTCGAAGCACGCCTGCTTCACGCTCGCTGGCTAGAAGCCGAACGGGCGGCTGAGGCGGCAAGTGCCGAAGCGCGCGCCGCCGAGGAAGAGGTCGAGCGAATCCATCAGGCGATCGTCGACGCTCAGGCAGCGCACGATCGCGCGAACGAGGCGCTTGCTGCCAAGCGAAATGCGCTGGCGGAGCTGCGGGAGCAGGGCCACGAGCTCGCGCACCAGCTTGCTGCCGCGAGGGCGCGGCGCGACACCGTCGCACGGCGTCTGGCCGAGCTCGACCGGCTCGACGCATCGCTTGCGGCCGATATTCAGCGCGAGGAAGCGCTGAAGCGCGACGCGGCCCAAGCAATCGCGCAGCTGGAGGAGGAACGCTCGGCGATCGAGCAGCGCCTCGACGACGCGGAAACCCATTCGGCGCGAATTGCGACAGAGCTCAGCGCCGCTGAGGCAAAGTGTCGCGAGTCAGAGGCGGCCCTTGCGGAACTGCTCGCGCGCCAGGCGGCGATGCGGGCAGAGCGTCGGGTCGCGGAAGCCGCGCTCGAAGCAGCGCAGGCACAGCTCACACGAAGCGAGCAGGAAGCGCAGAAGCTTGCTCAGCAGGCGGAAGCGCTCGGCGACGGCGGCGATCAGGCGCGGGCGCGGGACGAAGCGGAGGCTCGGGCGAAAGCCGCAGGCGAAGCGCTGGCCGCAGCCGAAGCCCGGCGGATCGAAGCCGAACAGGGCCGGGCGGCAGCGGCGGAGTCCCGCGACGCGGCCGAGAGCCAGCTTGCATCGGCTCGGGCGGCGCTGTCGGCCGCACGCTCAGAGCATGATGCGCTTGCCCGGGGTCTCGAACAGAGCGGCGGCGCAGCAATCGCGAGCCTCAAGGCCGAGCCCGGCTACGAGCGGGCGCTCGCCGCAGCCCTCGGCGATGATGCTGACGCTGCAATCGGCGGTGACGGGTCGCGGCGCTGGCAGGGCAGCGAGCCATTGCCGAGCGACCCCGCGCTGCCGGCGGGCACCCAGTGCCTTTCCGATCATGCAAGCGCGCCGCCGCAATTGCTGAGGCGTCTCATGCAGGTTGCCGTTGCGGACGAAGATCACGGCCAACCGCTAAGCGTCGGACAGCGGCTCGTCACGCGCGACGGACGGCTAAGACGGTGGGACGGATTTGTCGCCGAGGTCGCCGGCGCGGCTGCGACAGAGCGGCTGCTGCGCGCCAATCGCCTTGCGCAGCTCGCCGCCGAATTGCCGGCCTCCGAGAAGGCTGTCGAAGCGGCCTCGGGCGAGCGCGACCGTGTGCTCGGTGAAATGGAGCGGTGCCGCAAGGCAGCCGAAGAGGCGCGGACGGTCGCGCTGGCAGCAGAGCGCGATTCGCGGGACGCGGTGCGGGCGATCGATGCCGCCAGCGCCGCGCTCGAGCGCATCGAGGCGCAGCGCTCCAGCCTGGTGCAGCGACAGGTGGACCTCGAGCCGGTGTTCGAAGCGGCTCGCGAGGCTGTGATCACGGCCCAGCGCTCGCTTGCCGGCCTCCCCGACCCTGCCGCCCTTGAACATGAAGTCGAAGCCGCCCGCGAGAGCGCCGCAGGGATGGCATCAGCCGTCGCGAACAAGCGGGCCGAAGCGGCGACGAAGGCGCGCGAAACGGCCGCGGATCGTGAGCGCCATAGCGCGGCAGGTCGCGAGCAGTCGGAATGGCGCAAACGCCAGGCCGATGCCGAGCAGCGGCTCGCTTCGGCTGTCGAGCGCCAGGAGCAGCAGAGTTCCGAGCGTTCGGACCTGGAGAACGAGCCAGCCGAGCTCGACGGCGCCATCGTCGAGCTCGAGCACGCCAATGATCAAAGCCAGGTGCGGGTCGGCGAGGCGGTCGCGGGCGAACGCGAGGCCGAGGAAGCTGTGGTCACCGCCGCTCAAGCCCTTTCCGCCGCCAACGAACGTTCCGCCGACACGCGCGAACGGCGCGCGGCTGCGGCGGCGCGAGCCGAAGCGCAGCAGGCCAGAAGCGCCGAGTTCGCGCGAGCGAGTGTCGAGAAATTCGAGGTCGTTCCCCAACGGCTGCCCGAAAAGCTCGGGTTCGACACCGACGAATCGCGCAACGCCGACGAGGAAGCAGTCGCTCTGGAGCGCCTGACCGCCGAGCGCGAGCGAATCGGGCCCGTCAATCTGGTCGCCGAGCAGGAACTCGCCGAACTCGACGCCGCACGAACCAAGGGCGCGGAAGACGCCGAAGAGCTGACCCAGGCGATCCATCGTCTGCGCGGATCTATCGGCAACCTCAACCGTGAGGGCCGGGTGCGGCTGCTCGAGGCGTATGAGAAGGTCGATGCACATTTCCGCCGGCTGTTCACTACCCTGTTCGACGGGGGCCAAGCGCATTTGGAGCTAGTCGAGAGCGACGATCCGCTCGAGGCTGGTCTCGAGATTATGGCCCAGCCGCCCGGCAAGCGCCTGTCGACACTAACGTTGCTGTCGGGCGGCGAGCAGGCGCTGACCGCGGTCGCTTTGATCTTCGCGATTTTCCTGACCAATCCGGCGCCGATCTGCGTGCTGGACGAGGTCGATGCGCCACTGGACGACGCCAACGTCGAGCGCTTCTGCGAGCTGCTTCACCGGATGACGCAGGAGACGGACACGCGCTACCTGATCGTTACCCACAACGCAGTGACGATGAGCCGGATGGACCGGCTCTACGGCGTGACGATGATCGAGAAGGGAGTGAGCCGGCTGGTCTCGGTGGACCTTGGAGCGGCGGAGACCCTACTCGCAGCTGAATGAGTTTTGCTATTGCGAATGCATTGCAATAACATTAGACGCGCAGGCGACATCCAAAGGGGAATGACTTGGGCCGCCTGCTTCTCCCGCTCGCCGCGGCGCTCGCCTGCGGTGCAGCCCCCGCTTACGCCAATGATATTGTGGCGGATCCGTCAAGCGATGGTGCCGCTCCGATCGTCGTGACCGGGCAGCAGGTCCATTACGGTGTCAAGGCGACCAGCACCGCGACCAAGACCGCGACGGACGTCAAGGACATTCCCCAGGCGCTGACCACCGTCACGAGCGAACAAATTGCCGATCAGCAGCTGCGCTCGGTCGGCGACCTGCTCAAATATGTGCCGGGAGCATCCTATGGCGGCGGGGAAGGCAACCGCGACCAGATCGTCCTGCGCGGCAATTCGAGCACCGCCGACTTCTTCGTCGATGGCGTGCGCGACGACGTCCAGTACTTCCGCGACTTCTACAACGTCGATCGCGTGGAGATCCTGAAGGGCCCGAACGCGATGATTTTCGGGCGCGGCGGTGGCGGCGGGATCGTCAACCGGGTCCTCAAGCGGCCGACGCTGAACTCGTGGCGGGAGGTCACTGCTTCAGCTGACAATTGGGGTGATCTGCGTCTGACGGGCGATGTAGATCAACCGCTTAGCAAGACCGTCGGAGTTCGGCTGAACGCGATGATAGAAGGCGGCGACACCTTCCGACGCCATGCCGACCTGCACCGTTACGGGATCAACCCGACCCTCGCGATCGTCCGCGGCAATACGCGCATCGACGTGAGTTATGAACATTTTCACGACCGGCGCACCGCCGATCGCGGCGTACCTGCGGACGGCGACGAGCCGATCCGCGGCCACGCGCGGGACTTCTTCGGCGATCCGGGCATCAGCTATTCGAAAGCTGGCGCGGATGTCGCCACGGTCGCCATCGAGCACGATTTCGGCGGCGGCCTGACACTCAGGAACCGAATGATGTTCGGCGACTATCGGAAATTTTATCAGAACGTCTACGGCAGCGGCTTCAACCCAGTGACCGGCCTGGTTTCGCTCGCCGGTTATAACAACCGCAACAACCGCACGAACCTGTTCAGCCAGACCGATCTCGTGTGGCAGAATCATCTTGCCGGCATCGACCAGACGCTGCTGTTCGGGTTTGAGGTTGGACGCGAGAAGTCCCGAAACAAGCATCTGACAGCCAGCCTCAGCAAGACGACGACGCCGGTCAGCGATCCCACGGTCGATGTCGATGCCATCTTCACCGCTGGCCCCGCCGATGCCGACAGTCGCGTCCGCGCGACCCTGGCGGCCGTCTACGTCCAGGATCAGCTCCGTCCGGCCCATTGGCTCGAAATTGTTGGCGGGCTGCGCTTCGACAGCCTCAACATCGCGGTGGACGATCTTCGCGCCGCCGGGGGTGGCCAGTTCAGCCGCCGGGACAATCTCTGGTTGCCGCGCCTGGGAGTCATTCTCAAACCGACCCGCAAGCTCTCGCTCTATGCAAGCTACAGCCGGTCGTTCCTGCCGCAATCGGGTGACCAGTTCAGCAGCCTCACCGATGTGACCGACGGTCTCAAACCCGAGCGGTTCGATAATTACGAAGTCGGCGCGAAATGGGAGATCACGGGAGGGCTGCTTGCCACCGCCGCCATCTACCAGCTCGACCGGAGCAACACGCGGGCGAGCGATCCGAATGATCCGTCACGTACCGTCCTCACCGGCAGGCAGCGCAGCCGAGGCGTCGAGCTCGGGCTAGAGCGCAACATCACCAGCCGCTGGATGGTTTCGGGCGGCTATACGCTGCAGAAGGCCGAAATCGTCAGCACCACCTCGGCCGCACCCGCCGGCCGACAGGTGCCGCTGGTCCCGCGCCACAGCTTCTCGCTATGGAACCGCTACGATATTTCGAAGCAGGTCGGAATCGGCCTCGGCGTCATTGCGCGGTCGAGGTCTTATGCATCCATCAGCAATACCGTGAAGCTGCCTGGTTACGCCCGCCTTGACGCTGCGCTGTTCTATCTCCTGCCGAGCGGCTTCGAAGCTCAGCTCAATGCCGAGAACCTGCTCGGCGCGCATTATTTCCCGACCGCGAGCAACGACAACAATATCGCGCCCGGCGCTCCGCGAACGATCAAGGCGACGGTGGGATATCGGTTCTGACGAGCCCAACTCGTCACCCCCGCGAACGCGGGGGTCCGCTACCTTTAGGCGCTCGCAAGAGAAGAAGCGGGATTCCCGCTTTCGCGGGAATGACGAACTGGTTGCTTAGCGGGCGAGGTCCTCCACCCGGGCTTTGACGAGCTTCAGGTCACGCAAGAACAGCCGCTTCCCCTCACGGCGACCCGCCTCGTCCGGAGCGCGGAGGATTGAGCTCGGGTGGACCGTCACCCAGCATTCGCTCCCGTCGGCCAGCATCAGCGGCTCGCCGCGGACCTTGGAAATGGTGACCACCTTTCCGATCAGAGAACGCGCGGCGGTCGCTCCGAGCGCCACCGTCACCGTCGGGCGGACCAGCTCGCGCTCATGATCGATCCACCAGCGGCAGGCGGCGATCTCGCCCGCATCCGGCTTGTTGTGGATGCGCCGCTTGCCGCGCTGGACGAATTTGAAATGCTTCACGGCATTGGTGACGTAGACCTTTCCACGATCGATCCCCGCCGCCTCGAGCGCGGCGTCGAAGATTGCTCCAGCCGGTCCGACGAACGGCCGCCCGGCCAAATCCTCCTGGTCGCCCGGCTGCTCACCGACGAACATGATCGAGGCATCGAGCGGACCTTCGCCGAACACGGTCTGGGTCGCATATTCGTAGAGATCGCAGCGCTCGCAGTGGCGCGCGTCCTTGACCAGCGCCTCCCAGGCGGAGCGAAGATTTCCGCCGGGCTCGATCCGGCGCCCCGCCTCCAGCGCGTGCTTCAACCCCTCGGTCGCGACGTCGTCCATGCGGGTGCAAACGAGCGACCGGCTGCCGATGTTGCGAGGCGACGAATGCGCCCTTAGGCACGAGCCATGAACAAGCTCCTGCGCCTCTCCGCCTCGCTCCTCCCGCTCCTCGCGCTCGCCGCCGCGCCGCCGCCCGCGTCAGCGCCGGTCACGGCAATGACCCCCGACGTGGTCGCCTCCTATAACGAGGTGATGCCGTGGGCGGACTTCGACCGCCGCGAGCTCATGATCCCGATGCGCGACGGAACCAAGCTCTACACCGTCCTGGTGATGAAGAAGGGCACGAGGAATGCGCCGATCCTGCTGACTCGCTCGCCTTACGATGCTCACGCCGACGCGTTCCGCAACGCCAGCCAGCGGATCGAGGACATCCTGCCCGCGATGTACAAGGAGTTCGCCGACGACGGCTATATCATCGCCATCCAGGACATCCGCGGGCTGCATAGGTCGCAGGGCGCCTTCATCATGACTCGGCCCATCGCCGGACCGCTCAACAAGACGGGAATCGACGAGAGCACCGACGCCTACGACACGATCGACTGGCTGGTGAAGCATGTGCCCGAAACGAATGGCCGCGTCGGCACCATCGGCTCCTCCTATCTCGGCTTCACCACGCTGATGAGCGAGATCAACCCACATCCGGCCCTGAAGGCGGCGGTTCCGGAAAGCCCAATGGTCGACACGTGGATGGGCGACGACGACTTCCACAATGGCGCCTTTCGCGTCCCCTCTTTCGACTATTTCCTGGAGATGAGCACCGGAAAAGCCGATGCGGGCGCGAGCATCCCCCGCGGACAGGGCGACGATTTCACCGTCTATCTCGAAGCTGGCTCCGCCGGCGACTTCGCGCGCAAGTGGCACATCGAGAACGTGCCGTTCGTCCGCAAGGTGATGGAGAATCCCTCCTACACCGATTTCTGGCAGCTCCAGGCGGTCGATAAATGGTTCGCCGCGCGGCCGCTGACCGTCCCGACCATGCTCGAGGTGGGGCAATGGGACCAGGAAGACAGCTACGGTGCTCCGGCGGTCTATCGCGCGCTCAAGGACAAATATGAAGGCAGCGGCATGCTGCACCTTGTCATCGGACCCTGGCGGCACTCGGGCGCCAACCATTACGGCTACGAGCTCGGGGCGCTGTCCTTTACCGGCGACACCGCCCTGCAGTGGCGCACGGAATGGATGAAGCCGTTCCTGGATCATTACCTCAAAGGCACGCCCGACCCGCACACGCCGCCGGTGCTGACCTATGCGACAGGTATCAACAAATGGGAGGAGAGCCCGCGTTGGCCGATGGGCACGCCGACCCCGCTCTATCTGACCGCCGGCAAGGAAACGAGCTTCGACAAGCCCGCCGCCGAGGGAAGCGACAGCTATGTTTCCGACCCGTCGGCACCGGTGCCGTTCCTGCCGCGGCCGATCAATATGGCCGATTCGGAGCAGTGGCACACCTGGCTGGTGCACGATCAGCGCTTCGTCGATGGCCGCCCGGACGTTCTTACCTACACCGGCGCGCCGCTGAACAAGGCGGTGCACATCATGGGCCAGCCCCAGGTCGACCTGTTCGCCGCAACCAGCGGCACCGACAGCGACTGGGTCGTGAAGCTGATCGACGTTTATCCGAACGACATTCCTGAAGGCGCGTCGCAGGGCGCCAAGCCGAGCATGGCCGGCTACGAGCTTCCGATCGGGATCGAAATCTTCCGCGGCCGCTATGTCCATGACAAGGCGCATCCATCGGCGCTGCCGTCAGGCAAGGTGGTCGAATATAAATGGAACCTGCCCAACGTCGACCACGTGTTCCTGCCCGGGCACCGGATCATGGTGCAGGTCCAGTCGAGCCTGTTCCCGCTCTACGACCGCAACCCGCAGACCTTCGTTCCGAACATCTTCAACGCGAAAGCAGGAGATTATCGAGCGGCGACCCAGAGCATCTACCACGGTGGCTCGACGCCAAGCGCCCTGCTTCTGCCAATCGTGCCGTAGGTCCTAGGAAAGCGCCTTGGCCTGATCCTCCGGCGTGCTCTGCATTCGATGGCCGACCGCGATCTGGAAGATCACGAAGGCGACCAGGCCAAATGCGGCGCTCGCCACGTGGATGAGCCAGAAGGTGGTGGTCGGCAGGCTCGAATAGAGTCCGCCGACCCATCCAACCACCGCGTTGGCGATGAAGAATGAGAGATAATAGAGGCCGATCACCGTGGCGGCGATCTGCTTCGGCGAGATCTTCGAGAACAGCG
>JBQCCG010000044.1:0-11642 GCA_051962455.1 Sphingomicrobium sp. | reverse complement strand
TTCATCGCCTCGCGCACTGCAGCGCGGACCACGGGCTCGCCGAGGCGGCCGACCGCCCGGCCAAGCGCCGCCTTCCAATTGTCCGACCGATCCTGAGCGCCTTCGAGCACCTTGCCGGTCAGCAGCAGCGAGAAGGTCGCGGCATTGACGAACGAAGAATCCGAGCGGCCGAGCTTCTCCGACCAGTCCGGACCCGCGAGCTTATCGGCGATCAGCTCGTCGGCGGTGTGGGCATCGGGAATGCGCAGCAGAGCTTCGGCCAGGCACATCATCGCGATGCCCTCGTCGGAGCCGAGATCATAGGCGTGGAGAAAGGCGTCGACGCCCGAGGGCTTTTGCGCACGCACTCCCTTGACCAGCGTGCGCGCCGTGGCGGTCGCTTCCCCGAGCTCGCTCGCGCTTAGCCGCGCCTCGCTAATCCGCTCGACCGAGACCTGCTCTTCGTCAGGACGGTAGGCGCGCCGCAGCTCGGTTCGGTCGACTGGCCTGGGAGCGGTTTTCCGCTCCCGCGCTACACCAGCTGCCCGTGGCAATGCTTGTACTTCTTGCCCGATCCGCACGGACATGGCGCGTTCCGGCTGACCGGCGCTTCCGCGACGTTTCCGCCAGGATTCCGCTGCGGCATCGACGGCTGCGGGATGGCTCCGATGGGCGTGAAATTCGGGATCATCGATCCGCGCACGCCCGCATCGATGTCCGCGGTATCATCTTCGCCCGAGAACGGATCGAGGTGCTGGGTGATGAACTCGGGTAGCTCGGGCAAGGGCGGCGGCTGAAGCTGAATCTGGGCGCGCATCAGGGTGCGCGTCACCTCCTCGCGGATCGTCACCAGCAGCCGCTCGAACAGCAGGAACGCTTCCTGCTTATATTCGTCGATCGGCTTCTTCTGCGCATAGCTCCGCAAGTGGATCACCTGGCGAAGCGCATCGAGCGTCGCGAGATGCTCCTTCCAGTGCTGGTCGAGGGTCTGCAGCAGGACCTGCTTCTCGATTTCCTGCCATTGGCCGGCGTCGATACCTCCGAGCTTCGCACTCATCGCCTCATCGGCGAGCTTCTGAACCCGCTCGGTGATCATCAGCGGATCGACTGCGTCCTCCTCCAGCCACTGATCGATCGGCAGCTGCAGGCCGAACACGGCGTCGAGGCTCTCCTTGAGCGTGTTGACGTCCCATTGCTCCGGATATGTCCCCTCGGGACAGCTGACCGCGACGATCGCCGAGGCCGTCTCGGCGCGCATGTCGTTGATGACATCGCTGACGCTCTCCGCGTCCATGATGTCGGACCGCTGCTCGTAAATGACCTTGCGCTGGTCGTTCATCACGTCGTCGAATTCGACGACCTGCTTGCGGATGTCATAGTTGCGCGCCTCGACCTTCTTCTGCGCGGTTTCGATCGCCTTGCTGATCCACGGGCTGACGATCGCCTCGCCATCCTCCAAATTCTTGTTCATCAGCCGGGCGAACATCGTCTGCGGCCCGAAGATGCGTAAGAGGTCGTCATCAAGGCTGAGGTAAAAGCGCGACAGGCCGGGGTCGCCCTGACGCCCTGAACGCCCGCGCAGCTGATTGTCGATGCGCCGGCTCTCGTGCCGCTCGGTGCCGAGGACGTAGAGACCGCCGGCGTCGAGCACGCGCTGCTTCTCGGCGACGATTTCAGCGCGGATCTTCTCGGCCTGAGCATCAAATTCAGGCGTTCCAAGGACCAGGTCCGGATGCTCGTCCTGCATCCGGAACTCGAGATTGCCGCCCAGTTGGATGTCGGTTCCGCGGCCGGCCATGTTCGTGGCGATGGTCACCGCGCCGATCCGTCCCGCCTGCGCAACGATGTGCGCTTCCTGCTCGTGGAATCGGGCGTTCAGGACCGAATGCTTGATCCCCTCGCGCTGGAGATACTCGGACAGCATTTCCGACTTCTCGATCGAGACCGTGCCGACCAGGACGGGCTGGCCCTTCTCCTGCTTCGACTTGATCTCCTTGGCGATGGCGGCGAATTTCTCCGGCATCGACTTGTAGAATTCGTCGTCCTCGTCGATCCGCTGGACGGGGACGTTGGTCGGGATCGCGACGACGTTCATCTTGTAGATGTCGAAAAATTCCGGCGCCTCGGTCATCGCCGTGCCGGTCATGCCCGACAGCTTCGGGTACATTCGGAAGTAATTCTGGAAGGTGATCGAGGCGAGAGTCTGGTTCTCGGGCTCGATATCGACGGTTTCCTTGGCCTCGACCGCCTGGTGCAGCCCATCCGACCAGCGCCGTCCGTCCATCATGCGGCCGGTGAATTCGTCGATGATGACGACCTTGCCGTCCTTGACGATATAGTCGATGTCCCGCTTGAACATGACGTTCGCCTTGAGCGACTGGTTCAAGTGGTGGACGACCTGGGTATTGGCGATGTCGTAGAGGTTGCGGCCTTCGATCAGGCCGGCTTCCTCCAGCATCCGTTCGGCCTTTTCGGTGCCTTCTTCGGTCAGGACGACCGTCTTCTGCTTTTCGTCCTTGTCGTAATCGGCCGGTTCCAGCGTCTTCACCAGCTTGTCGACGGCGATGTAGAGGTCGGACTTGTCGTCGGTCGGGCCCGAGATGCTCAGCGGGGTCCGCGCTTCGTCGATCAGGATCGAATCCACCTCGTCGACGATCGCGAAATTGAACGGCCGCTGGACCATCTGGTCGCGGCTGTATTTCATATTGTCGCGCAAATAATCGAAGCCGAACTCATTGTTCGTTCCGTAAGTAATGTCAGCGCCGTAGGCCTCGCGCCGCTCCTGATCGGTGAGGTTCGGCACGATCACTCCGACGCTCATTCCCAGGAAGCGATAGATCTGCCCCATCCAGTCGGCGTCGCGGCGGGCGAGATAGTCGTTGACGGTGACGACATGGACGCCCTTGCCCTCGAGCGCGTTCAGATAAACCGCCAGCGTGGCGACCAGCGTCTTGCCTTCGCCGGTCTTCATCTCGGCGATCTCGCCGCGATGAAGCGCGATTCCACCGATCAGCTGGACGTCATAGTGGCGCTGACCGAGCGTCCGGATCGCCGCCTCACGAACCGTCGCGAACGCCTCCGGAAGCATATCGTCGAGCTTTTCGCCGGCAGCGAGGCGCTGACGGAACTTGTCTGTCTGCGCCCGCAGCTCGTCATCGGTCAGCGCCTTGATATTGGGCTCGAACCCGTTGACGGCATCGACATATTTGCCGAGCCCGCGGACATAGCGATCGTTGGCCGATCCGAAGATGCTCTTTGCCACTGCGGCGAACACATGAATTCCCTTAAAAACCCGGGCGCTTGAGAGATAAGAAAACCTCTCGCCGACGCTCTCGGGAAACTGTCGCTGGCGATGTAAGGAGCGCCCCAGCCGTAGTCAATTAAAGGGGCAGTGGACAAATGACCGATCTGACCGGCGGATGCATGTGCCGCGCCGTCCGTTACGAGCTCAGGAGCAAGCCGTTCGACTGCGGCTGGTGTGCTCGATTTTCAGACCCGGCAACCGGCGCCCTCTCGACCGGCAACGTCATGCCGAACTCGGGGAAGCGTGGGCCAAAGCCCAAGAGCACGTCGGAGGGGGAGGTTTCGTGCGTTTAGTTAACTGTCACCGTAATCCCGAGCGAATGCGAGCCGGAGGGGCCCCTCCACCATTCCGCTTCGCTCCATGGTCCCCCTCCCCACGAGCTGCGCTCGCAGGGAGGAGCTAAATATTAGAGATTCCCCTCCAGCCACTGCTGGATCTGGCTGCGCGGAGCAGCGCCGACCTTTTGGGCAATCGGCTGACCGCCCTTGAACAGCAGCATCGTCGGAAGGCCGCGCACGCCGTAGCGGCTCGGCGTATCGGGGTTTTCGTCGATGTTGAGCTTGGCAATGGTCAGCTTGTCGCCGAGCTCGCCGGCGATTTCCTCGAGAGCCGGGGCAACCATCCGGCACGGTCCGCACCATTCCGCCCAGAAATCGACGAGGACTGGACTCTCGGAACCGAGGACGTCGGAAGCAAAGCTCTGGTCGGTGACGGTCTTGGTGGCCATGGCGGCGAATCTCCGAGCGAGGGATTAAAGGTTAACGACCATATGGGGCCTCAATTCCTCGCCCTCAAGGCATGAGTTCGATCAGCTTGGGTGCGGCCGTATACAACAGGAACGCGCTGACGCGCCGCCCCGGGAAGATGACCTGCAGCGCTTCGGAATAAGCCGACATTTGCGCGCGATGGGCATTCGGGACGTCCGCATCGCTCGGCGGCACGCGGCCAATCTTGAAGTCGATCACGGAGACGCGATCGGCCTCGACCAGCAGCCGGTCGACGGTGCCGGCGATCACTCGGCCATCGGCGAGCGTCGCCGCCAACGGCGCTTCGGCAAGCGAGCCTGGGCCAAAGATCTTCGCGAACCGCGGATCGGAGAGAATGCCGCAAACCTGACGGACAATTTCGTCGCGAATGGTCGGGTCAGACACTTCGGCCGAGCGCTCGAGCCAGCGGTCGGCTGCCGAGGCGCGGGCGGCGGGATCGACGGCAGGCAGGCGCTCCAGCAGCTGGTGAATCCATGTCCCGCGAAGCGCCGCTGCACGCATCGCCTCGCTCGGTGGCGGCGAGGACTCGTCGTCTACCGCAATCGCGGATGGCGCGAGCGGACGCGGCGGCCGGGCCTCGGGGGGCGCGGCCCGCTTCGCCCAATCGGGAATGGCTACTTTGGCAGGCTCAGCCTTGCTTTTCGCTCGTTTGGCGGTCGCGGATTCGTGGGAGCCGTAGCGAAGCGCGACATACCCTTCCCCAGGCTTACCGATCGAGCCGAGAGCGCGCTCCACGATGACATGCCAGGAGTTCGGCGACCGCGGGTCCGACCCGTCCTTCTTTTGCTTCGGCATCACTCCGCTGACGATCAGCCGATCCGCGGCGCGGGTCAGCGCAACGTAGAGCAGCCGCATATGCTCCTGGAGATCGCGGACTTCCTCGCGCTGGATCACCTCCTCGAACGGTGGGCAGCGCTCGTCCTTTTTCGGACGCAGCAGCGGCGCGACGAGGGATTTCTCGACTTCGATGTCGACGGTAAGCGGAGTCCGCCCGAGCCGCGCGGGGTCGGCCGTCGCATCGGCGAGAATGAGGACGGGAGCCTCCAGGCCCTTGGCTCCGTGCACGGTCATGACCCTGACTTCGTTCGCCGGCTGTCCCGGATCGCGCTGCACATCGACGGTGCCGCGCGAGAACCAAGCGAGGAACCGGTCGAGTGAGGCGGTCTCGGTACGCTCAAACTCGAGCGCGCTGTTCATCAACTCGTCGATCGCGTCGCCCGCAGCCATTCCGAGGCGCGAGTAGAGCTTGCGCCGGCCCTGAATGGGGCCGGTGAGGATCGTCTCAAGGAACCGCGACGGTGTCGTGAAGTCGGCGATCCGAAGCAATTCGGAAAGAGCTTCATGGGCTTCCGGGAACTCCGCGGCGCGCTGCCGAAGCTCGCGCCACAGCGACCCCTTCCGACCGAACGCGAGCGCGCGCAGCCGATCCTGGTCCCAGCCGATCAGCGGCGAAACGAGCAGACAGGCGAGGCTCAGGTCGTCATTCGGTTGGACGGCGAACTTCACCGCCGCGAGCAGGTCCTGCACCGCCAGCGGTTCATGGAGGTGAAGCCGGTCGACGCCCGCAACCGGCACACCGGCCGAGAACAGTCGCGCGACGATCAGGGAAGCGAGCTCGCCCCGGCTACGCACCAGCACAAGGATGTCGCCGGGCGTCAGCGGGCGGCCGGTCGAAGCGAGCACCGGCGCCTCATCGACCATCAGCCGGATGCGCTCGGCGAGGACATCGGCATAATGACGGTCACGAAGCGAAATCCAGCGCTCCTCGCCTTCGTCGGATTCGTCGGGCGATTCTTCGACCGAGAACGGCGTCCACAGCTCGACCGAGCCGGGCCGGTCGCGATGATGCGCGCGGTGCGGCGGCGGCGCCTCGCCGAGCGCAAGCGCCTGCGGGCCGAGCGTGTCGATGACCTTGTCGACGACGTCGAGGATTGGCTGGACCGAGCGAAAGCTTGCGGCGATCGACAGATCGCGGAATTCTTGGGCGCCTCGCCGAAAACTGAAGAGGTCGTCTCCCACTTCGAGCGTCTCGGCCCGGCGCTTGAACATCTCGCGCGCCTCGCGGAAGCGCTCGGGGTGGGTGCCCTGAAAGCCGTAGATCGCCTGCTTGAGGTCGCCGACCATGAAGAGCGTCCGAACGCGGCCCTCGGCTTCGCTTGACCCGCTGAAATATTCTTCCACCAGCCGCTCGATGATCTCCCACTGCGCGGCGTTGGTGTCCTGCGCCTCGTCGACCAGCACGTGATCGACCTGCCGGTCGAGCTTGTAGCGGATCCAGTCGCCCATTCCGGGCTGAGCCAACAGGTGGCGCGTCCATTCGATCAGATCGTTGAAGTCCGCCACTCCGGCGGCGCGCTTGGCCTTCGTATATGCCTCTGCGAACGCCTGACCGGCGCGGAGACCGGCGGCGATATCAGCCGCAAGCCGCGCGCCATTCTGGATGCGTAGCAGGTCCCCGATCAGCACCGCCAGACGACCCGCATGCGATTCATAATGAGGCTCGGCCTTCGATTGACCGGCCGATACCTTCAGCGTGCCCTTGTCGGTCAGAACTACCTTGCGCAGCTCGGTCAGCCCCGCCGCTCGCTCGATCGGAGTCAGCGCGAGCCATTGGTCGATCGTGTCGGCATGGCCGAGACCGGTCTGCGCGCCCCATTTGCGGTTCGCCTCGGCGACTGCGCGCAACAGGTCGCAATCGAACCCGTCATCGCCGCATCGATGCGCGATATAGTCTTCGAGCGATTCCGCCGGCAGGTCCATTAACTCGCGGATCCTCGGTTCGATCTCGTCACGGGGTCCAAGCGCTGTCATCGCCTCGGGCTTGCGCGCGCAGGCCTGCAGATATTCGACCGCTCCAGCCTCACCGAGCCGCCGGCTGAGGCACTGTACGTCACGGATGTGACCGTCATCACCGCTCGCTTCGGCGTCGGCCAAGAGATCGGCGAGCGTGCGGCGGACCAGCTCCTGCTCGGCTCGCCCTTCGATCGGCTGGAAACCCGGCACGATCCCCGCCTCCGCCGGAAAGGCGGCGAGCAGCCCCTGCGCGAAGCTGTGGATCGTCTGGATCTTGAGTCCGCCGGGGCAGTCGAGCACCTTGGCGAACAGCTGGCGCGCGCGTTCACGCATCCGCGGGTCGTTGGATTCGCCGAGGTGGAGCAAATCGGTGCCGAGCTCGCTGTCCTTCAGGCGTACCCAGCGTGAGAGCCGCGCTCCGATGCGGTTCGCCATCTCGGCAGCCGCGGCCTTGGTGAAGGTGAGGCAGAGGATCGATTCCGGGCGCGCGCCCTTGAGCAGCAGGCGCAACACGCGCGCCGTGAGCACTTGCGTCTTGCCGGTGCCCGCTGAAGCCGAAAGCGCCGCATGTACGGCGGGATCGGAGGCGAGCGCCTGCTCACCCTCGAGCTCGGGAAGCGGTTTGAACCGCGTGCTCATGCGGCTTTCCAAGCGGCGCCGAACGCCATAGAGAATCGCGCATGACCGACAGCAATGACGAGATCGAGCGGCAGAACGAGCGACGGCGCGAGAAGCTGGTGAAGGCCGGAGTGGCCGTTGGAATAGGCTCCGCCGCGATCGTCGCGGCGCTGCTCTACGCGTCCAAGATCAAGAAAAGGCCGCGCCGCTGATTCCCGTCGACGCTCGCTCCCTCTCCCCGGCGGGGAGAGGGTCTGGGTGAGGGGCTCATGCGCCGACGATAGGCTCGATCGGTGACCCCTCTCACCAACTCCGCCTAAGCTCAGCTTCGCTTCGCCAAGGCTCCGTATCCTCTCCCCGCCGGGGAGAGGGGTTTGGCTGCCAGCGGTATGACTGGAACCTACACTCATTTACGGCCATACCATTCTTCCAGACGCATGAGCTGGTCGTAATCGCCGTAGGGAGCATAAGCCGGGTTGAGCTTGGCCGTGAACGGCTCATTCCCGGTAAGCCATTTCCGCGCCGCTTCCGCGAAGTTCCGATGGGCATGCGCCAGGAACTCGCCGGCCTGCATGTCCTTGTCGGGGCGCATCAGCCGGCCGAACTTGCCCCGGTAGCGGGCGAGCGACCAATATTCGAACGCCTCGGGGTCTCCGCTGACGCCCTCGAACCCTCCTGCCCGGCCGATCAGCCCGAGGAGGCCGAGCTGGAGCGCGAAACCCTCCGTCACCGCTTTCTGCGACGGCGGCTGACCGGTTTTGTAATCGACGATTGCCAGCGCCCCCTCCGCCAGACGGTCGATCCGGTCGACGCGGCCGTGGACCGTCACTCCGGCGAGCACCGTTTCTCCCTTAGCCTCTGCCGTGAGTGGGCGTCTTCCCTTTGCCTGATTCTCCCGCTCCATCGCGGCGATCCAATCGATCGCCTCGAGCAGGCGTGGAGCCCACAAGGCGCGGAGCATCGGGTGAATGGCGTCGTCCTGCAGCAGCCGCTCGGCGCGTGGCCTCAGCTTGTCAGGATCGCAATTGTCCTGCTGCAGCCAATTTTCGAGCGCCTCATGAACCGCAATGCCTTTCCATTTGGCGGTATGATCATCATCGACGGGATCGAGGGCGCGCAGCTTCAAGATTGCCTGCGCATAGAAAGCGAAGGGGTCAGCCTGGAGCCGATCGACGGCCGTGACCGAGATCCTCTCCGGTCGCTGCTCCGCTGCCGGCGACGGCGCGGGGCGGTCAACCGGCTCGGCGGGCCCGGGATCGTCGAGCGTTCGGGTCAGCCGCTCGAGGCGGAGGTCGCGCGGCAGTCCGCCGCTGATCGCGTCCAAGCGAAGCAGGAACCGCGATGCGACCGTCGGCGACTTCGAATCACGGCGCGAGCGCGTGATCAGCACTTCGGGAGCGCCGAGCGCACTCGCGAAATCATGCGCCGCGAGGCCGATCCGGAACTCGAGCGTGGGCATCTTAAGCTTGGCCCGCACCTTCGGCGGAAGCCACGGATCGGGCGCCAGCGCGGCCGGCCACACCCCCTCGTTGAGCCCGCCTAGAACGAGCAGGTCGGCGCGCTGAAGCCGAGCTTCCAGCAAGCCCCACATGGAGATTCGCGGGTGGCCGCCATAAGGTGGGCGAAGCGCCTTCGAATCCAGCAGCTGACGAAGCAGCGGCAGCGCATCGTCTGAGGTTACGGTCAATTGATTAGCTGCCTCGGAGACCTGCAGCTCGCCGAGCACTTCCGCGGCCATGCGCCCCGAAGGACCACGCCACGCTGCGTCGCCCGCAAGCGCCTGCGCGGCCGCGGCCACCCTTCGGGCCAAGCTCTCCAGCGAAATCGGCGCCGCGAGAAGACGGTCGATAGATTCAACCAGGGGTCTTACCCTTCGCCACTGAGGCAAAGAGCCGAAATGCAGGTCGAGACCGGCAAGCCCCGCGGGCGGGCGCGGACCGCGAAGCTTGAGATCAAGCACCCGAACGCGATCCAGCCAGGCGACGCGATCCTCTCCCTCCGCCCCGACCAGCGGATGCTTAAGCAGCGCGAGCAACGGCACCGGGGCCAGCTCCTCTGCCGCCGCGCCGGCGATCGCGAGCAGCAACGTGCCCACCGGCGTGGTCGATAATGGCTTGCCCGCGCTGTCGTCGGCCTCGATGCCCCAGCGCGCCAAAAGCGCCGACACGCGCCCCGCAAGCTGCCGGTCGGGCGTGACCAGCGCCGCAGTTTTGCCGGGTGTTTCCAGCGCCTCGCGCAACGCAAGAGCGATCGCCTGAGCCTCGGATGCGGGGCCCGGCAGCTCGGCAAGGCGAATGCCGTTCAGGCGCCGCTCCGCCGGGCGAAGGGTCTCCCATTTGTGGGAGAATTCGGGAGCCGTCATCGCGTTTGCGACGGCCCGTCCGCGCGCCGGGGATGACGCGCCCTCCCCCGACCAGCGCCACGGCTTCACCTCGCCTCGGGCCACTCCGATTCGGTCGAGGAGCAGCTTCAAATGATATTGCGGATGGGTTGCTTCTCCGCGTCCATTCTCATCTGGACCGAGGGCGTCCCATTCGCCGTCGGGGAAGAGTTTCGGGAGCCACAGCCCGGGGAGCACGACCATGCCATCATTCATTCGGGCCACACGCGCGACGAGCGCCGCAACAGCTGGCGCGCCGGTGGTAATGCCTGCGGCCACGGTGAACCCCGCCGGCGGCTCTGCCTTCCAGCGGTCGGCGATCCGGTGCAGCAAGCGATTGCGGCGTTCGGCGAGGTCGATCGCACCTCGCTCGGCGAGGAGGTACGGCCAACTCTCGTAGATCAGTTCGAGCTTCCGGAGCGACTTCTCCCAGTGCGCCGCCAGGTCACTCGTTTCCGACACCGCACCCTTTAACTCGGAGGGGTCGATCTCCTCCACCAATAGCCCATCCAGAGTCCTGGTCAGGTCGGCGGCGAGGCGCAGGCTTTCCGCCGCTCCCTCGCCCCGCACGATTGAGGCCAACGTCAGCAGCCGCTCCGTCGGATCGATCGCCGGCGGAATCGGCACGCCTTCATCGATCCGGTCGAGCGCGCCGCCGAGCCGTTCATCGAGCTCGGGATCGCCGACGGGAATGAGCCGCGGCAGCAGCAGCCCGCTCCCGCTCGCCCGGACGAACGCATCGGTCACCGCCCGGACTGCGCGATTATTGGGCAGCAGAATCCGTCCCCGCGCCAGCCCGAGCGGGTCCTTGCCGAAGCGCGCGATCAGCCCGGCCGCGAGCGCGTCGGCGAAGGACCGGTGCGAAGGAATGGTAAAGACGGCGACCCGCTCCGGGTCAGACATTCTCTAACGCCGCTTCCGTGAACGGGATCGACTGGGGGGTTCCGACGTCGAACCAAAGGCCCTGGTGCACCGCGCCAAACGCGCGACCTTCCGCGATCGCCCGATCCCACAGCAGGTTGGTCGAGAACGGCCCATCCGGCGCGTCGCGAAGCAGCCGCTTCGAGACCATCTGAATTCCGGTGAAGACGAACGGCGCGACATGGCTGCGCTGACGCCGGCGGAGTCGGCCCGTGCGATCCATGTGGAAGTCGCCCATGCCCTTGTGTCCGAGCGCTCGCGCCTGCGGCACCAGCAGCAACAACGCATCCATCTTGCTATCGTCCCATTGCGACGCCAGCAGCCTGATCGTGTCCGCGGGGCCGTCGATCCACAGATTGTCGCTGTTGAGCGCGAGAAACGGATCGCAGTCGATCAGCGGCGCGGCTTTGACCAGACCACCGCCGGTTTCCATCAGCAGACCACGTTCGTCCGATATGACGACTTCGAGGCCATGCGCCCGTGTTGCCAAATGCGCCTCCAGCGCATCGGCGAGGTAATGGACATTGACGACGACCTTCGTCACGCCCGCTGCGCGCAGCTTTTCGAGCACATGATCGAGCAGCGCCTTGCCGTTCACTTCGATCAGAGGCTTCGGCTTCGTCGCGGTCAGCGGCCGCATCCGCTTGCCGAGCCCGGCGGCCATGATCATTGCCGTATGTGGCACTTCCGCCGGGACCTCAGCGCGAAGCCGCAGCGCTCGCTTGGCCGTGCTCACGCCGCCTCCTTCCACGGCTCACGCCGGTGCTCGGCGCGGATATTCGCGTCGAACCAGTCGCGGACGGGCGCAAGGTGCGGCTGCGCGAGGTCCCGCTCGAGCAAACCCCACATTCGCGGTTGGAAGCGGCGATAGCCGGGCTTG
>JBQCCG010000043.1:0-13996 GCA_051962455.1 Sphingomicrobium sp. | reverse complement strand
CGGCGGGGTTGCGGCCTGTGCGGGCACGGAAGCGGTTAGTGCGAGCAGAGAGCCCAGAGCGCACGTACCGATGCCTGACACCAAACGGTTGATCCCGTGCATCGCTGTCCCTCCCGAAGAGGCTTGAGGCGGGCACGGTCTTTCACCGTCAGGGGGGAGTCAAGGCTGAAGCATCGAGCGTAGGTGAACGATTGCGGAGTATTCGGGAGCCAACGCGTAGAGATGCTAATGCTCGGCCGGTGGGTGAGCGAAGCTCAACCCGTTCGACGTCACGGATTCACTCCGTGACTTTCTTTCATTTCACGCGAAGGCGCTAAGGCGCGAAGGGAAGCGGTGGTTTTGTTGTGTCGGGATAACCACCAACCCCGCGGCAGCAGCCCATCTGGCGTTTCGCTCCGACGGTGGCGGCCATCGAGGCCAGACCACACGCCGTCCTCAGATTTGTGATTCGACTGCTTCGTTTACTAATTCAGCTGCGCGGCTCAGGAGCTCATTCAGGACGCGATCGGAAGTTGTTCGAAACATCAGCAACACCAGTATCGCTTGGATACCTTGCAATGCCGGGACCAGTTCATCCTGAGCGATCCGGCTCATATTGTCCCCGCCACCGCTAGCATCATTTCAGCCGCGACATCTCTATTTCGCATCAGGAACCCGTTCCAACTTGCTCGCTTGTTGCGATAGTCTCGAAACTCACCCGTCGCCGGATGAAGCAACCAGCGAAAGCTTGTTAGGCGAGAGCGAAAAACGATCAACGGACCTTTGGCGGTATAGTCGTGAAAGAATGTGCTGTCGAAAGCAGTGCACCAGTCGGTGAAACTGCCCCACCAATACATTGCGTGCGGAGAGAGTGGCACCCCAATCAGCCAGCTACCATTCTCGACAATCACTCGGCTGTGCGGTCTGACGTCGTCTGGAATCCTTTCGACCATTTCGACTCTCCTGCGAGTCGACGTTTGATCGATCCGGGCGTCTGATCAAGATATAATATTGATCGTTTTCAATCTATTAGGCGGTACGTGCCCTGCATGTCGACGAACTCGATGACGCCGTCGCGTGCGAGCTCCTGGAGACACCGACTGATCGTCTGTGCTGGCGTCTCACCTTCCGCACCGCTATCGGACTGAATCCGGTCCTGCTCGTTCGCCAGCAGCTCCTGACGGGTGAAAACTCCGTCAGAATTTTTGTCTGCCTCTCGCCTGACCGCTGCCTCGACCGCTTCTCTGCCAGTCATACTGTCTCACCTCCGCAGGAGTGAGATCACACACATCGCGTGAGTTCAAGTGGGATGGTGGGCGCGCGTTCCCCTCAATTTCCACGGTTGGCCGTCGTCATGCGGCTTGCCTATGCAGCGATCCCGCCTCGTCCAGCTTTCGATGCAGGCTGTGCGCGGAGAGTTCCAGTCCATTCGGCCATGCGAGGGCGCCAGCCTCGATGAATACGCGGCGGAAATAGTCCGGCTTTGCCAGTGGCTTCGTCAGCTCGGTCGCGCGGGCGATGATCTCCGTGGCGGACCAGATGCCGCTGCTTCCGTCGCTGAATGACAGCGTGAGTTGCGGATGCTCGAGCACAGCAATCGAAGTGAGCTTAATCATCGACATCGGCTCCCGGGATCAGTTCCATCGGAATCAACGCTTCGCCACGCGCCCAATTTGCCATGAGTGCATCCTGATGGTCCAGCGCCCATTGCCGAACGATACGCGCCGCCTTCTTGGGCAGGCTGCCGTGGATGATCTCGCCATCGGCAATTCCGACGAAAGCCTCGAAGCCTTGATACGAAGCGTGGAAATGCGGCGGCGGATGATCATCGTGGAACATCCGGATCACGATGCCGAAAAAGATGGAGATGATCGGCATTCAGGTCCTCACCCGGGCCCTCTCCGGCACGCGGGAGAGGGAGGTCACTCAGCCGCAACCCCTGCCGCGCTGAACATGTCCCCCTCCTCCGCTGACCCTTCTGCGGGCAAACCGTCCTTCGCATCATTCGCGGCCTTGGCCTTCATCCTCCGGTCGAAATTGTCCCACACCTCATTCCAGTTCCCACGGGTCGCGGCCTTCGAATATTCGGTCGCGCGGGTCTCGAAGAAGTTGGCGTGCTCGACTCCGTTGAGCAGCGGGGCGAGCCAGGGAAGCGGGTGCTCGTCGACCATGTAGACGGGCGCGAACCCGAGCTGCCCCAGCCGCCAGTCGGCGAGGTAGCGGATGTATTTCTTGATGCCCTTGGCGTTCATCCCCTCGACCGGCCCCATCTCGAACGCGAGGTCGATGAACGCATCCTCGAGCCGGACGGTCTTCTGGCACTGGTCGATGATGTCCTCGCGGACCGACTTGGTCAGGCAGTCGCGTTCCTTCACGAAGGCGTGGAACAGCTTGATGATGCCTTCGCAGTGGAGGCTCTCGTCGCGGATCGACCAGCTGATAATCTGGCCCATGCCCTTCATCTTGTTGAACCGCGGGAAGTTCATCAGCATCGCGAAGCTGCCGAACAGCTGAAGCCCCTCGGTGAAGCCGCCGAACATGGCGAGCGTTCGGGCGATGTCCTCATCGCTGTCGACGCTGAACTGCTGCAGGTAATCGTGCTTGTCCTTCATCTCCTTGTATTGGAGGAAGGCGCTGTATTCGCTCTCCGGCATGCCGATGGTGTCGAGCAGGTGGCTGTAGGCGGCGATGTGCACCGTCTCCATGTTGGAGAAGGCGGTCAGCATCATCTTGATCTCGGTCGGCTTGAACACGCGGCCGTATTTGTCGTGGTAGCAATCCTGCACCTCGACGTCGGCCTGGGTGAAGAAGCGGAAGATTTGCGTCAAGAGGTTGCGTTCATGGTCGGAGAGCTTCTGCGCCCAGTCGCGGCAGTCCTCGCCCAGCGGCACTTCCTCCGGCATCCAGTGGATCTGCTGCTGGCGTTTCCAATATTCGAACGCCCAAGGATATTCGAACGGCTTGTAGGTCTTGGAGGCTTGGAGGAGGGGCATGCTACTTGCTCCTAAAGAAAGAGGGTTCACGCGAAGGCGCGAAGCCGCGAAGAAAAGGCTGCGAAGCCATCAATGCCGCGGCTCCTTCGTTCTTCGCGCCTTTGCGTGAAATATAGTGATCGTTGAGCCGCTGCGCGGCTCGTCAGGAAACAGCTCTTCATCGGCGCTGCACCACGATGCGGTGGCCGCCGCGCGCGCCGACGCCGAACACGACAATCCCGAGGAAATAGCCGAAATCGTACCAGCCGCCGTTGTTGGGCACCGCGTAGATCGCGACCTTGTCGGTGAACAAAGATGCGATCCAGGCGAGCGGGAAGATGAGGCCCTGCCACAAGCCGTAGAGGAAGCCGGGCGCGCCCGGCTGGACCGCGGCGGCGCTGTGGGTCGCGACACAGGCGATGTGAAGGCAGGCGGGAAGTGCGATCATCATTGGGCCTGCCTGTCGTTCTTCTCCGTGATCACCACACGGGCGCCGGTCATCCGGCGGAAAAAGGGCGAGACAATCGCGGCGACGGCGACCATTGGAATGAGCCAGAACCAGGCGAACAGCGCGAGCTCGTAAAGGCCGCGGCCCCGGAGCAGCGCGGAGCTGTGCTCCAGGTCCTCGATCAGGCAGGTCCTGCCGCGGCAGTGAAATCCAAAGCCGTCTGGCCAGTTGACCTTGTGCTGGAGCCAGATGCCGAGGCCCGCATAGGCGAGCATCACGATGATGATCGCCCAGAACTTCACCGGTCCGAGCCGGTTGTAGCTGTCGATCAGGCCCGGACACCGGTTCGGGTTCTCGTCAGGGAGATATCCGTCGCTCATGACGCGGCTCCTGTGGTGACGATGATGGAGGCGGCGATCATTCGGAACGCGCCCTCGCCTTCAGCATGTCGGCCTCGGCCTGGGTCGGGTGGTAGTCGAGGCCGCCCAATGCATGGATGCCCATGATCGCCGCGACGACCAGCAGGATCACCGCGCCCTGATTGCCGTAGCTGCTGCCGTCCGCGGGCTTGCGCCGGTAGAAGACGATCCCGGCGGCGAAGATCAGCACCGCCACGGCAAGCTCAATCATGCGCGGAGTGGTCATCGCAGCAGCTCCGATCCGACGGCGAGCGTGACGGCGGTGGCGACGAGGTCGAGGGCAACGAGGCCGATCACGACCGCGCCCGCGCCTTTGGCGAACCGCCGAAGAGACAGCGCGCGCTTCACCGGAGAACCTTCGCGGCCTTCAGACCCGCAAGATCGCCGTGGAAGAAGGCGGCGACGGCGAAGAGCACCATCGCGCTCGCCGCCATCATCAGCAGCCGGCCGAACCGCCGCGCCTGGGCGACGCTGATGTCGCCGTTCGGCTCCTTCGTCCGGTAGAAGCGCAGTCCGACGAGGAATGCGGCGACGCAGACCAGCAGCCACAGGCCGATGAAGATGAGCGGAGTCATTGGCACGACTCCAATTCCCCTCTCCCTTGGGTGAGGGAGGGACCCGTTGCGGAGCAACGGGAGGGTGAGGACAGTGCATCCGCGATGCGCTCGAGGATTCCGTTCGTGTTGCTCAGAACATCGTTGTTCCAAAAACGCAGAATTCGGTAACCCTGCGCTTCGATAAAGCGGCTTCGAGCGGCGTCGTATTCACCCGCGGTCGCGTGCTGACCGCCATCGAGTTCGATGACGAGCCGTTCGGCAAAGCAGGCGAAGTCGACAAAGTACGACGCCACGGGCATCCGGCGTCGCCATTTGTCCTGAGGCAGCCTGGAACGAAGCGCACGCCACAGTCTTTTCTCAGCATCGGTGGATGCACGACGAAGCTGGCGCGCGCGTACGAACGCTCCTTTCTTCGCTTCCTCGTAGGTCTTCATCTCTTCAACTCCTCACCCCCCTCGCTCCGCTCGGCACCCTCTCCCAAGGGAGAGGGGATCATCACTGACAAGCCAAACACTCATCATAGTCGGTGGTGGACTCGACCTTGATTTCGCGCAGCTCGGGCGTGTTGTCGGCCTCGACCCCGCCGGCGAACCCGGCGCGCTGCACCGACTTCGAACGCAGGTAATAGAGCGACTTGATGCCCAGCTCCCACGCGCGGAAGTGGAGCATCATCAGATCCCATTTGTCGCAATCGGCGGGGATGAACAGGTTCAGCGACTGCGCCTGGTCGATGAACGGCGTTCGGTCGGCGGCGAGCTCGAGCAGCCAGCGCTGGTCGATCTCGAAGCTGGTCTTGTACACGTCCTTTTCTTCGCTCGTGAGGAAGTCGAGGTGCTGGACGCTGCCGCCCTGCTCGAGGATCGCGTTCCAGACCTTGTCGCTGTCCTTGTGCTTATCCTTGAGCAGCTTCTGCAAATAGGGGTTCTTGATCGAGAAGCTGCCCGACAGCGTCTTGTGCGTGTAGATGTTGGCCGGGATCGGCTCGATGCAGGCCGATGTGCCGCCGGCGATGATCGAGATCGACGCGGTCGGGGCGATCGCCATCTTGCAGGAAAAGCGCTCCATTACGCCCATGTCGGCGGCGTCGGGGCATGGCCCCCGCTCCTTCGCCAGCATCATCGAGGCCTGGTCGACCTGAGCGCGGATGTGCTTGAAAATCTTCAGGTTCCAGCTCTTGGCCATCGCACCTTCGAACGGCAGACCGCGCGCCTGGAGGAATGAGTGGAAGCCCATCACGCCGAGGCCGACGCTGCGCTCGCGCTCTGCGCTGTACTTGGCGCGTGCCATCTCGTCGGGCGCTCGAGCGATATAGTCGGAGAGGACGTTGTCGAGGAAGCGCATGACGTCCTCGATGAACTGCTTATCCTTGTTCCACTCGTCCCAGGTTTCGAGATTGAGCGAACTGAGGCAGCAGACGGCCGTACGGTCGGCGCCCAGATGGTCGCGGCCGGTCGGAAGCGTGATTTCCGAGCAGAGGTTGGAGGTCGAAACCTTGAGGCCGAGGTCGCGGTGGTGCTTGGGCATCGACCGGTTCACCTGGTCGATGAAGATGACGTACGGCTCACCGGTCGCGAGGCGAGTCTCCACCAGCTTCTGGAACAAAGAGCGCGCGTCGACCGTGCCGCGCTCGGAGCCGTCACGGGGCGAGCGAAGCATGAACTCGGCGCCGTCGCGCACCGCTTCCATGAACTCGTCAGTGATCAGCACGCCGTGATGCAGGTTCAGCGCCTTGCGGTTGAAGTCGCCCGAGGGTTTGCGGATCTCGAGGAACTCCTCGATCTCCGGGTGCGAGATGTCGAGATAGCAGGCCGCCGACCCGCGCCGCAGCGAGCCCTGGCTGATCGCCAGAGTCAGGCTGTCCATCACGCGAACGAATGGGATGATTCCGCTCGTCTTGCCGTTGAGGCCGACCGGCTCGCCGATGCCGCGCACGCGGCCCCAGTAGGTTCCGATTCCGCCGCCGCGCGACGCGAGCCAGACATTCTCGTTCCACGTGCCGACAATGCCCTCGAGGCTGTCATCGACGCTGTTCAGATAGCAGCTGATCGGAAGCCCCCGCCCCGTGCCGCCGTTCGACAGCACGGGCGTCGCCGGCATGAACCACAGCTTGGAAATGTAATCGTAGACGCGCTGCGCATGGTCGGCATCGTCGGCGTAAGCCGCGGCGACGCGCGCGAAGAGGTCCTGGTAGGATTCGCCCGGAAGCAGATAACGATCCTTCAGAGTCTCCTTGCCGAACTCGGTCAGGAGATCGTCGCGCTTCGCGTCGGTCTTGACGTCGAACCGCGGCGCATGAACCGCCTTGGAACTGGATGTGACCGTCGAAACGTCGTCGCTCGGTACTTCTGAGCCGGCCGAAAAATCCATCGCGCTTCCCCGTCCTTCTTCGGCCCTCTCGAGGACCGTTTGTTCCTGACTTGTTCGACTCGGAGCCATGGCTGGCATCCTAGTCTTTTTCCGCGCTCTTCGGGGCTTTTTCACCTCCGCTTCCTGTGGAAAGCGGGGACGAGTTTTCCCGTCACCGGAATATAGTGATTCCGGCGCCAGAACACCAGTTGTTGAGTGTTCCCCCTCGTGCGCTACTATCTATTGTGCCTCAACCGCCGCCGGACGCAAGCGGGTAAATCGCGGTTAAGCAAAAAATGTTGTGGATTTGCGGCAGCGCAACAATGGCCGCTCAGCGGCGGCGAAGATTGGCGCAGACGGGTTCGGGCTGGGGCGGTCGGCAGAAGTCGGGAAGTCCGTCCTTCCGCCAGTAGGCGAGCAGCCCCAGCCTCGCTGCGATCGTCAGGAACCGCGGATCCGTGCGCATGGCCCTGGCTGCAGAACCGGCAAGGAAACCGGTCGCGTACTCATCCGGATGGTTCAGCCAGAACTCGTCCTCGTCAACTCCCGCCGGTGCGGCGGAGGCGGGATAGAGCTCCTTCGCGATCGCAAACGACCGATCGAAATCGCCGAGATCGGCGAGGATGGTCATGCACAATGTCAACGTGAACGGCTTCAGGCCCGTCTCGCCGCAAACATGCCGTGCACCGGACAGGTCGTGACGGTCCCGCGCCGCAACAAGCTCGGCCGTCGCGGAACTATCGACCACGGCCGCGTCGAGTTCCGGATCGGCGAAGCGCTCGATGCCGTCGTAGTCTCCACGTTCGGCCATTGCCAGCAGACGGCTGGTACGCATTCGTGGACTGCCGGGCCACAAGCGCGTGGCTTCGCGCAGCAGCCGTTCGGAATCGTCACTGTTGCCGGTGGCTTCGAACAGGCGAATCATCCGCGCCAGCTTCGCCGGCTTGTAAGGGTCGTTCGCCAGCGAGACCTTGGCGAGCTGGAAAGACTCGTCGATTCGTCCGGCGCTTTCGAGCACGGTGCTCAGGTATCCAGGCGCAAAGGACGTGCTCGAGTCGACCCTTTCCGCCTTGCGAAGACGGGCATCGCACTCGATCAGCCGGGCCGGGCTGTGGAGCAGACACCAGGGGATGTACACGTCGCCGAATTCGGGCGCCAAGGCCAGGGCACGATCGCTCGCCCGGCTTGCCATCGCCACGGCGTCGGCGCGCTGCGCTTGCGGAATCGAGTCAATCGCGAACCCGGTTTCAACCGCGAGTCCGAGTTGTGCGAAAGCGGAATTTGATGCGAGGCCGGCGACATGGCGCACCATTTGATATGCCCGCAAACTGTCGTGGGCTTCGATGATGAGCACCATGGCCTGGATCAGCTCCGACTGGAGCTCGGGACTGAGGTGCTCGCGCGGATCGAGCGCCATTTGCGCGCCGGTCCAGGCCAGCTCGGCGGCGATCGCCGCGCCGATCCGGTCGGGCAGGTCGGCGGCGCGGTCGATCGGCGCACTGAAATCGTGGGTGTAGGCAATGGCGCCATTCGCCCGCGAGACCAGTTGCACGGTCGCTTCGACCGAAGTCGCGGTGCGCCGGATATCGCCGGTGAATACATAATCGTTGCGGCCGGCTGATTGGCCGGGTGCTGCATCGCCCCGAACAACCGCGAAGCCGCTCTCGGCCATCATGTGCTCGATTGATATCGGCGCCTGATGGGCGACTTCCCGCGCCAGGGGATCGTTTGCTTCAGCGGTAAAGGCCGCGACCGAGATGCTAGGGGTCGGCGGAACGCCCTGGCTGGCAGGTCGCCGGCCAAGCCATGTCCATCCGGCAAATCCAGCCACGCAAATGAGGACGGCAGCAGCAGCGGCGATCCATCCGCGTCTTCGAACCGTTTGCGTCGAGGACTCGGCTTCGATGAGGCGATAACCTGTCCTCGGAACCGTCTCGATCTCGAACCCGCCGGCCTGCTCCGCAAAATGACGGAGCAGCGAAATCGAGCGGTTGATCACGTCGTCGCCGACGATCCGGCCCTCCCAGCAGAGCTGAACCAGCTCGTCGCGAGTCACGACGTCCCCGCGCCGGCTGAACAGAGTGATCAGAACCTTCAGCGTCTGCGGCTGAAGCCGCTCCTCGCCGCCCGCCCATTTCGCATCGCGGGAGACGGGGTCGACTACGGCTCCTCCGACCCGAAAAGGCCGCCGTTCGAGCAGCCCCTCCGTCAGCGCTTGCCAAGGTGCCGGGCGATTCATGCTCTGCCCCGTTGTTCGAAACGCGCGGCTTCGGCCCTGCAGTTGTACGGCCAATCCTGCGTGGAACAGAAGTCGGGCCACAGCCCGGTCGCAGGCCAGAAATCGGCGACGTGGAACTTGATGGCGAGGGCAATGAAGCGCGGGTCGCGGCGAAGACCGGCCGAATCCGGCTCCCATAGGAACATGGGATCTGGCGCTTTATCGAGAATGTCGGAAGGCGCGGCGAATGCAATCCGGAATGCGTCATCGACGTCGCCGAGTCCCGCCAGCGCGGGTGTGGCGAACTGGGCGTTGATCTGGCCGGAAGCGACCATTGCCTTCAACCAGACGATGAAGGCCCGCGATTGCTCAGGGCTGTCCGCCTTGCGCGACTGGGCAAGACGTCGATACGCCTCGAGAGAGACATCACTTAGCTGCGGGCGGGCGTCGGGATCGTCAAGGATCGCAATTGCCGTTGCGGGGTCGCCGACCCGCGCTTCATAATCCAGATGGATGGACTTCAGCGCGTTATCGTCCGGCCAGACTCGAAGGGCGCGAGCCAGGGTCGCCTGCGCTTCGGCGTCACGTGATTCATCGATCAGGCCAATGACCAGGTCGGATACCTGCTCGGGCGAAAGCGGCTCGAGCTCGACGCCGCGGCGACACATGCGCATCGAATCCTCGAGCCTGCCCATCCGCAGTAGCAGCTCGCATTCATCGTTGATGGTGAACGTGTCGTCGGGAGCGAAGCTCAGCACCTTTTGAAATTGCCGATGGAGCACTGCAAAAGGGACATGACCCAGTTCCAGCTCCGCTACGGCATTGTAGGCGGTGCCCGACTTCGGATCGAGGCGAAGCGCGTTTTGCACGGCCACCCGTGCTTCCCGTTGGTATTTCTGTGCGTCTTGCGGCGAAGCGCCGAACGCGGCGTTAGCGGCCCAAAGGGCTAACCGCGCCCATCCCTCCGCGAAACGAGGCTCTCTTGCGGTCACTTGGCGCAAGAGATCCTGGATCTGGTCCGAAGGCGGTTCGACCGATTGCTCCAGCGCACAAGCCTTCAGATACAGCTTGATCGTGTCCCGATCGAGGTCCCCGCCCGGCTGCCGCGAAGTATCGAGGGCACATCGTAGCACTGCTGCGAGATTGGCGGACACCTGCTCCTGCATCGCCTGCATCTGGGTGGCAGGCCTCGTGAAACTGGTCGACCAGAGCACCGTATGGTCGCTTGAGTCCTGCAGCTGTGCCGTCAGGTGCAGGTCGGAGCCCGGGCGCTCCGCGCGTCCGCTGAGAGCGAATCCTGCTGGAGCTACTCGTCCCGAGGGATTCGCGTCGATGACATCCACACCGGCCGCGGAAAGCGCGCTGTTGATGTCGCCGGAGACACCGGCCGCGAACGTCCGCGCAACCGCGTCATTGCCGGCCACGTCGAATGGCTGAAGCATCACCGAGTTCAGTTTCGCCCGGCTCAGCCGCTCGAATTCAAACGTGCCAGCCGCGCCGACGACCAGCAACGAAGCCAATGCTGCGCCTACCGCAATACGTCCTCGCTTCGAATTCGACGGGAATTTGCCGGCACTCCCCCAGCCCCTTTCGACCAACCGGTAGCCGCTTTTGGGAACCGTCTCGATTTCGAAACCGCCGGCGCGCTCGGCGAAATGGCGGAGCAGCGAAATCGAGCGGTTGATCACGTCGTCGCCGACGATCCGTCCATCCCAGCACAACTGGATCAGCTCGTCACGGGTGACGACCTCTCCCTTGCGGCTGAACAGGGTGATAAGCACCTTGAGCGTTTGCGGTTGAAGCCGCTCCTCTCCGCTCGACCATCTTGCTTCGCGGGAGACCGGGTCGACCACAGCTCCGCCGACGCGAAAAGCCCGCCGCTCGAGCAGCCCTTCCGTCAGCGCTTGCCACGGTGCCGGACGATTCATTTCAGGCCCCCTGGGCCCCGACGCTAACAGAAATCAGGAAAAAATCAGCTTTTTGCCATCGCCCACCGCTCCTGATTCGGGACAGCAACAGCACGCGCAGCGGGCGAGGGCCCGCTCACGCAGACTGAACATTGGGGCAATTTTTCGGAGAACAGGTCATGAGTAACGCACTGAAGATTTACATCAGAGCTTCGGCGGCCGCTTTTCTCGGTCTCGGGGCGATCACCTATGCGTCGAGCGCATCTGCGTGCGGCGATGAAGCGCTGATCCATGCGGCACAATGGCAGGGTGGCAACGGCATGTTCCACCAGGCCCAGATCGATGCCGGGAACATCCATTCGATCGTCGGCCTGTGGTCCTTCAAAATGACCTCGAGCGGACAGACCGTCGATTTCGGATACCAGGAGTGGCATTCGGACGGAACGGAGATCCTGAACAGCGGCACCCGTGCACCGGCGACTGGAAATTTCTGCATGGGCGCGTGGAAGCAGGTCGCTCCTTCGCGCTTCCATCTCAACCACTATCCGCTCGTTGTCGACAACAACGGCGTGCTGCAGGCCAGGGTCGTCCTCAAGATGGACGTGACCGTCGCTCCCAGCGGAATGACCTTCAGCGGCACGTTCACACAGGATGTCTACAATGCGGCGGGGACCGCCAAGATCGCTCCAACACTAACGGGGCCTGTCACCGCTCAGCGCGTTCTCGGCAATTAAAGGGGGCTGCGCGGCTCTCGCCGAGCGATCGGCGGAGCCGCGCTTCACCGAGCTCGCCATGGTTCTTCATCGCGTACCGCCCGCACTAGCGGCATTAGCTCTTGTGATCCCTTCCGGCTCGTCGGCTGCGCAGCCTTCCGTCGGGTGGATTCAGGTCCCGGAGCACAGTGCAACTCCAGCGATCGTGACCGGCACGCCGGTCCCCGTGCTCGCCGCGCCGGCCGGGCCTGGAGGGCTGATTGCGGACCCAGGCGAAGACTTTGAAATCGTGAAGCTGAAATATGCCGACGTGAGCGAGATCGTCGGCTTGCTGACGGGCAATCAGACGATCAAGTCGAATGACGATTTCACGCCGCAGGAGCCCAATTTCGGATCAAGCGGCGGTGCCGCCGCGAACTATTTCGGGGCCGGCGGCAGCTCCATCCCTGCGATGCCGATCCTCTCCGCTCCCAACGGTGTGGTAATCAGCAGCGATTCGGTGGGACAGGCGGTGGACAGCACGATCGGCATCGATCGCCGGCTGAACGCGATCATCCTTCGCGGGCCTGCCGAGCGACTGGCGGAAATCAAGCGCGAGATCGCAATGCTCGATGTGCCGGTTACGAGCGTCGTGCTTGAAACCGAGTTCGTGGAACTGAGCCAGACCGGCGCGCGCAATCTCGGGCTCGATTTCAACAATGCCAATGGACAGATCGGGGCCGTCAATGTCGCTTATTCGCGTGGATTTCCTGGATTCAGCGATACGCCCAGATTTGGCGGCGTGAACGCCGCTTTCCAGGTGGCGCTCTATGCGCAGATTGCGAAGGGTGAAGGCAAGATCGTCTCCAAGCCGCGCATTTCGGCGCAAAGCGGCGACACCGCAAAGATCGTCACTGGCGATGCGCTACCGATCCTCACGGCGATTGCGCTTTCGGGAGTCAACGCGGTTCAGCAGCAGGTCGAATATGTGAATGTCGGGGTCACCCTGCAGATTGCCCCGCGAGTCACGGACGATGGGTTCGTCACCGCTCATGTGTTCGCCGTCGTCTCCAGTGTGACCGGCTTTTCGCAGGGCTATCCGACGATCAGCCAACGCGAAGCGTCGACCTCGGCAACCGTCAGGGACGGCGAGCCCTTCGTCATCGGCGGGCTGACGGAAGAGAGCCGCATTTCCAACAAAAGCAAGCTTCCGATACTTGGCGACATCCCTCTGCTTGGATCGCTGTTCACCGCAGAACATACCAATCGCGAAAGCCGTGACCTCTATATCGTGGTGACGCCGCACATCGTCGTTCCGCACGCGGGAGGAAGCGCCAGCGCTTCCAAGCTTTAGCGGCGCCTCGCGGGAGCCGATCCGCACAAATCAGGAATAAATCAGATTCTCGCCATAGCTGAAATTGGTGCCGTCGGTCAGCAATCCGGCGCGCAGCGGGCGCAGTCCCGCCGCAAACATGGGAGACTTGCCATGAACCGCATTACATCACTTCTTGGCGCGATGTCGCTGTTGACGGTCATGCCTACAGCGCCCGCTCTCGCGGATACCGGAGGCAATTCCGCAAATGCCGACCTGGGCGCCGTCGCATTCTGCAAGGTCGATGTCCCGACCAATTTTCCTGACCAGCCGCTTGGCGACTGTCTCGGGATTCAGTCCACCGCCGGACGGGGCAATTTGACCGGCGCAGCGCCGAACGTCTGCGAATTCGTCCAGGATGAAATCCCAGACCTGTTCGCAGAATATTACACGTCGTTCAACGCGTGCGTGCAGGATGGCGGGAGCGCGTTCTTCTAGATTTTATAACTGAGCCGCCGGCGACGCCTTCCCCGCCGGCGGCTCCTTCATCGCGCTACAGATTCCAGTGAAGCTCGGCCGTGAACGTCCGGCCCGGGAACGGGTGATAAAGGAAGTAGCGCTTGTCGGTGAGGTTCTCGACGCCCGCGGCGATGCTCCAGTGGCTATCGAGCTTGTAGGCGGCTCGAACGTCCGCCACGAAATAGCCCTCGAACCCCTGCCAGGTGTGTCCGATGCGGTCGCTGTTATCGATCGTCCCGAACATCCGGCTCGAGTAGCGCGCGGCGCCGGTCAATGAGAGTCGGTCGGTTGGACGCCAGGTCGCCAAGATCGTCGCCTTGCGGCGGGGGACCTGCGGGATGAGCTTGCCCACCGCCGCGGGGAAGACGGGATCGGACACGATCTTCGGGTCTGCCAGGGTGAAGCTCCCGCTCACATCGACGCGCGGGAGCAGGTTGCGCTTTTCGAGGACGACCTCCGCTCCGTTGGTACGCGTCCGGCCGATGTTCTGGACGAAGCTGAACAGCTGGGTCTGGCCCGGCAGCGGCCCGGATTGCGAAATGAGCGCATCGCTGATGACCTCATGGAACAGCGAGAGGCGGATGCTTCCGCTGCCGATCCGCCGCTCAATCGCGAGCTCGGCCGAAT
>JBQCCG010000042.1:0-2891 GCA_051962455.1 Sphingomicrobium sp. | reverse complement strand
TGTTCGCCGAGTTGGGTGGCAGTGACCGGGTCGAGCTTCAAATAATCGTCGACGATGCGATCGCCGAACGCCGTAAAGCGCGCGTCTTGGCTGGTCGCCGCGGTGGATGCCGGGGCAGCGATCGCAGGCGAAGATGCAGCGGCAACGCCGATCGCAAGTGCAAGAAGCATGCGCATGGAAAGCCCCCTCCGACGAATTCGCCGGAGGCTGCGCGAGGTGACCGGAATTGTCCAGTATCAGGCGGAGAGCCGGTACTGCTTCAGCAAATCGTAGAGGGTCGGCCGGCTGATTCCGAGCAGCTTGGCCGCACCGGAAATGTTGTTTTCCGTCCGGCTCATCGCGTGACGGATCGCCTTGCGGTCGGCGATCTCGCGCGCCGCACGAAGATTGATCGGCAGCGCGTCTTCGCTCGGAACAACCCCGGCCTGAAGGTCGAGATCGCCGGCGGTCACGCTCTTTCCGTCAGCCATGATGACCGCTCGCTTGACCCGATTCTCGAGCTCGCGAACGTTTCCGGGCCATGCATGGGCATCGATCGCTTCGATGGCGTCAGGGCTCAGCGATTGGGCGGTCCCGTTGAGCTCCCGGCCGAAGCGGTTGACGAAATGGCGAGCCAGCAGAACCGCGTCGCCCGAGCGTTCGGCCAAAGACGGGATCTTCACCACGATCTCCGCCAGGCGATAGTAGAGGTCCTCACGGAAGCGGCCGTCGGCAGTCATCGCTTCGAGATCCTGGTGCGTTGCGCAAACGATTCGCGTGTCGACGGCGATCGGCTGCCGGCCGCCAATCCGCTCGATGACCCGCTCCTGGAGGAAGCGCAGCAGCTTCACCTGGAGCGGAAGCGGGATGTCGCCGACCTCGTCGAGAAAGAGCGTGCCGCCCTGCGCGAGCTCGATCTTGCCGACGTTCGACTTGACTGCGCCGGTGAACGCGCCCCGCTCGTAGCCGAACAGCTCCGCTTCCAGCAGGTTTTCGGGGATTGCCGCGCAATTGATGGCGATGAAGTCACCCTTGCGTCCGCTCTTTTCGTGAACTGCGCGGGCAAGCAGCTCCTTGCCGGTTCCGCTGGCGCCCAAAAGCATGACCGAAACGTCGGCCGAGGCGACGCGCTCGATGGTCTTCCCGACCTTCAGCATTTCGGGCGCCGCAGTGATGATTGAGCCGAGGACGCTCGTCGCAGCGCCGGAATCGAGCCGCCGGTTCTCTTCCTCGATCTCGTGAAGATGGAAGGCGCGGGCGACGATGAATCCGAGCTCGTCGATATCGACCGGTTTCTTGTAGAAGTCGTACGCGCCCATAGAGATGGCCCGTGTCGCGCTCTCGCGAGCGCCGTGACCGGTGGCGACGATCACCTTGGTATCGGGCTTGAGGCGCAGGATTTCGGCGAGCGTGGCGAAGCCTTCGTCGGTGCCGTCGGGGTCGGGCGGAAGACCGAGGTCGAGCGTCACGACCGAAGGCTCGCGGGCGCGCAGCGCCTCGATCGCGCTTGATCTGTCGCCGGCGCAGATCACTTCATAGCCGTCGTAGGCCCATTTGAGCTGGCGCTGAAGGCCTTCGTCGTCCTCGACGACGAGCAACACTTTGGGTTCGGTGCTCATGCGATTTTCCGTTCTCGTTCTCTTTCGGCCGGTGAGGCCGGGAGCAGGATGGTGAAGGTGGTTCCCCGACCAGGGCGGCTGTCGACGCCGAGACGCCCGCCCATCTCGGTGACCAGCGAACGTGCCTCGAACGCGCCAATGCCGAACCCGCCCGGCTTGGTCGAGGCGAAGGGCTGGAAGAGGCGGTTGCGGATGAAGTCGCCGTCCATGCCGACGCCCCGGTCGGTGATGGCGATTGAAACAGTCGAGCCATCGTTACTCACGCGAACGGTCACCGGTTCGCCGCTGCTCGCATCGAGCGCATTCTGAAGGAGATGACCGACCGCCTGCTCGAGCGCGCCCGCATCGACCAGCGCGGCCGTGCCCGCATCGCCGAGCAGCTGAACCTCGCGGTCGCGGCGCTTGGCGGCGATTGCCGAGGTGAGGATCGGGCGGAGCGGCTGCGGCTCGACGCGCTGCACGCGCGACGGCGAATGCGGCGCAAGGCGCGCGAGCAGCTCGTTCATCTTGCCGACCGACGACTGAAGGGTGGCGACCATGTCGGCTCGGAAGTCGGGATTGTCAGCGTGGCGCTCGGCATTGCGCGCGAGGAGGGACAATTGGCTGACCAAGTTCTTGATATCGTGGAGGATGAAGGCGAACCGCCGATTGAACTCCTCGAACCGCTGTGCATGACTCAATGCTTCCTGGCTGAGCGCCTCGGCGAGCGAGCTCGCGGCCTGGTGACCGGCGGTGCGAAGAAGGTCGAAGTCCTCCCAGTCGAGCTGGCGGCGGTAGTCGGGCGCGGCCAGCACGACGATTCCGACCAGCCGCTGGTGATGAAGCAAGGGAATGCCGGCCCAGGCAGTCGGTTCGTCCAAAAGCCAGTGCGGCGCCTGGAGCGCCTTGTCCGGCCCGCTTGCCCATCCCTCGCGAACTCCTGCGAACTCCACGACTCGCCCGGTCGCCTCAAGGCCGGTCCAGAACCCGGCGGTGTCGTCCAGCGCTTCGGGTCCGGGGTTCGCTCCGGGCCAGTTGACGGACGCCCCAACAGCTGTTCCCCGCCCTGCGTCGCCGACCAGCAGCAGACCGCCCGGCGCATCGACGATGTCGGCGAACGCCTTGACGATTCGCTCGCTGAGCGGCGGGGCGTCGGGGCCAGCGCGGCCCAGCGTCTCGGTGAACCGCAGCCATTCGGTCCGGTAATCGTAGCGATGCTCGAACAGGTGCTTGGAAATCTTGACCTTGATCCAGCCGCGGGCGCGCGCGCTCGGCAGCAGCACCAGCGCCGCGACGGTCATCGCGGCGAGCGCC
>JBQCCG010000041.1:0-8632 GCA_051962455.1 Sphingomicrobium sp. | reverse complement strand
ACGACGGCGAGCACCGCGGCCTTTTTAAGATGCCGCTTGACGTCAAACCTGTGCGGCGCACTTTCCGCCTGCCCGGGGATCTTCTCTTGCCCGACTTCCTCGGCTGTCCTGACTCCGAACGGCAGCAGGATGAACGCACTGAATGCGAAGAACAAGAAATAGATGGCGACGATCGAGGTGAACTTCATACCGCAACTTGCAGGAGCATAACCTCCACCAAAGGCTTCTTGCCCGTCCAGAGGGTCGCACACCGGCGGACCGCGAGACGAACCGATTCGCGGACCTTATCTTCCTCGATCGCCGGGCTGTAGGCGCGCCGCGCCGCATCGGTCGCGTCGGCAATGAAATCATCGCGATCTTCTTCCACCGGCACGCCGAAGGGGCGGATCAGCGGCGCACCCGCAAGCTCGCCATCCTCGCCGACGGGCAAGGCGAGGGTGATGAGGCCGCCGTAACCGATCCGCCGGCGCTCATTCACCGTCGCCCCGTCCGCCGGAAGAATGACGTCGCCGTCGAGCACCAGTCGGCCGACACGCACTTCGTCCACCTTCTTCGGCTCTCCCGGCGCAAGGCGGATGACGTCGCCATTCTCCTGGACGACCGCGTGAGGCACGCCGTGACTCAGCGCGAGCCGGGCCTGCTCGCGCATGTGCCGTGCCTCTCCGTGGACCGGAACGACGATGTCAGGCCGCACCCACTTGTACATCTCGATCAGCTCGGGGCGCCCCGGATGGCCGGACACGTGGACGTGGGCCTGCCGCTCGGTGACGATCCGCACGCCGAGGTCAGAGAGCTGGTTCATGATGCGCCCGATCGCGATCTCGTTGCCGGGAATGATCCGCGACGAGAAGATGACCGTATCGCCTTCGGTGAGCTTCAGCTCATGGGTTCCGGCGGCGATCCTGCCGAGCGCCGCGCGGGGCTCCCCCTGGCCGCCCGTGGCGATGATCAGGACCTCGTGGCGTGGGAGCCGCATCGCGTCGTCGAAGCCGATCGGCGGCGGGAAATCCTCAAGATAGCCGGTCGCCTGGGCAACCCGCAGGATTCGTTCGAGCGAACGTCCGGCGATGCAGACTTTGCGGCCAGCCTCCCGCGCCACCCGCCCGATCGTCTGAAGCCGGGCCGCGTTCGAGGCGAAGGTCGTCACCAGAACGCGGCCGGTCGCCATTTTCACCTGGTTGAGCAATCCCTCGTGGACGCTCTCCTCCGAGCCGGACGGCTTGTCCTGGAACACATTGGTGGAATCGCAGACGAGGGCGAGCACGCCACGGTCCCCGATCTCGGTCAGGACCGCGGTGTCCGGAGCTTCTCCGAGCACGGGGGTTTCATCGATCTTCCAGTCGCCAGTGTGGAAGATGTTTCCGAACGGCGTTTCGATCAGCAGCCCATTCCCTTCCGGAATTGAATGCGACAGCGCGACGAAGCTCACTCGGAACGGCCCGAGCTCGATGCTCCCGCCCCGTTCGACGATGTTGAGCTTGACCGCGCCGGTCAGCCCCTCCTCCTCGAGCTTGCCGGCGATCAGCCCCGCTGTGAACGGCGTCGCGAACAGCGGACTTTTGAGCTCTTCTGCGAGATAGGGCAGCGCGCCGATATGGTCCTCATGACCATGCGTCAGGACGATACCCGCCAGCCGCTCCTGCTGGTTCTCGATGAATTCCAGATCAGGGAGGATCAGCTCGACTCCCGGATAGCTCGGGTCGGCGAAGGTCAGCCCGAGGTCGACCATGATCCAGTGGCCGCGGCAGCCGTAGAGATTGACGTTCATGCCGATCTCGCCCGAGCCGCCGAGCGCGACGAACAGCAGTTCTTCTCCGGGGATCATGATTCCTCCCTAACGCACAGCGTTGGGGAGGGGGACCATGCCAAGCATGGTGGAGGGGTAGTCTCCAGAAACCGCGCCATTACCCCTCCCCCGTCCTACGGACGGTCCCCCTCCCCATCTACCGATGGGGAGGAACTCATGTCGTACAACAGAGCCAAACCCTGGATTGTGAGGTCGGGTTCAATGGCGTCGAATACTTTGGTGTGCTTGTCGAACAGCGGCGCGAGGCCGCCGGTCGCGATCACCCTTATAGGTCGCGCGATCTCCCGCTTGATCCGCTCCGTCAGTCCCTCGATCATCGCAACATAGCCCCAGTAAATGCCGATCAGCATCTGACTCTGGGTCGTGCGCCCGATGACGCTGTTCGTTTCCGGTACCTCGATGGCGATCCGCGGCAGCTTGGCGGCGGCATTGACCAGCGCATCCAGCGACAGGTTGATCCCGGGTGCAATAATCCCCCCGGCGTAGGCGCCGGTCGCGCTGACGACGTCAAACGTGGCTGCCGTGCCGAAGTCGATGATCAGCAGATCGCCCGGATATTTGGCATGAGCGGCGATGGCGTTGAGCGCGCGGTCGGCGCCGACATTCTGCGGCTCGTCCACGTCCAGCTGGAGAGGCCAGACCGCCGCACCCTGGCCGGCGATCAGGGGTGTCTTTCGGAAATATTTCTCTGAAAGGACCTCGAGATTGTGCAGCGCACGCGGGACGACCGTGCCGATGATCACGCCTTCGATATCGTCGCGCGAAAAACCCTCGAGCTCGAGCAGTTGGTGAAGCCAGACCGAATATTGGTCGGCCGTCCGCCGCGCATCGGTGGCGATGCGCCACCGCGCCCTGATCTCACCGCCTTCCACGAGCGCGAACACGATGTTGGTGTTGCCGGCGTCGATCGCCAAGATCATGGCTGCGCCCTAGCCGCCCCGTCTGTTCTTCACAACTCGACGTCGCCGGCGCGGACGACCTCGAGCGAGCCGTCATCGCGCCGTAGACGGAGCGCGCCGTCCGGCTCGATCCCGTCGAAGCTGCCCGAGATGGTTTCATCGGCGCTCGAATGGACGGTCAGCCGCGTGCCGACCGAATGGGCGCGGGCAAGCCATGCCTGAGCGAGCAGCGCCGGTTCACTCTGCCGCCAGAGTTCCAGCAGGCGAGTGAAGCTGCCGGCGAGCAGTGGAGCAAACGCTTCCGGGGCGATCATGCCCGACAGCGATGCGCACACGCGGTCCTGCAGCGCGGGTGCGCTCGCGAGGTTCACACCGAACCCAACCGCGATGCGGTCGCCGCTCCGCTCGAGAAGGATTCCGGCCAGCTTCTTACCCGACAACATGAGGTCGTTCGGCCATTTGAGCATCAACGCCTGCGCCGGTACACCAACATCGATCGCTTCGATCAGCGCCAGTCCGGCGATCAGCGACAGACTTTGGGCCGGCGGGTCGCCCGATCGCAGCCGGACGATCGTGCTGCCGTAGAAATTGCCTTCGACGGAGACCCAGGTGCGGCCCTGCCGTCCCCTGCCCGCCTCCTGGTGAAGGGTGACGAGCCAGTCGCCCTCGACCGCTTCGCCGTCGCCGAGAAGGTCGGCGTTGGTTGAACCGGTACGCTCGACGATTCGGATTCGGGTCAGAACAGGCTTCCGGCAGCTTTGTCGGTCAGTGAGCTCAGGGGACCGATCAGCAGATAGCCCAGCGGCGAGACGAGCAGCGCCGACAGGAAGATCAGCGCGCCCTGCACGGGTTCCCGTACGCGCCGATAAGGCGGCGCAGGCTCATCCATGTACATGACCTTGACGATCTTCAGATAGTAGTAGGCCCCAATCACCGCCCCGAGGATACCGGCGACGGCGAGCGCAACATAGCCGCTGGCGATCGCAGCATGGAACACGACCAGCTTCGGCCAGAAACCGAACAGCGGCGGGACTCCGGCGAGGCTGAACATGAAGATCGCAATCGCCGCCGCATAGGCCGGGCGTGTCTGAGCGAGGCCTGACAAGCTGGCGATGGTCTCGATCGGTTGCCCCTCCTCGTCGCGCATCCACAAGACGCAGAGGAAGGCGCCGACGGTCATGACGACATAGACTGCCATGTAGAACAGCACGGCCGAGGCTCCGCGTGCGCCGCCTGCGGCGAGGCCGATCATCGCGAAGCCGACATTGTTGATCGACGAATAAGCGAGCAGCCGCTTGATGTTGGTCTGACCGTAAGCGGCGATTGCTCCGAGGAAGATTGACGCGAGCGCGGCGAAGATCACGATCTGGCGCCAGGCGTCGGTTGCTGGGCCAAGCGCCTCGACGCAGAGACGGGTCGCGAGCAGGTCGGAAGCGACCTTCGGAGCCGACGCGAAGAAAGTGGTGACGGGGGTCGGCGCGCCTTCGTAGACGTCCGGAGTCCACATGTGGAACGGCACCGCGCTCGCCTTGAACGCGAGGCCTGCGAGCACGAACACGAGGCCGAACAGCAGCCCGAGTGACGGCGCGCCTCGCGCAAAGGCTGCGGCGATGCCGGTGAAGCTCATTGTTCCGGTGAAACCGTAAAGCAGTGAGATGCCGTAGAGCAGGATGCCGCTCGCCAGCGCTCCGAGCACGAAATATTTGAGCCCTGCCTCGGCCGAGCGCTCGTCGGTGCGGCGATAGGCGGCGAGCACGTAACCCGCGAGACTGTTCAGCTCGAGGCCGACGTACAGCGCAACGAGGCTGGTCGCCGAGACCATCACGCTCATTCCGGCGGCGGCGAACACGATCAGCACCGCATATTCGGACGCGTGCTCGGTGCCTTCGTCGAACCAGCCGTGAGCGGCGATGATCGCCGCCGCGGCAGCCGGAAACATGACCGCCTTTCCGAAGCTCGCGAACAGGTCCGCCGAGATCATGCCATCGAACACCGGTCCGGTGTGCGAGGGAGGGCCCATGAGCGCGACGGTCGCGCCGAGCAGCAGGATGATCGCGAGCCAGTTCACCAGCGCAGAGCCGCGGCGCCCGGTGAAGGCGGCGAGAATCATCAGGATCGTGCCGCCGACCGACAGCATCAGCTCCGGGAGCAGCGGCGCGACGAAACGGGGGATCAATGCATCGCTCCTGCTGGCATGTGCATGGCGGGAAGAGTCAAATGCGAATCCCCAGCCGGGGCGACGCGGTCGAGCCTGACGAGGATTCGCCCAACGTCGTTGCGAATGGGCCTGATGAAGCTCTCCGGATAGATGCCCATCCAGAACACCGCGAGCGCGATCGGCGCCAGCAGCCACCATTCGCGGGCGCTGAGATCCGGCATGACAGCAGCTTCGGGGGTCCGAGCCTGGCCAAAGCAGATCCGCCAGTAGAGCCACAGCATGTAGGCGGCCCCGAGAATGATCCCCGTCGTCCCGGCGATCGCGCCCCAGGTCGAGGCACGATAGGTGCCCAGCAAGCTCAGGAACTCGCCGACGAACCCGCTCGTCCCCGGAAGGCCGACGCTCGCCATGGTGAAGACCATGAACAGCAACGCGTAGCCCGGCATATTGTCCGAGAGACCGCCGTAGACGGCAATTTCCCGCGTGTGCAGGCGGTCATAAATCACGCCTACAACAAGGAAGAGCGCGCCCGAAACGAGGCCGTGGCTCAGCATCACGATCATCGCGCCTTCGATGCCCTGCCGGTTCATCGCGAACAGGCCGAAGGTGACGAAGGCCATGTGGGCGACTGACGAATAAGCGATCAGCTTCTTCATGTCCCGCTGCACGAGCGCGACGAGGCTGGTGTAGACGACCGCGATGCCGGAGAGCACGAACATCAACGGAATGAACTCGGCCGATCCTTCCGGAAACATCGGCAGCGAGAAGCGGATGAACCCGTAACCGCCGAGCTTCAGGAGAATGCCGGCGAGGATCACCGAGCCCGCGGTCGGCGCCTGCACGTGCGCGTCGGGCAACCAGGTGTGGACTGGCCACATCGGCAGCTTGACGGCGAAGCTGGCGAGGAAGGCAAGGAACAGCCACGTCTGCGCCTCGGGCGTGAAATCATAGGCCATCAGCGCCGGGATCGATGTCGTCCCATTGACCGAGACCATGTAGATCATGGCGATCAGCATCAGCACCGAGCCGAAGAAGGTGTAGAGGAAGAACTTGTAGCTCGCCTTGATGCGCTCGACACCGCCCCAGATGCCGATGATCAGATACATCGGGATGAGGCCGCCTTCGAAGAAGATGTAGAACAGAAACAGGTCCTGAGCGACGAAGACGCCGAGCATCAGCGCCTCCATCAGCAGGAAGACCGCCATATACTCGGGCACCCGGCGCTCGATAGACCGCCAGCTGGCGCCGATGCAGATCGGCATCAGGAAAGCGGTGAGCTGGATGAGCAGCAAGGCGATGCCGTCGATTCCGAGCGCCCAGTTGATCGGGCCGCCAATCGGCGCCTTCTCGACGAACTGCCATTGGGGACCATTCGGATCGAACGCGGTCCACAAATAGATGCTGAGCGCCAGGTCGAGCAGCGTGGTGATCAGCGCGATCCACCGGGCGCCGTTCGCCTTTGCGAACAGGCAAAGCCCGCCCCCGATCAGCGGAATGACGATCAGAATGCTGAGCAACGGAAGACCGCTCACTGCGCCCACCAGATCGCCCAGCTCGCCGCGCCGATCAGGCCAAGCAGCATCACCAGCGCATAGGAATAGAGATAGCCGGACTGGAAGCGGTAGCTGATGCGGTTGCCCACGCTCACCGCATAAGCCGCGCCGTGCGGGCCGAAGCGATCAATCGTTCCCTCGTCACCCCCGTGCCAGAACAGGCGTCCGAGCCACAACGCCGGACGGACGAACAGGAGATTATAGAGCTCGTCGAAATACCATTTGTTGGCGACGAACTTGTACACCAGCGGGAAGGTGCGGACGAAGCGGTCCGCCGCAGCCGGATCGCGGATGTAATTGTTCCAAGCGATCCACAGGCCAATCAGCATGGCGATGGTCGGCGACAGCTTGACCCACAGGGCGGAGGACTCGATCGCTTCGCCCATCTCGCGGCTGAAGGCGATCATTCCTCGCCAGTAAGTGGGTGCGGTCTCCGGCCCGACGAAGATCCCGTGGAACAGCTGGCCGGCAAAGGTCGCGCCGAGCGCCAGCAGCACGATGGGAACGAGGATCGTCAGTGGGCTTTCGTGGGGGTGGTACCCGCCGCTGCCGGTCGGCACATGATGCGGGTCGTGAGCGCTGTCGCCATGCTCTTCGTCGGGCGAGTCATGTTCGCCGTGGAGCGCGTGCTGGATGTGCTCCGACGCGGCCCAGCGCGGCGCGCCGAAGAAGGTCATGAACACAAGCCGCCAGCTGTAGAAGCTGGTCATCAGAGCGACGATCACCCCGATCCAGAAGGCGATCGTGCCGGACACGCTGCCGCTCACCCAGGCGGAGTCGATGATCGCGTCCTTCGACCAGAAGCCGGCAAAGCCGAAGCCGGGGCCGACATCGATGCCGACGCCGGTGATCGCCAGCGTGCCGACGATCATCACCCAGAAGGTGATCGGGATTTCCTTCCTCAGACCCCCGTAGAACCGCATGTCCTGCTCGTGATGCATGGCATGGATCACGCTTCCTGCACCGAGGAACAGCAAAGCCTTGAAGAAGGCATGCGTGAACAAATGGAACATTGCCGCGCCATAAGCGCCGACGCCCGCGGCAAAGAACATGTAGCCGAGCTGCGAGCAGGTCGAATAAGCGATCACGCGCTTGATGTCGTTCTGCGCGCAGCCGACGGTCGCCGCGAAAAAGCAGGTGATCGCGCCGACCCATGTGACGGTATGCATCGCGGTCGGCGACACCTGGAACATTGGCGAGAGGCGGCAGACCATGAACACGCCGGCAGTGACCATCGTCGCCGCGTGGATGAGCGCGCTGACCGGAGTCGGGCCTTCCATCGCGTCGGGAAGCCAGGTGTGGAGCGGGAGCTGCGCCGACTTGCCCATCGCGCCGACGAATAGCAGCAGGCACAGCAGGGTGACCGTTCCGACCTGCATTCCGGCGAAATGGATGGTCGATCCGGCCATCGCCGGCGCCGCCGCGAGGATCGCCGGTATCGAGACGGTGCCGAACACCAGGAAGGTGCCGAAAATCCCGAGACTGAAGCCGAAATCGCCGATGCGGTTGACGACGAACGCCTTGAGCGCCGCCGCATTGGCCGAGGGCTTGTGATACCAGAAGCCGATCAGCAGGTACGACGCGAGGCCGACGCCTTCCCAGCCGAAGAACATCTGCACCAGGGTGTCGGCGGTCACCAGCATCAGCATCGCGAAGCTGAACAGCGATAGGTAGGCGAAGAACCGCTGCTGGCTCGGGTCCTCCTCCATGTATCCCCAACTGAACAGGTGGACGAGGCTCGACACGGTCGTGACCACGACCAGCATCACCGCGGTCAGGCTGTCGACCCGAAGTGCCCAGTCGACGGTCAGCGTGCCCGAGTGAATCCAGGTCAGCACCGGCACGACGGCCGGTCCGGCGCTGCCGTTCATGTACTGGAAGAAGATGGGCCAGCTGAGGAATGCGCCGATGAACAGCGAGCCCGTGGTCATGACCTTGGCGGCGGTCTTGCCGATCCACCGGCCGAACAGCCCGGCCACGATCGCGGCGAGCAGCGGCAGGAAGACGATCAGGAGGATGGGATGCATGACTTACCTCCCCTCCCTGCAAGGGAGGGGATCGAGGGGTGGGTTGCTGGCGAATGGGCTCGATGCCCATGAGGAAGCGTCCTCCGCGGCATTGAGCCGCTTCAGCCGCACCCACCCCCAACCCCTCCCTTGCAGGGAGGGGAGAGTCCCCGAAAGCAGGTGCACACCCATCAGCCGCGCATCCGGTC
>JBQCCG010000040.1:0-17140 GCA_051962455.1 Sphingomicrobium sp. | reverse complement strand
GTCACCGCCGAGGTGGATGTAGCTGCCCGGGAACAACGGCATCACCTCGTCGAGCACATTGTCCAGGAAGGCGAAGGTCGCATCCGATGGATTGAGAAGATTGGGGAGAATGCCCCAGTCATGGCTCGGAGTCTTCGGCGGGTTCGGAGTCGATGCGAGTTCCGGATAAGCGGCGATAATCGCCGTCGCGTGGCCGGGCACGTCGATTTCGGGAACGACCGTCACGTGGTGGGCGCGCGCATAAGCGACCACCGCCCGAATCTGCTTCTTGCTGTAATAGCCGCCGTAGAGGACCGGCTTGCCGGATGCATCGAACCCCGCTGCGCCGGCCTCTTGCCGCCATGCGCCGACGCTGGTCAGCCGCGGGTATCGGTCGATCTCGATCCGCCAGCCCTGGTCGTCGGTCAGGTGCCAGTGAAGCACATTGAGCTTGGCCATCGCCATGCGGTCGATCAGCTGCTCGATATAGGCGAGCGGCTGCACGTGCCGCGCGGAATCCAGCATGATTCCGCGCCAGGAAAATGCCGGTTTGTCGGTGATCGTGAGGGAGGCGATTCGCTTGCTCGCTCCCGCCGAGGCCATCAGCTGCCACAGTGTCTCCGCGCCATAATAAAGGCCGGCATCGGTCGACGCGGCAACATCAACCCCGGTGGGCGACACCGCCAGGCGATAGGCCTCCGCACCAGCGATGCTGGGATCGAGACGGAAGTGGATTTGTCCGCCGCGCGCGAAGCTCAGCTTCGGTCCACCGCTCCGCGCGAGCAGTCCCTTCAGCCGCTCACCCGCTGCACGCTCACCCGCAGACGATGCAGCGATCCGCGCATGACGGAAGGAGAAACTTCCCTTCTCGGCCGTCACGGACGATGGCATCGGCAGCAACGGCAGATCGGTGGCATTCGCCGCCGTCATGCCCAGCGATACGACGGCGGCGAACAGTGTAGCACGCATCCGTCTCGCCATCAGCGGCCGCTCATCTTCGAGACCAGTCGCACCGTCGTAGGCATGGGCTGTTCCGCACTGGCTCTCAAGAGAAAACGCCGCCGAGAAAGGGTTCCGGCGGCGCTTCTCGGGTACCGAACTAACGAACCTCGGCCAAGACCGGTCAGCCGCAGGTCCTACTGGCCGCGCTCAGGCGCCGGCGCTGGGGGCGGCGGCGGCGGGGGTGGAGGCGGAGGCGGCGCCGGGCACGTTGCCGTCACTGCGATTACCGATCCGTCGGCGCAGGTCTGCGTGGCCGGAGGCGGAGGCGGCGGCAGCGGAGGCGGCGGCGGCGGCGGTGGCGGACTGCCGCCGAACGTGGCTTTTGCGCCAATCCAGTAGGTGCGTCCGTTGTTGTAGAAGCGCAGCGGAATGTCGGGAGTGCCGACGAAATAATGGAGATGCCTGTTCAGGAGATTGTGTGCATCGGCCGTGAGCGCGATGTTCTTGGTCACGTTGATGCTGAGCGAGCCGTCAAGAGAGCCGTAATTCCCCTGCCAGATTTCCACCCCGCGATCGAATCCGCTCTGGAACTTGGAGCGGAAGGTATAAGCAAGCCTGGCGCTCAGCAGCGAATTCTCGAAATAGCCGGTAAGATTGTAGGTGTGCTTCGAGTTCCCGTCGATCGGGCCCCCGCCGTTCTTCCTCGCGTCGGCATAGGTGTAGTTGGCGATCACCCCGAAGCCGTAGGCGATCGGCTGCTGCCAGTTGATCTCGAAGCCCTTGTTGGTTCCTCCGCCGCCGTTCACCGGCCCGGTCACCAGGAAGGTCGCGCCGTCCGGGTGTTGGAGCGTCTTCAGAAATTCGTTGAACGTCGTCGTCGTCAGATAATTGGAAATCTTGAGATAGAACAGATTAACCGACAGCAGTGACTGCTTGCCGAAATACCATTCTACCGCACCGTTGAAATCCCAGGCGCGATACGGGTTCAAATTCGGATTGCCGCCGGCTGTCGCCGTGAGATTCGTATCGTTCACCGTGATGGAGGACGCGAGCTGGGCATAACCCGGCCTTGTCATCACCTTCGCCACGCCCGCCCGCAGCAGCAGGTCGGGCTGGATGCTGTAGGTGACGTTGGCGCTTGGGAGAATATCCCAATAGCTCCGATGGGTGCGGTTCGTGGTGCAGTAATTCGTGCCGTCCGCCTGCGTCGGGCAGAAGATTGACGGCACGTGGTCGGTCCCGAGATCATTCTGCGAATATTGCAGTGAATTCTGGTCGGTTCGGACGGCGCGCACGCCGATGTTGCCGCGCCAGTGCGTGTCGTCGTCGAATCGTGCCATCGCGTAGACCGCTTCGGTTTTTTCCTTCACCGAAAAGCTGGCCTGCGGATAGAAATCGAACCGGCGTCCACCGTTGGTCGCCAGCTCCTGGAGAACCTTCTGCTGGTCGGAGATGGGATAACCATAAACGCCGAAGAGCCCGTCGCCGAAATTCGACGGGGTCATGCCGCCGGCGTAGACCGTCCCGAGGCCCACAAGCTGGGTTCCGTTGTAAAGACCGTTTCCGTTCCACGCATAAGCAATGTCGTCCAGCGAGCGCTTGTGGTCGGTATAGCGGGCGCCGATTTTGATCGACCTGAAGAAGTCATTGCCGAAATCATATTCGAAGTCGGCTTTACCGTAGAGCTCGCGATCTGGTGAGCTGATCGTTCCGCCCCACGACCAGCTGTAGAAGTTGTTGAGATAGGCGGGTGACGTGAAGTCGGTTGGCAAACCCGGATAGGTTACGGAGCCGCCGCGATCGTCAATCTGATAAGAAACACCGGTGTTCCAATAGGTTTCCCACGCGTAGGTATCCGTCGTCTCGCCCTTGCCCTTGGTGAGACCTACCTGTCCGGTGAACTTGGCGCGGTCGCTGATATGCCACGTCGCATCCGCATTGATGTCCCAGGTCGATGAGAAAGCCTGGCGATAGATGTCGTCCTCCAGCCGACCGAAAACCGGTCCCGGCGGCGTCGTTGAATTTCCCGCAGTCATCGAGTTCCACGTCGCGGAAGTCAGGTATCCATTCGTGATGACGAAGCCAGGCTGGAGTGCATAGCCTGCCGTTCCGGGAGTGGAATTGTTGCTCGCAACGTGGACTAGCCACGCCATGTTGTTGGTGTTGACGTTATTCGCATCGAGACGCGAATAAAGACCGTTCAGATCGAGCTGGAATGCGGGCGATGGCCTGAACTGCAGAGCCAGCGTCCCGCCCTTTCGGATCCTCTTCTGCCTGAAATAAGCGGAGCCGATCTCATTCGGCACAGCGACCGTTTGGCCTGTTCCGGCGAAATTGGGATAGGAGGCATAGCCGAGGATTTCCTGTCCATCGCGGCGCAGATACTCTTGCTCGTAGAACGCACTGCCGAGGATTCCGAACGTGTTATCGGCATTCTTCCAGCTGGCGAGACCGGAAAGCCACGGTCCCCATTTGCCGGCGAGGTCGTTGTAATTCGCCTGAGCCGTGAGGCTGATGCTGCCGGCCGGAAGATCGAGGGGCTCGCGGCTGTGGACGTTGATGGTGCCGCCGATGCCGCCTTCGGGAATGTCGGCTTCGCTGGCTTTGTACACCTCGAGGCTGCCAACGATTTCGGATGGAAGCAGGCTGTAATCGAAGCTTCGGCCGCCCGCCGTCTGATCGAGCACGAACCAGTCGCCGGTTGCGATGCCGTGACCGTCGAGGAGCGTCAGATTGAGGGTCGGATCGGTGCCGCGGATCGAGACATTCTGGTTTTCGGAAAAGCCGCCGGCGCTCGAGCTGCCGGTGACTACATTCACGCCCGTGAGACGGCCGAGCGAATCGGCGACATTCTTGTCCGGGAACTTGCCGATATCCGTCGCCGTAATGACTTCCGAGACGATGTCGGACCGCTTCTTCTGATTGAGCGATGCCTGCAGTGACGCGCGGATCCCGGTGATGATGATCTGATCCTGATCGCCTGTGCCGCTGCTCACCTGCGCTGGGCCGGCCGGTGCCTTCACCTGATCAGGAGTAACCTTCGGCTTCGGCTGTTCATTGGCTGTCGTGGCGTCCTGCGCGCTCGCGGGCATCGCGATCGTGAGCGCAAGCACGCTGACGGTGCATCCAAATACGGCCTTGCGCACTTTGACTTGACCCTGGAACATGGCCTTCCCCCTCATGAAGACTGTCCGATTGGACCGGACCAAAGTATAACCAAATTTGCAGCGGCGCGTTTTCACTCGTTACCGGCGTCCGCTGGCTTACTGCTGATATTAGCCGCCAAACCTAGACCAATTGCAATACCAAAAATAACACCAATGCAAATTTTGTCGCATTTTGGTATTGAAAAGGACTTAGCGACACCGCAATGTAGGCGCGGCAAAAGGAAGGATGATGTTCGTCGATCGGGTGGGGAAGCTAGACAGCCGGAGCGGCGCGCCACTGTACCTGCAGCTGCAGCGGGTCCTGCGCTCTGCGATCGACCGCCATGTGCTCGCGCCCGACGAAGCGCTTCCGCCGGAACGGGACCTTGCCGAAGCCTACAACATCTCGCGAGTCACGGTCCGCAAGGCGCTGGATGGGCTCGTGCACGCGCGCCTGCTCACTCGACGACAGGGCGCGGGCACCTTCGTCGCCGCCCGAGTCGAAAAGAATTTCGCGACGATCTCGTCGTTCACCGAGGACATGCTGTCTCGCGGTCGGCAGCCGCACAGCAAATGGCTGTCGCAAAGCGAGGGGACGGTCATGCCCGAGGAAGCGCTCGCGCTTGGCCTCGGCCCCGGAAGCCCGGTCTATCGCCTGAGCCGAATCCGCTACGCCGACAGCGAATCGATGGCGCTGGAGCATTCTACCGTGCCCAAGGACGCCCTCGAGTCGCTCGAATCGATTGGCGACTCGCTATACGATGCCCTTGGCAAGGCGCGCCCGGTCCGCGTGCTCCAGCGGCTGCGCGCCGTGCTGTTCACGCTCGAACAATCCGAGCTGCTTGGAATCGAGCCCGGCTCGGCGGGACTCGAGATTGAGCGGCGCGGCTTCGCCGCCGACGGCCGAACGGTCGAGTTCACCAAATCTTACTATCGCGGCGACGCCTACGACTTCGTCGCCGAACTGAGCGTCGCCCGCGGGTAATCGGTGGGAGTTCATCAGCGCATGACCGGCTCACTCGCGCCCGAGAGCACGATGATGTTCCGCGAAGCCGCGGAAGCGTCGGAGGTCGTCAGACATCAGCGTGAGCAGAATGCGGCTGTTATCGCGGGGCTCGCCGAGCGGCTTCGGTCGGAGCCGCCGCGTGCGGTGGTCACCCTCGGGCGCGGAAGCTCGGATCATGCCGCGACATTTGCCCGATACCTGATCGAAACGCGCGGCGGCATTCTCACCAGCTCCGCCTCGCCGTCGGTCGGTTCAGTCTATGAGGCGACTCCGGATTTCACCGGGACAATGGTCCTTGCGATATCCCAGTCGGGCCGGAGCCCCGATCTCGTGAACGCGGCGACTCGCGCGCAAGCCAATGGCGCGCTGCTGGTCGCCATGGTCAACGACGGCGACTCGCCCCTTGCTGAGATCGCCGACATCTACATTCCCCTGGCGGCCGGACCCGAACGCAGCGTCGCTGCCACCAAGAGCTTCATCGCGGCGCTCGCCGCGACGCTCGACCTGCTGGGCGCATGGACGGGCGACCCCGCATTCGAATCGGCCCTGTCCGCCCTTCCCGACAAGCTCGCGGAAGCCTGGCAGCAGGACTGGACCGCTGGGCTGCCGGCGCTCACGGCCGCGAGCGCCATGTACGTCGTCGCCCGGGGCCACGCGCTCGGCGTCGCAGAGGAGGCTGCGCTCAAGCTCAAGGAGACCTGCGGCATTCATGCGGAGGCGTTCAGCGCGGCGGAGGTCCGGCACGGCCCCATGGCGGTGATCGGCAAGGGCGTTCCGGTGCTGCTGTTCGGGCAGCCCGACGAAAGCCTCGAAGGGGTGGCCGCGCTCGCGGCCGAATTCGCGGCGCTGGGTGCCTGCGTGCTGAGCGCCGGCGTTCCGGATGCGCCCGGGATTGCGCTGCCCGTGGTCCCGGCCGACGCGCTGATCGCGCCGATCCTCCAGATCGCGAGCTTTTACCGCCTCGCCAACGCCCTCGCGATTTCCCGCGGCCGCGACCCCGACCGCCCGCCGCACCTCGCCAAAGTGACTCGAACGCTGTGACGGCGACCGCTCTCATCAATGGCCGAGTGGTGCTCGCGGACGAGATCCGCGACAATCTTTGCGTCCTGATCGATGGCGACCGAATCGCTGCTGTTGGCGAGACAGTCCCGGAGGACGCGAAACGTGTCGATCTTGCGGGTCAGCTGCTGCTCGCCGGGTTCATCGACACCCAGGTGAACGGCGGCGGCGGCCGGCTGTTCAACGACGATCCGTCGGTCGAGACGATCGCGATCATGGCCGAGGCGCATCGACGCTTCGGCACGACCGGGCTGCTCCCGACCCTGATCAGCGACGATTTCTCGGTCGTCGAACGCGCGATTGCCGCCGTCGACGAAGCGATCGACGGCGGGGTGCCCGGAGTCCTCGGAGTTCACATCGAGGGACCGTTCCTCAGCCGCACGCGTCGCGGAATCCATCTCGCCTCGATGCTTCAACCGTTCGAGGACCGCTTCGTCGAGGCGCTCTGTTCCGGACGGAATGGCCGCACGCTGGTGACGGTCGCGCCCGAATGCATTGCGCCTGCCCAGATTACGCGCCTCGTCGACGCCGGTGTGATCGTTTCTGCCGGCCACTCCGACGCAAATTACGAGACGGTTCGAGCGGCGCTGGACGCGGGGATGACGGGCTTTACCCATCTGTTCAACGCCATGTCGCAGCTCACCAACCGCGCGCCGGGAATGGTCGGCGCCGCGCTCGAGGATCCGGAAACCTACGCCGGGATCATCATCGACGGCCATCACATCCACCCGGCTGCATTTCGCGTCGGCCTGAATGCGAAGGGGGTCGACCGGCTAATGCTGGTGACCGACGCGATGCCGACCGTCGGCGTTCCCACCGAAGAGTTCATGCTCCAGGGCCGGGCGATCCGGCGCGAAGGCGATCGGCTGGTGAGCGAAGACGGAGTGCTTGCCGGATCGACCCTGACGATGGCCGCGGCGGTCGCCAATGCCGCCGAACAGGGCCGCCTAAGCCTGCCCCAAGCGGCACGGATGGCGAGCGGCACGCCCGCGCATTTCCTGGGCCTCGCCGGAGAGACCGGCTCAATAGCGGTCGGACTTCGCGCCGATCTCGTCGCCATGAACGAGGAATTCACCGTCGCGGAAACGTGGATCGGTGGCGCGGCTCAGTCCGGGCGCTAGCCTCAGCTCCGTCGCTGCGCCATGACGCCGATGTGAACGAAACGTCATTGGCAGCTCGTGCGCTATGCAATTAGCGCAACATCATGGCTGATCGGCAGGTCTTCTACGATCCTTCGGGACGACGCGGAAAGCGCTTCCGCCTCGCCGTGGTGCTGTTCGTTCTCCTCAACATCCTGACCATCGCAGCGCTGTTCGCGACGATCCGCGTAGTTCCGGTGCAGCCGCCGCTGCCGGTCGCGCTCGAGCATGGCGTCGCCCAGCGGCCGCCGAAATCGACATTGCTCGCCCGCGCGACGAGGCGCGTCGACCTCGCCGTCCAGCGGCTGCTCGGAACCCAACCGCCGAGTCCGCGCGTAGTCGGCGCCCGGCGCGCAACGGCGGTTGCGACGGCGATGAGCAAGCCGCTTTACGTCGGCTTCTATGTCCCCTGGGACGAGAGTTCGACGGCTTCGCTGCAACGGCACATCGGCGATCTCGACTGGCTTGCGCCGGTGTGGGTGACGGTCACCGGACCCAATCACCAGTTCAACGTCCTTCCCGACCGCGCTGGACGGGCAGTGATCAACGCCGCGGCGCACCGGCCGCTGATACTTCCGGTCGTACAGAATTTTTCCAACGGGCAGGTCGACCAGGCGGGAATTCAGGGGATGCTTGCGGACCCACGTCTCCGCAAGCATTTCCTCGATCAGCTCGAGCCATTCCTTCTCGCCAACCACGCCTCGGGCGCGGTGTTCGATTTCGAGCAGCTCGATCGCCCCTCGCAGTTCAATTATCTCCAGCTGCTTCGAGAAGCGCGGCAGCGGTTCGCAAAACATGGGTGGCTGCTCACGGCCGCGGTGCCGGTCGAGGAGCCATGGGACCTGAGGCAGTTCGCGGCGGTCGCCGACAAGCTGTTCATCATGGCTTATGACGAGCATTCGAACGATGGACCGGCGGGGCCGATCGCGTCGCAGCAATGGTGGGCGAGCTCGGTCGCAACAGCCCTGCGGCAAATCCCACGCGGCAAGGCGATCGTGACCATCGGCAACTATGCCTATGACTGGCACGACGGGACCGGCGATCCGGAAAATGTCGAGGAAGCGTGGGTCGATGCTGGCGACAGCGATGCTCCGCCCCAATTCGATCGCACCGCGGCCAACAGCACCTTCGCCTATCAGGACGAAAATGGCGATCCGCACACGGTCTGGATGCTCGACGCGGCGAGCGCTTTCAATGAGCTGACCCTTCTAGACAAGATAGGCATTCGCGATGTCGGCTTGTGGCGGCTGGGCGCGGAGGACCCCGGGCTTTGGTCGATTTTCGGCCGGAATGTTCAGCTTCCACGAACCACCACGGGGCTGGTCCATCTCGCGGAGGGGACGAACGTCGACATCGAGGGACCTGGCGAAATCCTGCGCATCACGGCGCTTCCGACGGCTGGCGAGCGACAATTTACCATCGGGCGAAACGGCCTGCTGTCCAACGTCGATTTCATTCGCGTCCCGCGCCCCTACACCATCACCCGCACGGGATATCGGCCCGGACTGGTGGCTCTGACGTTCGATGACGGTCCGGATGCGCGCTGGACGCCCAGGATCCTCGATATCTTGAAGGCAAAGCACGTTCCGGCGACCTTCTTCATCGTCGGTGAAAATGCGCTGACCGAGCGCAGCCTGCTCCAGCGCGAGGTCCGCGAAGGACATGAGGTCGGGAGTCACACTTACACCCACCCGAATCTGGCGACCGTCAGCAAGACTCAGGTCCTGTTCGAGCTCAACACGACGCAGCGGCTATTCCAGGCTTTCACGGGCCGAACCTTAAAGCTGTTTCGCGCTCCCTTCTTCGGAGACGCCGAGCCGACGACGGCGGACGAGGTTATCCCTGTGTGGGAGGCGCAGAACCGAGGCTACATCTCGGTCGGCCTGCACGTCGACAGCGAAGACTGGCAGCGCCCGGGTGTGCCGACGATCGTCAACAATGTCCTGACGAGAATCCTGCAGGCGCCGCCGCGCTGCGACGACAATTCCGACGCGCAATGCAGCCGGAATGTCGTGCTGCTTCACGACTCCGGCGGCGACCGGAGTGAAACGATCGCCGCGCTTCCGATCATCATCGATACATTGCGGGCGCACGGATACCGGTTCGTGCCGGTATCGGAACTGGCCGGCCTGTCGCCGATCCAGGCGATGCCGCCGCTCTCGCCAGCGGACCATTTCGCGGCGCGCGTCGATCTTGCATTGTTCGAGCTGCTCAGCTTCGCGATCCGGGCACTCGGTTTCCTGTTCGCGGCGGCGATCACGCTCGGCATCGCCCGCGCCCTCATTCTGACCGGTCTCGCGCTTTACTCGGCCTGGAAGGAACGGCGGCAGAGACGCCCGGACATCGATCCCGCGACCTTCGTCAGCGTCCTCATTCCGGCATTCAACGAGGAGCGGGTGATCGAACGATCGGTCGCCCAGGTCCTGGCGAGCGAACGGGTGAAGGTCGAAGTGATCGTAATCGACGATGGATCGAAGGACCGGACGTCGGAGATCGTCGAAAAAGCGTTCGGAAACGAGAAGCGCGTTCGCCTCATTAAGCTTGAGAACGGCGGCAAGGCGCGGGCGCTCAATCACGGGCTGGCGCTCGCCAAGAGCGACATCGTCGTCGCGCTCGACGCTGATACCCAGTTCGAGCCGGAGACTATCGCCCGGCTTGCACGCTGGTTTTCAGCGGACGACAAGCTGGCGGCGGTCGCCGGCAACGCCAAGGTCGGCAACCGGATCAACGTCGTCACCAAGTGGCAGGCGCTCGAATATGTGACCGCGCAGAACCTGGAGCGGCGAGCGCTCGCGCGCCTCGGCGCAATGACAGTCGTCCCGGGTGCGGTCGGCGCATGGAGGAAGGCGGCCATCGTCGAGGTGGGTGGCTACCCGCCCGACACCCTGGCCGAGGATCAGGACCTGACCATCGCGGTCCAGCGCGCCGGATGGAGCGTCGCCTACGACCAAAGCGCAATCGCCTGGACCGAGGCTCCGCAGACGATGAGGCAGCTGGCGCGGCAGCGGTTCCGCTGGGCGTTCGGGACGATCCAATGCGTGTGGAAGCACAAGCGGATTCTCACTGACGGATATCCGCGTGGGCTGGCCTTCATCGGTATCCCCCAGGCGATCCTGTTCCAGCTGCTGTTCGCCCTCATTTCCCCGATCATCGACCTCTCGCTGATCATCAACATCTTTGCGACCGTGACCTCTATCCACGAGCACGGTTACACCGCGGTGAAGGGCGATCTCCGCCTTGTCGCCTTCTTCTGGATCCTCTTCGCGGCGATCGACCTCACCGCGGGGCTCATCGCGATGGCGCTGGAGCGCCGCGAGAACTGGCGCCTGATGGTTTGGCTGATCCCGCAGCGCTTTGGCTACCGACAGGTCATGTATTATGTCGTGATCAAGGCCGTGGTTCAGGCGTTGCGCGGGCCGCGAGTCGGCTGGTCGTCGATCGCACGAACGGGCAAGGTCCAGCTCGGCGCGCAGCATAAACGGCGGCGCCCGAGATTGCTTTCATTCATCCAGGCTCGTTATGCGCAAATCGCGACACGCATTCGCCGAGGTTGAACTCAAGTGGCCGAAACAGCCCCGCCGGGCACCCGATTGAAGCAGGTCCGCCTGCTGCTGTGGCTGATTGTCGCGATCGCGATCATCGGCGGGGCTGCGCTATACCTCATCCCGCGCCAGCAAACCGCCGCTCCGGACGAAACGACGATGCCGGCAAAGACCAGCTTCGGCGGCCCGTTCACGCTCGTCGGCGCCGACGGAAAGCCCTTCTCGAGCCACGCGCTCGCTGGCAAACCCTATGCGCTCTATTTCGGGTTCACGCGTTGCGGTGACGTATGCCCGACGACCCTGTCGCGGCTTGTAAAGCTGCGGCGTCAGGCGGCGAACGACCAGGCAATGCACATCGTCTTCATCACCATCGATCCGGCGAACGACGGGCCGAAGGAAGTTGGGCAGTATGCGACTCTTTTCGACGCCCCGATTATCGGCCTGACCGGGTCACAGCCGCAAATCGATCAGGTGAAGAAGCAGTTCGGAATCTACGCCGAGCCCGTGCCGCACGCCCCGATGGGCAAGCAGATGGAGCACACGGCGACGGTGTTGCTGTTCGACAGAGGAGGTCACTTCGTTGGCACAATCACGCCGGACGAATCGGACCCCGATGCGCTTGCGATGATGAAGAAGCTCGTCGACTGACGATTTGGAACCGGCGCCGCTCAACCCCACTTGAGCGGCAATGACGAGCTACCGGCCCGAACCGAAAATCCTGACGCTCGGGCCCGATTTCTATGACATCGTCGAGCCGGCGCGCTTTCCGAAATGCATTCCGCGGTTCCTTAATGAGCGATGGGCCGAGCTGATTGGACTTGATTTAGATAAAGACGGATGGGCGCGGCATTTCTGCCGGTTCGAGCCGCTTCCAGACAACCTCGAACAGCCGCTGGCGCTTCGATACCACGGGCACCAGTTCCGCGTGTACAATCCCGAGATCGGCGACGGACGGGGATTCACCTTCGCCCAGTTCCGCGATGCGGACGGTCGGCTGCTCGATCTCGGCACGAAGGGCTCGGGGCAGACTCCCTACAGCCGGCACGCCGACGGGCGCCTGACGCTCAAGGGCGGTGTCCGCGAAGTGCTTGCGACCGAGATGCTCGGGGCTCTGGGTGTCAACACGTCGAAGAGCTTCGCGCTGTTCGAGACCGGCGAAGCGCTGGAACGTGGAGACGAGCCCTCCCCCACCCGCTCCTCAGTCCTGACGCGGCTCAGCCACGGGCATATCCGAATCGGCAGCTTTCAGCGGCTCGCCTTCTTTGGCGAGGTCGAGAACATCAAGAAGCTCGCCCGCTACTGCCTCGAGAACCTTTATGATGAGCCGCCCGCCAACGATGATGCCGAAAATGCGCTGCGGCTGTTCGATCTCGTCAGCCAAGCCACGGCCACTCTCGCGGCCTCCTATCTCGCCGCCGGGTTCGTCCACGGGGTGCTCAACAGCGATAATATCAACATCACCGGCGAGAGCTTCGATTACGGCCCGTGGCGGTTCACCCCCTATTGGGAGCCCGAGTTCACGGCGGCGTACTTCGATCACTACGGTCTGTACGCTTTCGGCCGTCAGCCGGAGGCGATCCATTGGGATCTCGCCCAGCTCGCCGGGTGCCTGTCGCTGATCGCCGAGGGTCCGCCCTTGTCGGAATTACTGTCCGGCTGGAGCAGCCGCTTCGAGGATGCTCTGGTCAACGCAATGCTTGGACGGCTTGGGGTTCGGCGCGGCACGAATGACCGCGAGCTGACGGCCGCATTGATCAAGGCGCTGGCGAGCCGCGCTCAGACGATCGACCAAATCTTCTTCGACTGGCGCGGAGGGCGAGATCCCGGCGTCGAGCTCTATCCCGCGGATGCATTCCGCGAATTGGCCGCGCTGCTCCGCGGCCGCGAAACTGCCGCCTCTCATCCTTACTGGTCAAATGAATCGCCTTGCTCGATGCATATCGAGGAGGTCGAAGCGATCTGGTCGCCGATTGCCGAACGCGACGACTGGCAGCCGTTTAACAACAAGGTTAAGGCCATTCGGCTAATGGGGGAGGCTGTTGCACAGGATGCACCGGCAAGTTGAGAGTCGTTCGGATGTGGAGGGGCACAGCCCGGTGACGGGGAAGCTGGTTTCGACTGAACCCGCAACGGGCGAGGAAATCTGGTCGGGCAAGGTCGGCGACGCCGCCGCCGAAGTCGCCGCCGCGCGTGCCGCGTGGCCGGGCTGGGCGGCGCATAGTCACGCCTTCCGGATCGAAGCGGTGCGCCGCTTCGCCAATGTGGTCCGAAAAAACGAGCAGAAATTCGCGGAGCTGATCGCGCGCGAGACGGGCAAGCCCTTGTGGGAAGCGAAGACGGAAGTGGCCGCCGTCGTCAACAAGGTCGATATTTCGATCGATGCCTATGCCGAGCGAACTCCGCAGCGAAAGATGGAAGCTGCGCTGGGCAGCAAGATCGCGGTGCGGCACAAGCCGCACGGTGTTCTGGCGGTGCTCGGTCCGTATAATTTCCCGGCGCACCTGCCCAACGGCCATATTGTCCCGGCGCTGATCGCGGGCAATGCGGTCGTCTTCAAGCCGTCGGAGAAGACACCGGCGACCGGTGAGTTCCTGGTCCACTGCTTCCATGAGGCTAAAATTCCGCAGGGCGTCGTCCGGCTACTGATTGGCGGCCCCGACCAGGGCCGTGCGCTCGCCGGTCAGCCCGGTATCGACGGGTTGCTGTTCACCGGCTCCGCCCGCGCCGGTCTCGCGCTTCACAAGCAGTTCGCCGAGACTCCGCAGAAAATCCTCGCGCTGGAGCTCGGCGGCAACAATCCGCTGGCCGTCTGGCATTCGAAGGACATCGAAGCGGCCGCGATCATTGCGGTGCAATCAGCCTATCTCACCGCCGGCCAGCGCTGCACCGCGGCGCGGCGGCTGATTGTCGAGGACGACAAGCACGAGCCGCTGATCGCTGCGATCAAGAAGCTTATCGATAGGATGGTGGTCGGAGAGCCGTTCGCCGAGCCGCAGCCGTTCATGGGGCCGCTGATCGACAATGCCGCGGCCGACCATGTCCAGGAGCAATGGCTCAACCTCATGATGAAGGGGGGCAGGCCGATCGCCCGGCTCGACCGGCCGGAGAAGGACAAGCCGTTCCTCACGCCCGCGCTGATCGATGTGACAGATGTCCGGGATCGTCCGGACGAGGAGATTTTCGGCCCGGTGCTTCAGGTCATCCGAGTCAAGGATTTCGATGCGGCGATCGCAGAGGCGAACAACACCCGCTATGGGCTCGCCGCCAGCCTCGTCGGAGGCAGTCCCGAGCAATATGACAAATTTTGGGCGAACGTCCGCGCGGGAGTGATCAACTGGAACAAGCCGACCAACGGAGCGCCCTCGAACGCCCCATTCGGGGGCGTCGGCCTTAGCGGCAATCATCGGCCAAGTGCCTTCTATGCAGCCGATTATTGCGCCTATCCGGTGACCAGCAGCGAGGCCGATCGCGCGCGCGCCAACATCGGCCAGGGCCTGCGCGATCCGAACATGCAGGAAGACTGAAGCTCCTCCCTAGCCGGTCAGCTGGGGAGGAATGTCGCCTCGACAATATTGCATCCCTTTTTCGACTCCCGGCGTTCAAGGCCCTTGTGAGACAAAGCAAATGGATCGGCACGGCCGTTGGCCTTGCCCTGTTAAGCGTCGCCTTGCCCTCCTGTTCGCAGGGGGGTAATTCGTCAGGCCAGACCGCCTCCAACGCCACCCAGGGCGAGAGCCCGCAGGTGCAGTGGAGCAAGAAGCTCGAAAAGCAGCTTCGCGACGCCATTGCGGGGGCGCCCGCGAACGGGCTGAAGCCCGATCTTTTCCTCAAGGGAAGCGGCCAGTACGGCGCCGCGCTCACAGACGCCGCGTTGCGCTACGCCGAAGCGCTGGCGCACGGCTATTCCGATCCGACAAAGATCTTCCCGGTGTACACCATTCCGCGTCCGTCCGGGGATGTGCGGCAGGGCTTCCAGCAGGCGATGCAGTCGGGCGACTTGACCAGCTGGTTCAATTCGCTTCCGCCGCAGACCGACGAATATAAGGCGCTCAGTCAGGCGCATCTTCATTACCTGCAGCTCGCCGGGAAGACGCCAAACTTTCAGCCGGTGCCCGACGGCAAACCGATAAAGCCGCACGCTCACGATAGTCGCGTGCTGGGACTCGCGGCCGCCCTGAGTGCGATGGGCTATCTCGCCGAGCCGCAGCAGGGCGCCAATCAACAGCCTTCAGCCGCGAACACTTCGACCCGCTACTCGCCACAACTGGTCGCCGCGGTGAAGAAACTGCAAAGCGATTTTGGCCTGAAGACCGACGGAATCGTCGGCGGCAACACGCTCGCGGCACTAAACATGGGACCGGCGGGGCTGGCCCGCGAATGCGCCATTGCGATGGAGCGGCTGCGCTGGCTGGTCCGCGATCCGCCCAAGACCCGCATCGACGTCAATACCGCGGCGACGTTCCTCGATTATTGGCGCGACGGCCAGCATAAGGACCGGCGCGAGGTCGTCGCCGGTGAACCCGACAAGCAGACGCCGCAAATCCAGGCGCCGATCGTAAACCTCGTCGCTTACCCGACGTGGACCGTACCCAAGTCGATCGCCCAAAGCGAAATCTCGCAAAAGAGCTCCGGCTGGCTGCAGCAGAACAATTTCGTGATGAAGAACGGCATGTACGTGCAGCAGTCGGGGCCGAAGAACTCACTGGGCTTGGTCAAGTTCGACATGGACGACAAGCAGGCGATCTATCTCCACGACACGCCGGCGAAGGCGCTGTTCTCTCTGCCCGAGCGGCACCGCAGCCACGGCTGCGTGCGAATCCAGGACGCGGTCGCCTTCGCAAACGCGATCGCCACCGAGGAGGGCATCAGCGACCAGTTCCAGAAAGCGATGGCCGGCCAAAAGGAAGCCTACGTCAAGCTCAAGAGCCCGATCCCGGTCCGGCTGCTCTACCAGACAGCCTTTTGGGACGGCACGAAGGTCCAATTCCGACCCGACGTTTATGGCTGGGACGACAATGTCGCGGCGGCGCTAGGGCTCGTGCGCGGAGTCACCTGGCAGGCGGTCCAGCAGAGCGGAGACATCGGGCCGTAAACAGCTGAGGGCGCCCGACTCAGCGAGCGCCCTCACCCCCTCCCCGTGCGCGGTCAGTCTTCCGCGCCCACTATCTCACGCGCTCAGCCGCGCATCTCCGGCATGTACCCTTCATCGACGAGATCGCTGAACTTGGTAATCCGGCTATCGAACTTGACCCGGACCTTGCCGGTCGAGCCGTGACGCTGCTTGGCGACGAGAATTTCCGCGAGGCCGTAGGCTCGCGCCATTTCCTCCTGCCATCCCGCGAAATCCGGGTGATCGTCGCCTGGTTGCTTGGCCGCGAGATAATAATCCTCGCGGTAGATGAAGAGCACGATGTCGGCGTCCTGCTCGATCGAGCCGGATTCCCTTAGGTCGGAGAGCTGAGGGCGCTTGTCCTCGCGCTGCTCGACTGCCCGGCTGAGCTGCGAAAGGGCGATCACCGGCACGTCCAGCTCCTTGGCGAGGGTCTTGAGGCCGCGGCTGATCTCCGAAATCTCGTTCACCCGATTGTCGTTGCTCGACTTGCTCGTGCCCTGGAGCAACTGGAGATAGTCGACGATGACCATCCCGATGCCCTTCTGCCGCTTGAGCCGGCGCGCCCGAGCCCGGAGCGCGGCGATGCTGAGCCCCGGCGTGTCGTCGATATAGAGCGGCAGACTCTGCAACTCGGCGGCCGCGCGCGCCAGCGACCGGAACTCCTGCTGGCTGATCTTGCCCATGCGGAGGTTTTCCGAGCTGATCCCCGACTGTTCCGCGAGGATGCGCGTCGCGAGCTGGTCGGCAGACATTTCGAGGCTGAACAGCGCGACGCCCGCACCCGCCGACTTGGCGGGCTCGATCCCGTCCTCCTTGTCGCGCAGCAGGCGCTGCGCCGAAGCGAAGGCGATGTTCGTCGCGAGCGAACTCTTGCCCATGCCCGGTCGGCCAGCGACGATCACCAGGTCCGACTTGTGAAGCCCGCCGATCTTGCTGTTGAGGCTGTCGAGGCCGGTGGTGATCCCCGACAGGTGGCCGCCGCTGTTGAGCGCCTTTTCCGCGAGCTGCAGCGCTTCCTTGGTCGCCTCACCGAAGCTCTTTGCCTTGCCTTCTGCTCCGCCTTCTTCGGCGACCTTGTAGAGCTCGGTCTCGGCGCGCTCGATCGGAGCGAGGGGGGCAACGTCCTCACTCGTATCGAGCGCGCCTTCCACGAGATCGCGGCCGACGCCGACGAGGGCGCGCAGCAACGCGAGGTCGTAGATCTGGTCGGCAAA